>PLMF01000348.1 GCA_003142355.1 Bryobacterales bacterium
ACTTAACGTTGTAATATTAGTACGTGTTTGGCCGTTACGACGTACACAAAGCCGTAGTCCGGACCTCCCCTGCTGTCGGGATAGAGCACAAAAAAGGCTGTGCCAAGCGGCCCGTCTATCACCATCGGTTTATTGTCGGGCCCCAAGGCGGGCTTACCGTCCGGTGTGCGCGGATGGGTGACACCGAAGGCAAACGCTACGACCGACTTCTGCAGCGTGATTTCCTGCGCAGGCAACAGCGCCGGCAGCAAAAAGGCCAGCGCCATCATGTGCTGGCGGCTGAGGTGGTACATACCTGAATTCTACTGCTTCGGGGGGCGGGAGGCGTTGAAGGGCTTTTGGACCGTCTGACCCGTCCCGTCGGCGTGCGCTTGCTCTTCCGTGGGATTTTGGGCTTTCGCCGCTGGCGCTGGTTTGGCGACGATGGCTTCCAGGCCTTTCCGCTTGGATTCCATACGAATGTGGTTATGGCGGGCCAGCATCTGCCGTGAGATGTGCCCGGCAATTTCCACGATGTTCACGTGGTTGCGTAGTCGACTCGTGGAACTGCCCGGCTGCCGCAAACCCCTCGGAAACGGCGTTCTGGGAGATCACTCCCGTGACGTTTCAGACTCTATCCCGTAGCGTCTCCGGGTGCGGGGTCCCAGCCCGGGCTCAGACCGTCCAGCGGATGCCTTCCACCGTGTCGCCGTCATTCTGTGGGCCTACCAGCAAAGCGCTCAGATCGGCCCGATCGGCGGCCGGTTTCAGTTCGAACACCAGCAGGTTTTCGCCGGAGCGCAGCTCGACGGGCTTCTGGAACTGACCTACGCGGTAGCGCGTGATCCCGTCCTCGTCCATGACTTTCTCGCCATTCAGGAAGGCGGTGACGTGGCCGCGCGCGCCCACCCACAAGAACGCTTTGCGCGTCCCGCCGGCCACTACCCGCACGGCGGACTTGTAGACGGCCGCATCGGACGAAGGCTTCTTCCAGTCGATAAAGTGCAGCGTATCGGTGGGCGCCGTGTAGCGCTCCCAGGATTTCATGTCGGCGGAGGCATCCTGGGTCAGCAGCCACACCCGGTTGCAACGGCCATTCCAGTTCCTGGGCTTGCCCCAGTGGCGCCGCAGCTTGTCGGGCTCCTCACCGATGATATCCACCTTGCCCAGGTCCAGGTCGCCCATCTGGCGCTGGGTGGCCATGTGCAGGTACTCGATGTCGCTCGGCTGATAGCCGATGAGGTAGGCACCGAGGGCATCGGTGGCGACGGCGTCTTCGCCCGCGAGGACCATGTTGCTGCGCACCAGTTGGTCGGGACGGTCGATGCGGTGCTCGGAATGCTGAAGTCCCCGAATGGCATCCACCACGCAGTAGTCGGGCGGGTGAAATGCCGCCAGATCGGTGATGAACGAATCCGCGCGTCCTTCGAGGGAATGGTTGGCGTGCAACGAAAAGTTGGACCACGCGCCAGGGAGGGCGAACACCTCGCGGGGCGCCGTTCCAACGTAGTTCTTCAGACACCCGGTGACGCCGCACACCGAGTGGACCTTCAACACCGGGACCGTGACGAGGAAGTCGCAGCTGATGATGGTCTTGGAGGGGACGTAAATCTTCTTTTCGCCGAAAGCGCCGACGCCGTTGGAGCTGCGCGGCACGTCCATCCACTTGAACTGGCCCGACTCGTCGCGCACCGCGTCGTAGGAGAGATCGATGTAATCGAACTTCTTGCCGGGAAAGCGCTGGCCCACATCTTTGAGGATGGCGCCCAGCGTTTCCTTGAGTCCGGCGAACTCGCCGCCCCAATCGGCCGTGAGCGCGTCCACCTGGACGCCGTTCTGGATCATGAGGCTGTCGCGCGCCGGGTCGCCGATGCGTCGGTAGCTGCCGCCTTCGGCCACCGTGATGCGCGCCGCGCGCGACTTTTCGGCGACGTACTCCAGCACGGCCTTGGTCACACGCAGGTCGGTCACATCGGCCGTGCAATAAGTCGGCCGCGGGGGCAAGCCGATGATGTTGGGCTTGATGACCACCCACGAGCCGGGCTTGATCTTGGCCTCCAGGCTCCCCGCGCGCGGGCGCCCGTATTCGATGGCTTTCCACACCATGTCGCGGACCCGCGCGTAGTCCAGCGGATCATCCAGAGGGGATGGCTTGGCAAGTTTGGAATGGGAAGACGCGACCAGCGCCAGGCGCCCCTTTTCCGTGGGAGCGCCGCGCAGCTTCAGGGCGGCGAGGCCCCCCGCCGACGCGCTCAAGAACTGCCTGCGACTCGGGTTCCACATGGATTTCTCCTTTCACCTCGCGCGCACTAACGGGCCGGCGCAGGCCACCCAGACGGCTGGCGGAAGCTCCTGGCCGCCTCCTCGATGGTATTTCCGCGAGTCCAGATCGCATCGACATCGCGGGTGCCGAACCCCTTCTTCTCCCCCAGCGCCAGGAACGGCAGCCCGGCGGGTTTGAAGCCCATCACGGACGCGGCCACGGCATCCACGCAGTTGGCTTTGAAGCCGGCGACGACCACGTTGTGGTGGACGCCCGCGGCGCCGGGCCCGTCCGGACCGTCCCCTTCCACGCCCCAACATCCGCCGGCGATCGCGAAATCGGCGGGGTGGTAACTGAACAAGTCCATCATGATCTCGTCGCGGCTGCCGAGTTTCAGCAGCCCGTCCTTGGGAAAGCCGTACTTGGAACCGGGGGCGATCCCCAGGTAGTTCCCGATCGAAAGCGAAACGCCGCTCACCGAGTCTGTGACCAGCGGCGCGACGGTGATCAGGCGGTCGCACTGCTGGATGATTTTAGGAATGGTGTAGACGCCGGCCTGGTTGTTGCGCGCCAGCGCCCGCCCCGGAACCGGCAGCTCCACTGAGTCGGCGAAATTGAGGTCGGCAATCTCACAACGGACGCCGGGAAAGCGGCGCGAGCACTCCTCGATCATCTTGCGGTAGCTCAACCCGTCGAAGGCCCCGTCCCATTCCGTGGTCCAACCGTCCACCGGCGATTTCGATCTGTCAACCGTCAACCATTGCGCCGATCCTTCGACCACCGTGAAACGAAGGCCACGCTTGCGCTCCGCCAGGAAAGCGATCACGGCGCGCACGATGCGCGGGTCCACAACCGAGCCGGGGATGTAGCGCCGATGTGTGCCTCCATCCTTCGTCTCGGGAGTAAGCCCGTAGCACGAAGGAATGTGAGTCTTGATCACCACCCAGTCCTCCGGTTCCACCGTGGAGGCGAGGTCGGCGGCGCGTGTCGAGCCCAACTCGATCGCCTTGCGGACCATGGCGTCGATCTGCGCCGAAGTCAGGTTGGCGCCGGGCGGTTGGGGATCGTCCAGCCCCTTGATCGGCGTCCCGTCGTGCTCCTCGCCTTGTTTGAAGCTCGAGAGCACGATTCCGACCCTCGGCGTGGTGTCTTGCGTGGCGCCGGTCACGATTGTGTCGCGAGGCTTCTGCTGGGCGGCGGCCAGGCCGGCGGCGGCCCCCAGCGCCAGGAACTCCCGTCTTCGCATCTGGCTCCCTTTGCCTCCTAGTTCCAATACTGTTCACTCAAGCCAGCTCCGTAGGAGCGATAGACTGTAGCCCACGGCGGAAGCCGTGGGAATGGGCGCGAAAGCAATTCAGCCCCGTAGGGGCGTAAGATGCCGTTGCCCAACCTCTTCCGCCCCTACGGGGCTCAGCGTGCTCTTCCACCGACCCACGGCTTGCGCCGTGGGCTAGGATCTTTCGCCCTATCGGGCTCAACACCAAAGTGAGCAGCATTGCTCCTAGCTCCAGTATGTCTCGCCTTTGGCAAGGTGGGCTTTCACCACGTCCGGGTTCAGCTCGATACCCAGGCCGGGCTTGTCCGGCAGGGCGATGTGCCCGTCCTTCACGATCAACCCGTCGTGCACGATCACGTCGTCCATCCAGCCGCCGTCACCGAGGATCGTTTCCGCGCCCAGGAAATCGCGGACCGAGCAGGCCCACTGCACGGCCGCATAGTTGCACACGATGCTGCCCGTATTGTGCGAGCACATGGGGATGGAGTAGGCTTCGGCGAGGTCGGCGATCTTCTTGGATTCGAGCAGCCCGCCCGTGTTGCGCACGTCCAGTTGTGCGATATCCAGGCCCTTGTTGACGATGAAATCCATGAATCCCTGGCGGCGCGCCAGGTTCTCGCCGGTGAGGATGGGCACCTTCGACGCGGCCGTCAGGCGCGTCCAGGCATTGGAGAAGTCCGGCGGCATGGGATCTTCCAGCCACAACGGCTTGATGGATTCGACCGCCTCGGCCAGTTGGATGGACGTGCGCAAATCGAACTCCCAATGAGTGTGCACCATGATGTCGTAATCCCAGCCGATCGCCTCGCGGCAGTTCTCGAAGCTCTGCCGGATATCCCTCAGCTCCTTCGTGGTGAGGAGGCGATTGGCGGTGTCGCGCGCCCGGTCCGTGGCCGGCGAGCTGTGCGGGAAACCAATCTTGAAGGCCGTCCAGCCGGCGGGTGAGGCCTTCATCCTGGCGGCCCAGTCCTTGCAACTGGCCTTGTCCAGCATGTTGCGCGGGCCTTCGTCGTGATACATGCGGACGCGGTTGCGGAACCTGCCGCCCAGCAGGACCGCCACCGGGGCATTGAGCAGCTTGCCGTTCAGGTCCCACAAGGCGGCCTCGATGCCGCTCATGGCGCGCAGCAGCATATGGGCCGAGCCGTCGGTGCGGAAGGCCGGGCCGACAAACAGGGGTTCCACGTCGAGGGGGTCCTTGCCGATGAAATAAGAGCGGAGCTCGAGCACGCCCTCTTTGATCCCCACGCCCGGGGTGCCGTAGCCCTCGCCGATGCCGTAGACCCCGGCGTCGGTCTCGATCTTGATCAGCGTGTAGGTTCTCCCGCCCTGCATGACCATGACTTTGATGTCCGTGATCTTGGCGTGCCCCTTCTCGGGCGCCGCCATGGCGCGAAAACCGGCCAGGGTGGATGCGCCGGCCACGCCGGCGCACGTCTTCAAAAAACTCCTTCGATCGAAAAACGAGTTCATTTGGAAGCTCCTCAATTCGCGACTGGTTCAATTTCAATGTAGTCGATTGCGGCGGGCTCGCCGTTGTCGGGCGTGCCTTCAATGCGAATTTCGTCACCCGGCCGCAAAGCCACGCCGGAGACGCTGTAGCGCGTCGAAGAGGTGCCGTCGAACTGCCTCCGGGTGGGCAGGAGGTCGTCCGCGGCCCATTCGGCGATCGCCTGGTTCCCAACGAAAAGCCGGAACCGGGAAACGCCCTGAAACTGGTCGAAATACCGCACGCGGAGCGTGTACCAGCCCGCCGGCCCATCGTAGCGGAGGCTAGCGGTGCACTGCTTCACCAGGCACTCGACGCCCTTTCCCCCGGAAGCGGTTTCCGACCACGGGGTGACGTCCATCGCCGTATAGCCATCCAGCTTCATGGACTCGGCCTCGGTGCGGCCTGGATAATGGCCCACGCGCCCCTTGTCGTCGGGTATGCCGGAGGCGCGGAAAAACCAGCCCGCCACCGCGTCGCGCCAGAGCTGGGCGGATCCGGCCTGGTATTCGAGTTCCTTCAGCAGTTGCTGGTGGCGCGCTTCGTCGACGCGGCCCTCGAGCGACTTCCAGTCGCGCACGTAACCCGCGGCGGACTCCGCGCCTTCGTAGTGCGAATCGTAGAGGTACTGAATGACGGTCTTACCGGAATGCAGCTTGTAGGTGTACGGGACGTGGTGCATCCACAGGATCAGATCGTCGGGACAGGTCTCGAGCGATTCATACACCTTGGCAACCGCCGGGCTGTATTGGCCGATGTAACCCGTTCCGGTCGCCACCGTGCGGTCCATCCCGACGCCTTTATTGTCCGCCCGGTGCCATTGACCCCAGCCGTTGTTCTCCGAGGCCTCCACGGCCACGCCGTAGTGATTCGCCGTGATCTCGGTCAGAGTCTGCAGGCCCAGCGGTCCGGTGTAATTCTCGTACACGCGCCACGACCGCAGCAGCATGCCGTCGATGGTCTGGACCACCTTGGGGTCGCTGCCGAAAGTCAGCCGCGTCCATTCCTCGGCGATGCGCTCCGAGCTCAGGTCGGGGTTCCACGCCAACCGCCCGAAGCCGTACAGATTAGGCTGCGCAAAGTCGCTGTGCGCCCAGGTTGGGTCCATCGACGTCATGTCCGTGCCGATGAACCCCCCGGTTGGCCGGTGAAACACCTTGCCCGCGATCAGTGCCTTCACCGGTGTCGGACCCGCGCCCGCGTGCATGTCGAAATCGAGCGCGGCCTTCCATTGAGGAATCAGAAATGTGAGGTGCCGGGCCTGGCCCATATATTCCTGGACGACCTCGAGTTCGATCGCCTGGCTGGTCTTCTCGAGCGCGCCAAACAGCGGCGACGCGGGTTCCCTCACCTGGAAATCGATGGGACCGTTCTTGATCTGGACCACCACGTTGTCGTCGAACTGGCCGTCGAGCGGCTGGAAATAGTCATAGGCCGCGCGCGCGCGGTCGTTCTTCATGACCGTCCAATCCAGGTGGTGGTTGTAGACGAAGGCGCGGTAGAACATCAAGCCGCCGTGCGGTTTCAGCCCGCGGGCCACCACGTTGGCGGCGTCCGCTTGCGTACGCTTGTAAGCGGACGGCCCGACGCGGTCTTCCGAATCGGCTTTCATGACGAAGCCGGCCATGTCGGGAATAACGGCGTAGAGCTCGTCCACCTTCGTTTTCCACCACGCTGCCACGCGCGCGTCGAGCGGGTCGAACGTGTCCAGCCCGCCCACGGTCTTGGGACTTCCGAGATCCACCGGCAGCACTACCTGGATTCCCCACGGGCGCCAGGCGGCGGCAAGACGGACCAGTTGCGGATAGAATTCGGGGGTGAGAATGCGCAGGTCGGCGTTCACGTTGCTGATGGCCGCCCCGTTGATTCCGATCGACGCCAGCAATCGTGCGAAATCCTTGGCGCGAGTCAGGTCTTCCCTGACGTTGCCGTTCTCATACACGATCGAGTTGTTGCTGAAGGAGCCGGACTGGTTGGCGGCATTGGCGGGAGATCCCTCGCGCCGGGGGAAGCCCATGACGTCCCACAGGTTGAGCCACCGCACCGGGGCGTAAGGCGCCTGTTTCTCGTCGAGATCGGCGATGGGCTCGCCCAGAGCGATCTTGCGCAGCAGCGCGAACGAGCCGTACAGCACGCCGCGATCGTTCTCGGCCGTCACGATAATGTAGCGCGCACCGCCCACCCGGGCGGTCTTGAGCCAGAAGCCGTCCGTAACCAGCGTTCCGGCGAGGTTGAACTGCGGGGCGGCCTTCCGAAAATCGGCCAGCGTGCCCAGCACGATGGCGCCTTCCTTGGGCACGGCGGACTCCACCCGCAGCGTTCTGCCGAGCATACCGCGGATTCCCCGGATGCATTCCTGCTCGGCGCTCCCGACCACGGCCGAGTCGCTCAGAGCCGTCACCACGGCGGGCACGACCTGCCGGTACGGGGCGGCCGCGGTTGCATCCAGCGCGGCGTACCTGAGCCACGCGTCGTATCCGGTTTCCGCATGGAGAGCGGCGATCGCCAGCACTCCTGAAATTACGAACAACTTGCGCAACATTTTTCCTCCCATGGTGGGGCAGGCTTCAGCCTGCCAACTCCGAGTTGACTCGAAGCCGGGTTTCCTGGGACAAAGATGGTATGCCCGAACCCAGCATTCTGGTCTTCAGCGCCCACGCCGCGGACTTCTGTTCGCGGAGCGGCGGAACGCTCGCGCTTCATCGAAGGCGAGGCGGTGTGGTTCATGTCGTGGACGTGACCTTCGGCGAGCGGGGCGAGTCCGAAGACTACTGGGCCCTCCCCGGGCCGAAGTCGATCGAGGAGGCCAAGCGGGTCCGCGCCGCGGAAGCCGAGGAGGCGGCTCGAACTCTCGGGGTCACCATCGAATTCCTGGATTACGGCGACTACCCCCTGATCCTCGGCCCGGAGCGGCTGGAGGCCATGGCGCGCCTGATCCGCGGCAGAAAGCCGGACATCATCCTCACGCACTGGAAATGCGATCCGTTCAATGTCGATCACGAAGTGACGGCCGGCGGGGTGCTGCGCGCGGCCAGCATGGCGGCCGTCCCGGGTTTCGACCACGAGGCGGGCAAGGTGGCCTACCCGTACATTTTCGCTTTCGAGCCGACCATCCCGCGGGACGACACGACGGGCTTTTGCCCGGACCACTACGTTGAGATCGACGAGGTGTTCGACATCAAGATGGCTGCGCTGCGCGCCTTGCGCTCGCAATCGAAGCTGGTGCGTTTCTACACCCAGTGGGCGGAGTACCGCGGGTTGCAGGCGGCGCAGTCGGCGGGACGGGCCATCCGTTGCGCGGAGGCTTTCCAGCGCTACACCGCCGTGGTGGACGCGCGGCTGCCGGGCCCCAGCATCCAGCCCTGAATCCCGCCAGGCGGGGTTCACTTCATCAAATCGTCCGGAACGGCGGATGCCACCCCGCCGGCCGGCACGTCCATCCCGGCCGCCCAAACGAGGCCGTTCAACAGCAGGCGGCGGTGGTCCTCCATCGCCAGATTGCTGTGAAAATCGAGGCCCCCGAAGCCAAAGCCGCGGCCGCCATCCTTGCGCTGATACGCCCAGGCCACGTCGCGCGGCCCGAAGGTGGCGGTGGTGGGCGTGGCCACGACCAGTGGCGTCACGCCTTCCGCGAAGACGAACCTGGAGAAGATCTCCTCTTTGTAGGTCCACGGCTTGACGCCACGCAGGATCGGGTGGTTTTCGTTTTTGAGCGTGATCGACCACTGATCGACGGGGTTGTTCCTCACGCCCGGTTGCGAGGCGTAGTAGCCGCCCAGCCAATCCAGAAGATCCTTGCGGGCGGTCTCATTGTCGATCTCAGTGGCGTAGTGAAAAAAGACCAGGCCGACGCCTTTTTTCATGAGTGCGTCGAAGTCCTTCAGAAACGCCACCGTCTCGGGGGAATAGGGGCCTTTGTCGGGGGGATTCGCGGGAAATAGAGGGTTGACTTCCCGGGCAAGCCTGTCACCATCGCCCTCGACGACGATGAGGGCCGCGTCTTTCAACTCGTCGATCGCCGGTGCGCGGCCGATGAACACCTTGGTCGTAATGCCCTTGAGATTGGACGCATGTTCCAGGCAGTAGGCGAACACTGCGGCGTCCTTCTCATACTCGTGCCGGCCCGGCATGCCGTGGTCCTTCTTGGCCACAACGAATACGACCTTCTTCGGGTTTTGCGCGGCTGCCGGTGGCACGCCGAGCAACGCGACCAGGAACATGGCGGAGGCAATTTGAAACTTGAGCATATTATGCAATGGGTATTTCACAAAATAAGTGTATACCTGTGGTCGCGGAATTTCAAGAGTTCGGGATTCGCAGGTCGGAAACTCCCGCCGCCCTGTTCAGTGGCGCAGTTCAGTGGAGCAGGCCTCCGGCCGGCTTTTCCCGGAAAGGCGTCTGCGCCTCGTACAGCGCAATCCTGGTCCGCAGGACTTCCACCAGAGGTTGCTGCTTCCTTTCCACCGCGAGGGCCAGCGCCCGGCGCGCGGTTTCGACCGCCTCCGGAAACCGCCCCATCTCGGCATAGGCGGCAGCGAGGGTATCGAGGATCGCCGGTTCCCGCCCGCCGGACAATTGGGCGGCCCGCTCGGCCATGGCGACGGCCACAGCGCCGTTCCGGATGGAAGCGTCGGGGTTGGTGGCCAGCACCCGCGCCGTGTGGTCCAAAACCGGCACGTTGCCGGAGTCGGCCCGCAGCGCCACGCGCCAGTGCGCCAGCGCCTCGGGAATTCTGCCCAGCGCCCCGAAGGCATCGCCCAGGTTGGCGTCAGCCTCGGTGAATGCGGGATTGATCTTCAGCGCTTCTTCGAAGTGCGGGATCGCCAGCGCCGGCTTCCCCGTTCCGGTCAGCGCAAGCCCGAGGTTATTGTGCGCGTCGGCGGAGCCGGGGCTGAGATCCAGCGCCTTTTGAAAATGGGGGACGGCTTGGTTTAGTTTTCCTGTTCCCACCAGGGCCAGAGCCAGATTATTTTGAGCGTCGGCGGAGGCGGGATTAGACGCCACGAATTTCTGGAAATGAGGGACGGCTTCGTTCAGTTTCCCCAAGCGAGCCAGCGCCATCCCCAGATTGTTGTTCGCTTCGGGATATTCGGGGTCGATTTCGAGGGCTTTTTGGTAAAGACCGATCGCCTCGTCCGGCTTGCCTGATCCCGCCACCGCTACTCCCAGGTTGCTGAGGGCTTCCGGATAGCGGGGCTTGATCTCCAGGGCTTGCCGGTATTGGGCCATCGCTTCGTTGGTCTTCCCTGCCGCCGCCAGAGCGTGCCCAAGGTTGTTGTGAAACTCAGCCGAGTAGGGGTTGATCTCCAGCGACTTCTCGAATTGCGCGATGGCTTCATCANNGCTTCATCCACCTTCCCCGAACCGGCCAGCGCGATTCCGAGATTGTTGTGCGCCTCGGGATACTCGGCGTCGATCTCCAAGGCCTGCCGATACTGCGCGATTGCCTCAGCCGGCTTTCCCGTCCGGACCAGGGCCATGCCATAGCTGGTGTGAGCCCTGGCGTCGTCGGGGCTCAGCGCCAGCGCCTTCTTCCACTCCGCGATAGCCGCCTCATACTGCCCTTTGTCCGACAAGTCTACGGCCACATCGAAGATCCGGTAGAACTCGACGGCGGGCGTGTCGATCTTCATCAGGCCGTCCGGCGGGATATTCACAAACTCGGGGATGTTCACCGCGCGGTTGGCCGCGGTTGCGTTGTCGATCAGGATCGCAGGGCTGGCGTTGCCCTGTTCGTCCAGGTGGGTCAGGTACATCTGCGTGTAAGGCGACCGGCTCTTCGAGGAAAACACCAGCCAGCGGCCGTTGGGCGAAAAGCTGTGCCACGAATTCATGAGCGGCAGGTTCGACCGTAGCCGCCGCGCCTGCCCGCCTGCCAACGGGACAATATAGAGCTGGCTGTCGGGACGCATCAACTGCCCGTTGCGGCACTCCACAAAAACAATCCACTGGCCGTCCGGCGAAACCTTCGGAAAGGTGTTGCTCATGCCGTTATGCGACGCCCCGGCCACCGGTTCCGGCACGCCGCCCTGGCCCCCATTGAAGGGAATGCGGTAGAGGTCGTACTGAAGCTGGGTCTCATTGGGATCGTTGGCAGACTCGGCTAACTTGCGGCCCGGCGGATAGGCGTCCCTGGCTTCCGCCCGCGCAAACACCAGGTACTTGCCGTCCGGAGTCCACACGGCGTTGGTGTTCACGTAGCGCTGGTCGTCCGCCCCCGGCAGGGGCTCCAACCTGCCCGTGGCCCGGCTGTACCACGCCAGGATTCCGCGCGTCGGATAAAACACCTGGAGGAAGCGGTAATCCTTGAAGTTGGCCACGTAATAATTCTGCACGTACTCTCTCTGCGGCCGTTGTCCCACGGGATCGGGACCTTTGATGGTGGTCACGACATACTGCCCGTCGGGCGAAACCTGCGACATGAAGCCGACCCTCAGGTCTCCGGTCAGCTTGCCCTTGAAAGACCGCCACTCAATGACATCCTGGTTGCGGATGGACATCTGCGGCTTTATGGCGGCCAGCGTGTACATCCCCTTGTCGTTCTGCGGGCCGTCCAAGTCCATCCCCAGGGTCTTGCCGTCGCGGGAAAAAGAGTGGCAGTTCGCGCAGGTATGCAGGCCAGTCATGAGCACCCGGCTGCGGGGCTCGGCGACATTCCGAAGCCGCCAGGCAATCAGCGGCACGGCGGCGGCGGACAAGGGCTTGATGACTCCCTTTGTGAGCTCCGAAGGCATCAGCGGCACGTCGCGGTAGAAGATCGGCGCGCCCACCGGATCTTTCGAGGTTTCCATTCGGACCGACCCGCGCGAGACGGCAGTGGCGGGGTCTTTGGCGGCGAAGCCGGTGATGGTCACTGTCGCCGGAAGGCCCGCGGAGTGTGCCTTGATGGCCGTCCAGGTTGCGGCGTCCGGCGTCCAGGTGTGCGCCGCCGCCTGCTGCGGGGTGAGCTCGGGAGGCTTGTTGGTGTCCGCCACGCATCGCGGATCGATCTCGCCGATGCGCAGGCGCTCGCCCTTCGATTCCACGCGGATCTGGTTCGAGCCGCCGCCGAAGCTCACCTCGATCCGCCACAGGTTCGCGCTGGCCGCCGGATCGCGCCAGAGGAACGTCGGGGCGATGATCTCAGGCGGAAAGATCGACCCGTCCTCCGGATAATCGACCGCAATCGGGGCCGGGTTCTCCACCGCCAGCGCCGACACCGCGATAGCGGCTCCCACAACGAGCACGAAGGTGACCAGTGGTTTCACGCTGCCTCCCTCCTCAGGCCGACCGGCGAAGCGGCCCACGCGGGTGCATGGGGCTCAATACAGCGAGTTTAGCATCAGCCGGAAAGCGGTGGGATGCTGTGCCGCGGGTGCTTAACCCTTAACCGTTCCCGAGAGCCTGGCCCCGGCTCGAAGGCTTCTGGCGGCAGGAATCCTCCCGGTGGCTCGGCGTTCACTTTCCGGGTGGCGCGTCACTCGCCCGGAGCCCTCGATCGGCGCGGAAAACGTTGGTAAACGCTGTACGACTACACGCGGGTGATCGCCAACCGGGGTCCGGCAGCCTCACCTACTGCGGGTCAAGACGGGGTTCATCTTCGATTCCGAGTGCGACGGCTGGTCGCTTAATCTGAGAAGCAGAAGAACGTGCGTTCTCCAGTGCCGAGCCCGAGTTTCAAGCGGGGCAGTATCAGTTGCCCTGCGAGAGCTTCCGGGCTTTCCGGCGCAATCCGGGTCAGCTCCTCGTAAAGGTCGATCGCCTTTCTCCGGGCGCGTTCCGCGGAGGCTCTGTCGATCTGTGCTCCCTCTGCTGTCGGGTCGCCCGGCTCGGCCTGGCTCAGCGACCACCAGGTTTCATACGCCAGCGCCAGATGGTAGATCTGCTCTTTACGGAAAGGCGTTTCGGGATACTCGCGAAGGAACTTCTCGCCTCGTTCAATCACCGCGCGAAAGCAATTCGGTCCCTGACAGCCCGAATCGGGAATCAAACAACTGAGCCTTTGGAGCGCCAGGAAGGCGCGTTGTCCCCACGGAGTCTCCGGGAACTCCTTCCAGGCACGGCGCAAAAGGGTGCGATCGTATTCGAGGTCGCCACTTTCGTGCCCCATCCCGATGTACCGCAGGCCGTAGGCCGCTAGTTGCCGCCGGACTTGGTTCGCGTCCGGCGCTTCCAATAGCGTCTCCCCTCCATGTGCCACCGAGCGAGTCACCAGAAGACTTCCCAGGCGAACCATCAGGTCGTCCGCGGCGACCAGAATTGCCGCGCGTCTACCGCGGTCGCCCGCACCAGCTTGGCCCAGAAGAGACAGCAGCGCCGCTCGCGTTTCACGTTCGCCTTTCGCCCGGCCGGCCTCCGATTCTGGACGGCTTCCCGGCGTGAGGTACCACGTGCCCAGGTCCTTCTTGAGATCGCTGGCGATCGTGTCGTACGCCAGCCTGGTCGTCGAGCCGAATGCCTTTTCGATCTCGCGCTTCAACTCGCGTTCTCGCAGCACTTCATTACGGACGGCAATCAACTGTACGCCTTCGCGAATGCCGGCAGGCGCCACGAAGTTGCGATTCCGGTGCAGAAAGATGGTGGTCTCGCCCGCCTGCCAGCTCAACCCGGGATTCGGCCCGCTGGCCCCGATCTCAAACAGGCGATCCGGAACAGTGCCTGGTCCGTACGCGCGTACCAGCCGCTGCGTCAGCAACTGCTCCACCTCTCTGCTCATCTCGGGATACGCGCCGGCCAGCCGAAAATCGGCCCGGCGGAGCAGAACTGCCGGTTGGAAACCGCCGGCCGGGTAGTAGAGCGATTCGGCACTTACCTCACCCATCCGTTGGGAACAGTAGTAGGCATGTCCGTACAACCCGCTTTCCGGGCGTGCCGGCACCCCGCTGCAGGCGCTCGTGCTTCCGCGCGCCGGTTGCCGATAAGGTGTTTCCCACTTGACCCTTTGCAGACCGGACCAGATCGTCTCGGCCAGCCGTTGCGCAGACTCCGTGTTTCGAGTACGAGCGAGATTCATCCTCACCACGGGTCCCGATTGGCCTTTGTATGTGACCCGAACTTCGGTGGTACCCTCGACCGGTAACTCCTGGGGCGCTTTAAAGTTGATCTGCCGCGCTTGCACATACAGCAGTCCGGCGGCAATGCCCCCGACCTGCACTTCCGTATCGCAGAGCCGCTTGGGTAAGACCTGTGTCTCAATCAACGTTTGATTGGGCCGCAGAGGGTTGGGAGTTTCTCGATGTCGCGGATCGGCTGAGCCGGAACAGGCAGTCTCGGGGCCGAGACGTTCACCGTAGATGGACGCCAGCATGCCGGGCGCGAGTGGACCCGGGTCACTGGCGCCACTCGGCAAAACGGTCTGCGCCGAGTATACCGGAGGCGCAATCTCGAAGCTGCGCGGGTCCGGGAAGGGTGCGCTGATGGCCGCCGCGGCCAGAAATAGCCAAACGAGGCTCACGTCCGCCAGTATACAGCGAATCCCCTAACAGGGCGCTGGCAGCAGATAGATCCTCTGTTACGCCGTAACGTTTACCTTGGCTACTGGGCGGATCGTCGGCCACCCGGAAGTTGGCCTTGCCAAGAGGTATTACCGATACCTGCCCCGAAATCCCCTAGCCACCATCCATCGCCCAAGATGTCCGCTGGGAGAGGGGCCACTTGGCTACGCCTGCCCGTTGGATCCTAAAACGCCGCGTTCACTTTCCGGGTGGCGCACTCGCCCGGAGCCCTCAATCGGCGCGGAAAACGTTGGTAAACGCTGCGCGACAAGGAAGGATCTACCGCTCAGCGCGCCTGGTTCGCGACTACGGCCCGGGCCAAAGTCCGAGTCGGTTACTCACTCATGTGGCTTCCGTAGACGGCATGTCACGGGATCTATCGCTAAGGGAACCTGGAATTGTCTCGCGCCGGGTAATCGCGCAGTTCACGCTGCCGCCTGCCCTGCGTTTCGCGCCAGCGGCGACCAGCGGCGGTGTCCCTATCGCTGCCTAGCTTCCGCCAACTGCAATCGTCACTCCGCCCCGGCTGGACGCGCTCCCGATCTGCACCGACACCGGCACCGTGCTGCCAGCCTGAACACCGCCAGGGATCTGAACGTTGATCTGCAGCATTCCGGACACTTCCCCAGGCGCACCGCCGGCATATTGAAGATTGCTCACCGTCACGCCCCCGATCGTCACACTCACAGGAAGAACCGGCGCCGGCGGAGAATCCGAAGCCGGTTTTCCATCGATGCCCGCAGGTGACGTCTGCCCTTCGCCGGTCGCATACAGCGAAATGAAACTTCCGATCGGTGCCGGCGTCAAGGCAGTATTGATCGACCCGTCCTGGTTGACCGCCGCCGCTTGCCCCCAGCCCGTCGAATTCAGCGTAAACAGCCCCGGAGCCGAACCCGCCACCGGCACGGTCAGAGGCCCCGACGTCTGCCCCTGGTAAGCCACCGTCACCTGCGCGGTCGACCCGGTGACTTCATAAGGCACAATGGCCCCTATCTGCCCCGCCCACGTGTAAAGGATAGGCGCCGGGGTCCCGTTAAACTTCACGCTGGTCCCGCTCCATTGCGCATCGTAAAGCCCGTCGCCGCCAACCGAGGCCCATGTAATCTGCGCCGGACCGAGTCCCACCCCGGACAGCACCACAATCTCCCCAACTGCGATCGAGCCGGCCAGGTTGCTCGCGGCATTCGTAACCGAGGTGATCATCGGTGGTGTCGAAGAGCCGGTCGGTATCAAAACGCGCACGCGGTTGTTGCCGGAGTCCGCTATATAGACGCTGCCGGCGGAGTCCACGGCGACCGCGGAAGGCTGGAAAAACGCCGCGCTCGTTGCGGCGCCGTAATCACCCCCAGCGCCAGACATCCCGTTCCCCGCCACCGTGGAGATGATCCCGTTCGAAACCTTGTAAACGCGGTCGGAGTCCACGATGTAAAGATTGCCACCGGCGTCCACCGCGACGGCGTTGGGATAGTACAACTCGGCGCTGGTAGCCGGGCCGTTGTCGCCGACGAAACCAGCCACGCCGCCTCCTGCCCTGGCAACCATCCCACTTCCTGCTACGATGGGGATCACCCCCATCCCACTTCCTGCTGCGGTGGTGATGACCCCGTTCGAAACCTTGCGGATGCGGCCGTTAACGTGATCCGCGATGTAGAGGTTGCCGGCAGAGTCCGCAGCGACTCCAATGGGAGCGTACAACCCGGCGCTGGCAGCAGGGCCGTTATCCCCGCTGAAACCCGGCGTCCCATTGCCCGCTACCGTGGTGATCACTCCGTTCGTGACCTTGCGGATGCGGTTGTTACCGCTGTCCGCGAAGTAGAGGTTGCCGGCGGAGTCCACGGCCAAGCCGCTGGGATCGAACAACCCGGCGCTGGTGGCAGGACCGTTATCCCCGCTGAAACCTCGCGTCCCATTCCCCGCCACCGTGGTGATCACTCCGTTCGTGACCCTGCGTATGCGGTTGTTACCGCCGTCCGCGAAATAGAGGTCGCCCGAGGAGTCCACCGCGATCCCGGCGAACCCGCCCAGGAACAGCTCAGCGCTGGTAGCTGCGCCGCCATCTCCGCTGAATCCCTGCGTCCCGTTTCCCGCTACCGTCGTGATGACTCCATTGGAAACCTTCCGAATACGGTTGTTGGCCTGATCGGCGATGTAAAGGTTGCCGCCAGAGTCCACCGCGACCCCGTCGGGATAGTTCAACTGGGCGCTGGTGGCCGGACCGTTATCGCCGCCGAAACTCAGATCCCCGTCCCCTGCCACCGTCGCGATCACTCCGTTTTTTGCAACTTTCCGAATCCGGTAGTTGCCAGTATCGGCGATGTAAAGGTTGCCGGCCGAGTCCACCGCGACCCCGCCGGGAGAGTCCAACTGTGCCATGGCAGCCGGACCGTTATCGCCGCCGAAGCCCTGCGTCCCGTCCCCCGCTGCCAGACTGATGATCCCGTTCGCGACCATCCGGATGGAGTGGTGGGAAACGAACGCGAACGCGTTTCCAATCTGCGCGGGTGGGAAATCGGACTCCGAGAAGTAAACGTTCCCAGCCAGATCCACGGCAACATACCACGGGCTGTTCAGCACGGCATTGATAGCCGGGCCGTTATTGCCGCTATCCACGCCGGAATTCGCCGCCCCGCTCCCCGCCAGGGTGGTGATGACCCCGTTCGAAACCTTTCGAATACGGTTGTTGCCGGTATCCGCAATAAAAAGGTTGCCGGCCGAATCCACCGCGACCCCGTAAGGAGCGCTTAACTGGGCGCTGGCAGCCGGACCGTTATCGCCGCTGAAACCACTCGTCCCGTTCCCCGCCACCGTCGTGGTCACCCCGTTCGAGACCTTGAGGATGCGGCTGTGGAGTGAATCGGAAAGATAGAGGTTACCAGCCGTGTCCACGGCTATACCGGGGGGACTGTAGATCATAGCCGGCCCGGCGTCAAAGGTCGCCATACCAGAGGTAGCAAGGGCCCCGGTCACTGCCACCGTCGTGATCACTCCGTTTGAGACCTTGCGGATGCGGTTGTTACCGCTATCTGCGATGGAAAGGTTACCGGCGGAGTTCACCGCGACTCCAACGGGACCCGATAATTGGGCACTGGCAGCCGGGCCGTTGTCACCGCTGAAACCCTGCGTCCCATTTCCTGCTACCACGCTCAACAGGCCGGTCTTGACATCCAATCGCAGGACGGCGTTAAGCGACCCGGAAGCCAGGAACACGTTGCCCATCGAGTCAACCGCGACTCCGGTGACGCTGCCAATGCTGGCCGGAGTAGCCGGGGAGTTAGCCGGCATCAAACCGCCGGCAAATGTCGAAATTGCATAAGTCTGGCCGAATGCCTGGCCGAGGATGATCAGAAGCGGGAGAAGCATGGCGGACAAGATACGCATTTGCAGAACTCCCTAATCGCATTATAACGCGGCCCGTAAAACCGATTCTCCCCGTTGTTCGCGTGGAGGCTGTGTCCCTCCCCCGCGGTTCCGGGAGCAATAACAGCAGACAAAGGGAAGAAAGCTGATGCGCAGGCCACCATCATTGACCGATGAACCGCGGTGCGCAAACTGGTTTATCCGGAGGAATCTGGAAACCGAGGTCGATCCCGCGCTCTTGGGGAGATTACTCCGATTAGTCCCGTTACGTCAATTTGAGGGCAAAACGCCCGGCGCTTTGTGGCCGCCGACTGGATAGATCCCCTAGTCGCCCACCCGGAAGTTGGCCTTGCCAAGAGGTATTACCGATACCTGCCCCGAAATCCCGGCTCGGCGTTCACTTTCCGGGTGGCGCGATTCCATTACGAAGATTATAGCTGGGGCTCGAGGCCCGCCGGGGTTCGGCAACACAATCGTAATCGCCCATGCGCAGAGGCACTCCGTCAGTTGTGTTTCGCCGCTAGGCGTAGGCTAGGCGGCGATTCTCCCCTGAGGCTCGGCTACGTCGACGTACGCAAATAACAAATCCCGAAATCCCGGATTCTCAAGATGGTTTGAAACGTCTTGCGCTTCAGGCACCGGTTGTCCGGCTTCTCGATAGGCTTCCAGGTTGCTCCGAATCGCTTCGCCAGCGGCGCGCTTGGCTGCTTCGATGTTCTCTCCGTGAGTGGCGATCGCCAAATCGGGCGCCTGCACCGCAAATCCCATCTCGGTCTGTTCCAGCATGATCAGAAATCGCATCACTTGAGCTCCAGTCTGATTTTCTTCACCGTATCCACCGCTCGCCCCACTGGTACATCTTTTTGGGGATGCACGATCGTGACTATGAACCGGCTCGCCGGGTGCTTGAAGTTGTGATGGTCTCCCCTCACGCCGACCAAGATCCATCCAAACTCTTCGGCCAATTTGACCAGCTCCCGGCTTGTGTCGCTTGGGCATGAATCGAGCTGCAATTCCATTGTCCCATGCCGTTGGTATTTGCGACAGGTTGGGCCTTGATCAGCTCATAGTTAGCGTAGAAAATGGATTATGGCGCATCGGGCAGTTGCCGGGGCCACCACTGGTCAAATCTTCCAACGCCGTAGCGTTTACCTTGGCCACTGGTCGCATCGAGCGGTTTCATCACTTTCGCGGCGGCCGGCCATCTCCGTTCCCCGGCTTTCCGGCGCCGCGAAACTAATGAAACCTTTTTCAGTCACAACAATTATTGGCTGAAACCAAAAGAGTTACCTCATCTACCCCTTGCCCTCCGTTGTACACTGAAATTAGAAGGGGTGCGGTGACTTCCACCAGACGAGTCGATTCTTGGCTTACCGGCTCGGCGCAGCGCAAACCCAACCGTGGCGGTGGATCGCTCGCCAAGGAAAAACCGCTACACCGTAGCGGTCGCTGTACGTAGAATCAGTGGGTTAGCCGCGTATTTCCGCTACGCCGTAGCGGTTTTCGTTAACTGGTGCCTTCGAACGCCGCGCTTCTTGCCCGGTGGGGGTTGCCACGCTTTGACCTCCAGGACCGCTTGCCGTTAACATACCAGCAGGAGATTCAGGTCCATGGCACTCATAACCACTCGCCGGTCATTGCTGCGCGCGGCGGCCTTTGCGCCCGCGGCCTTCTCCGCGCGGGCCCAGCAGGTTCCGTCCTGGGAGGCCCGCTGCCAGGCCTACCTGGCGAAGGCCGCCGAAGGGAAATCATCGCCCGCGCAGGCTTTGCACGCCGAGGAAGCTAAGCTGGCCCTGGGCCGGCCCATTGATCCGGCCGTCTTCAACTCCGTGCTGGAGTTCATCCCCACGCGCCGGGACCTGGTCGATTTCGCCATGGCCGGCCTCCTCCGGATCCTGTACGTGTACGGATCGGACCCGCGCATTCCGGCCGATCTGAAGCACCGCATGGAGGAGGTGGTGCTCAACTTCCGGCCGTGGCTCTACGCGGAAGATCCCCCGGTCAAAACCAACTCCGTCTACTGGACCGAGAATCATCAGGCGCTGTATAGCTCCATCGAATATCTGGCGGGGCAACTGTATCCGGAAGGCAAGTTCACCTGGCTGGGCAAGCCCGGCTCGTGGCACCTGGAGCACGGCCGCAAGAACCTGCTGGTGTGGCTGGGTCTCAGGGCCAGGTACGGGTTCTCGGAATGGCTCTCGCCGAACTATTATGCCGAAGACCTGATC
Source organism: Bryobacterales bacterium (assembly GCA_003142355.1). The sequence continues at coordinate 20,066 of PLMF01000348.1, forward strand.
GCGCTGTTGAACCTGGTTGACCTGGCGCGCGACTCGGCCATCGTCAAGGCGGCCCGGGGCGTCACCGATCTGGCGATGCTCGACCTCGCGCTGCACAGCTTCGACGGCGGCGTTCGCGCCTGTTCCGGCCGCAGTTATCTGCCCAATCTGAAGGATGCCCGGACGGCCGCAACCGGTCCGGTAATCTCGCTGGCCTTCGGCATCGATTCGCCGATCCAGCCGCTCTCGGGCGCCGCGGTGTCGCTGGCCACCTCGAAGATCTACCGCGTTCCCGAAGCCATCGTGGCCATTGCCGGCGCCCGCCCCGCGGAGACCCTGGTACACGAGATGAGCGGGTTTTCGCCGGAGGAGGCGCTGGCTCTGGGCTTCAAGCCGGAAGACCCCGCCGATGTCTTTACCTACTGGACCATGCAGGCCTACACCCACCCGCGCATCTTCGCGGGAATTCTGGCCGCCGCCCGCCGGTGGAACATCGACCAGTTCACCGCCGAATCCTGGGAGGCGAAGGAGGAGGAGATCCGCCGCGCCGCGGGCGACCTCGGCAAGGTGGCCGACAACAGCGCCACCGCCATGTTCGGCGCCGATATCGAGACCTACCGCACGCCCGATTACCAGGTGAGCACGGCGCAGGACTACCGCAAGGGCAAGCCAGCCTTCCAGCAGCAGATCTGGCTCGCCAGCCTGGGCGGAACCGCTTCCGTGTGGACCAGCCATCCGGGGGCGGACAACGAACAGGGCAGGCCCAGCTACTGGATCGGGAACGGCTACATGCCCCGCGCGGCCCAGCACAAGAACCTGGTCATGGTGCTCTACCGGGTGCCTCCGGCCGATCCCCGCCCGTTCTCGCACGTCTACTTTCCGGTCTCCGAATTCGATGAGGTGCGGGAGCAGGCCGGCTGGGTTATCGGGCGGAAGGGGGAAGGCTACATCGCCATCGCCGCGCGTCCCGGCATGACCCCTACCACCCGCAAGGAATACGCGGCGGTCGAGCGGGTGTCGGACGCACGCGAGAGCGCGTGGATCTGCCGGATGGGCCGCAAGGCCGTGGATGGCCCCTTCGAGCGGTTCGTGGATCGCATCGCCAAGGCGACCCTCGAATACTCCCAGAACCGCGTGAGCTACCGGGAGCCTGCCGGAATGAAGGCGTCGTTTGGGTGGGATGAGGACCTGGTGGTTGACGGCCGCAAGATCCCGCTCAGCGGTTACCCGCGGTACGATACTCCGTTTGTCCGCGTAACCCGCGGCGAACAGGTCTACCGCGTCCGGTGCGGCGGGCTTACCCACGTCATCGACCTCGCCGGCTTGAAGGTCGGACCGTTCCGGAATATGACATGAAAGACCGGAAATCCCGCCGGCCCCCTCCCCGGGTTCCTGAAATCGGCACCCCGGCGGGCGGTAAGCCGCCAATGTCTCTCAGCTTACTGATCGGGCTGGTTCTGTGTGCGCTGACTCTGTTGGTGTACGCGAATTCGTTCCGTGTGGGGATGATTCTCGACAACCGAGGGCTGCTGCAGGATCCGCGAATCCGTGCGGCGACCAGCGAAAACGTGGCTTTGATCTTTGAGCACACGTATTGGTGGCCCGTGGGCGAGGCCGGAATATACCGTCCGTTGACGACGCTGTCGTACCTGTTCAACTACGCCATCCTCGGCGATGGCGATCGAGCGGCGGGATATCACTGGGTGAACCTGGTTTTGCACATGATCAACGTGCTGCTGGTGTTTGCCGTCGGCCGCAGGCTGCTGGGGCGGCTTGGGCCTGCGGCTATGCTGGCCGCGTTGTGGGCCGTGCATCCGGCATCCACCGAATCGGTGACGAACATTGTTGGAAGGTCGGACCTGCTGGCGGCAATGGCCACGCTCAGCGGGTTTCTGCTGTACGTGAAGAGCACACAGACGGCGGGTGCGCGGCGTCTCGCATGGTTGGTGGCACTAGGCATAGTGACTGCGGCCGGGGTTCACTCGAAGGAAAGCGCGGTGATGATCGTCGGGGTGATCGCCCTTTACGAGTTGGTTTGGCCTGGCCGGCGCCCGTGGTTCAATTGGCTGTTCGGTTTTGTGGCGACGGGCATACCGATCGCCGCGATGCTGCTGCAGCGCGCTTCGGTGCTGGCCGCGTCGCCGCCCGCCGAGTTTCCCTTCACCGATAATCCGATTGCGGACGCGGCCTTCTGGACCGGCCGGCTGACGGCGCTCAAGGTTATGGCGCATTACCTGGCGCAGGCGGTGTGGCCGTGGCGCCTCGCCACCGACTATTCGTACGCCCAGGTTTCACTGGTGAGCGGGAGCGCGGGAGATTGGATATCGGTGGCGGTGACTCTGCTGGCGGCGGCAGGCTTGGTGGGATTATGGCGATGGAACAGGACCGCGTTCTTCCTGGCTGGTTTCGCGCTGCTCGTGTTTCTTCCGACATCCAATCTGCTGTTTCCGATCGGCACCATCCGGGCAGACCGTTTCCTATATTTGCCCGCGGCCGGTCTGCTGGGGTGTGTGGTGATGGCAGCGTACGCGTTAGGTTCGCGCATGAGATCGCCGCGGGTTGCGCCCGTGATTCTCCTGGTCCTGACAGCGGGTTTTGCCGTGCGCACCTGGGCGCGGAACGCCGAGTGGCGCGACGAGCTCACGCTGGCAAGCGCGGATGTCGAGACGAGCCCGCGTAGTTTCAAGCTGCACCGATTGATGGCTACGACGATGTTTGCCGCGGACCCGTCGCATGCGAATATCGACCGCGTCGTGGAGGAGATCGATAAGAGCCTTGTCATTCTGAACCCCTTGCCGGACCTGCGAAATGCTCCTGGGACGTATCACTTCGCCGGCGCGGCTTACCTCGCGAAAGGCGATCGGCTGCAAACGGCGGGCGCGGGAAATGCGGAGACGGCTTATCGGCGGTCGCGCGAACTTCTGGAGAGGTGCATACAAATCAGCAAGGCCTACGAGCAGCGGAGGGAAGCGAGATACGGTAAGCCTGCGCCGGGTGTGGTGGCACGCGCGGAGCCGGAGGCTTACCGGCTGCTCTCGGTTGTCGAGCAGCGGCTGGGAAACATGGACGGCGCACTTCGGGCAGCGCATGAGGCACAGCGGATGGCTCCGCAGGATCCTCAGATGTACAACCAGATTGCGGATGTATTTCTGATGCGCGAGCAGGGCGACAAAGCGGCCGTGGTGTTGATGGAGGGCATGCTGCTCACGTCGGACCCGGGCTTGCGATCGCGGCTGGTGCGCTTGTATGGCAGTTCGACGGATCCAGCGAACTGCACGCTGGTGCCTGGTCCGAACGGTCCGGGGATCAATCCGCGGTGCCGGATTGTTCTGGATCACATCTGCGCGGCGGCTTCGGATGTATTGACGACGCTGGTCGACACGGGCAGGCGGCAGGAGGCGATGCAGAAGAAGCAGGCGTTTATCGGCGAGTACCAGTGCGCGCCCGGGCCATTGAATGAGGTGCTTCCATAAAGGGCGGCCGGCCGGTTCAACCCCGGCGGGCGGCTCCATCTTTTCAAGAGCGG
>PLMF01000043.1 GCA_003142355.1 Bryobacterales bacterium
GTGCATGATGGAAGTGTGCAACTGCCGGACCCTGTCAGACGCATGATCGACGAGCGGGCGGAAGCCGCGGGCTTTGCTCCCCTCAAAAGCGCCGCCGCAGCCATGTCCGCCGCCTACCGCGATAACCGCGCCCCGCGCCAGCCGGACCCCGCCCGCACCGCCGCCTATCTGGTGACCCGCATGCCGGCGACCTTCGCCGCCGCGCACGCCGTGCTGCGCGAGTTGCGGGAGCGCCTGGGAGCGCGCCCCATTTCGAGCGTGCTCGACATCGGAGGGGGAGCCGGCGCAGCGTCGCTGGCCGCCCGTGAGTGCTTTCCGGAAGCCCAGACCATCACCATGGTGGAGCGCGATGCCGCGCTGGCCGCGGCCGCCCGCCAGTGGCTGCCCGAAGCCGCCATCACGGTGGAAGACGTCACGCGCAGGAAGACCCTTCCGCCGCACGACCTGGTGATCGCGGCTTACTCATTGGGCGAGATCGGCGAGGCCTTGGCGGCGCGCTTGTGGCAGGCCGCGCGCGTGGCGCTGGTGGCCATCGAACCGGGCACGCCGCGCGGCTATGCTCTCATTCTCAAGGTGCGCGAGCAACTGCTGGAAGCCGGTGCCTGCATGCTGGCGCCCTGCCCCGCCGCGACGGCGTGCCCGCTGGCCGCGCCCGACTGGTGCCATTTCGCAGCGCGCGTGGAGCGCTCGTCCATCCACCGGCGCGTCAAAGATGCGGAACTGGGTTATGAAGATGAAAAATTCAGCTACGTGGCCGTGGCGCGCGAGCCGGTGGAACTGGCCGCCTCGCGCATCATCCGGCGCCCGCGGCAGCGCCCGGGTTTGATCGTGCTGGAGATTTGCGCGCCCGCCGGTGTGCAATCGGTGCACGCCTCGCGCCGTGACCGCGGAACCTTCCGCGCCGCCCGCAAAGCCACTTGGGGCAGCGCCTGGGGCTAGGCGCGGCAGTGGAATCAGGGCAGGCTAAAGCGTGCCCCACCGATCCGGCGCGCGCGCGATCGTCATCAGCTCGCCGGCGTCCAGCCAGTTCAGTTCACACGGCGCACAATCGTCGATCACGATATTTCCAGGGCCGGCGTAGTAGTGAGTGTCCATGGCGCGGTGGCACTGGGGGCACTGAATGCGACGCCGCAGCTCTTGGGGATCGGGCGGATGCGGGATGGCCGAAGTGTCCGCCCGGCGCGCGCGAAGGTCCTGCAATATGAGAACAAAGACCGGCGCGGGGATCAGACTGCCACGGCAGCGGGTGCAATAGAGAATCTGGTGAACCTCGAGAACGGCATGAACCAGCGGAACGGCACAAACCGGGCAAGAAAGCTCTGAAGCGTCGTCCAGGACGCGGACCGCATCCGCATTCTTCTCCGGGAAATATACGCTCTGGCAGTAGTCGCAAGTCAGACACTCCCGGCCGTCCCGGAGGCGCATTGGGGCGCCGCAATTCGGGCAGTTCATGGCGCCTCGCTATCCCTGGGAGGCCTGGGGTTTGCCGCATTCGGGGCAGAACCTGGCGGCGCGGGGAATGTCGCGCCCGCATTCCTGGCAGAACCTGGCGGGGGCGCCCGGCTGAACGGCATGCATCATAGTCTGCGCCATGGCTACACCGGCGCCGAGCCCCACGCCAACGCCCGCCGCGCCGCCCGTGTTGGCGGCGGCCGTCTCCAGGGATTGGGCGGCTTCGAATTGTGTGTAGCGGCCGAGGTCGCCGGCCAGGTTCATGCCGATCCGCCGATCCAGAACCTTCTCGAGTTCGCCGGGAAGCGACAGGTTCTCGATGACGAAGGAATGGAGCGCCACTCCCAGCGCGGTGAACGAGGGCTCCAGCTCCGCCGCCACTTTTTGTGCCAGGTCCGCCTGGTGAGCCGCCATATCCAGGAACGCCACCTCCGAGGGAGCCACCACGTCGGTCAGGCGCGCCACGATGGTGTTGCGAAGCTGGCCTTGGAGATCCTCCGTGCGGTAGAGCTCGCGCGTGCCGCTTACGTTAATGAAGAAGGCCCGCGGGTCGGCAATGCGGTAGGAGTAGATGCCGTACGCGCGCAGGCGCACGGCCCCGAACTCCCTTTCCCGAATCGTAATGGGCGTGGCGGTTCCCCAGCGCTGATCCGTCTGGATTCGCGTGGAGAAGAAATAGACGTCCGATTTGAAGGGAGACTCGAAATCCTTGTCCCAATTATTGAGATCGGTCAACAACGGCAAATTGCGGGTATTGAGGGTGTACAAGCCGGGGCCGAAGACGTCGGCGATCTTCCCTTCGTTGACAAATGCCGCCATCTGGGATTCGCGCACCGTCAACCGCGCGCCGTTCTGAATCTCCATGTCGGCGACGGGATACCGCCAGGCGAGTATGCCCTCGCCGGTCTCGTTCCATTGGATGACATCGATGAACTGCTTTTCGAGAAAGCTGGTAAGCGACATGGTTGCCCCTCCCTCGATGTTGGGGGAATTCGGGAGGTAAGGAAAAGTTGCCGGAAGCCAGCAGCCGGCTCCTAACTTGCGGCCATGGCGTATTCTAATAAGAATGAACGGCGAATCCATCGAAGATCGCGCGGCCGGACTGCCGCTGTGGCAGCGGTACGCGGACCAGTTCCCGGTTCGCGAGCGCCTGATCTATTTGAACCACGCGGCCGTAGCGCCGCTATCGAAGCCGGCGGCGGATGCCATGAAGCGCCTGGCGGAAGATTGCCTCACTTTCGGCAGCCTGCACTATGGCGAGTGGCTGGCCACCTACGAGGGATTGCGGGTGGCGGCAGCCAGACTGATGGGGGCCGACCGGTCGGACATCGCCCTGGTCAAGAACACGTCGGAAGGCATCGCCACGGTGGCCATTGGGCTGGATTGGAAGCCGGGGGACCGGATGGTGGGATTCCAGGAGGAGTTTCCGGCCAACTNNGGCGGGCTCCCATTCAAGCAATTGGTGAGATTTGTAAACGTAACAGATGCATTTATTTAGTAGATGCCATCCAGGGGCTAGGCGCGTTTCCGCTCGATGTGCGGGCCTGCGGGGTGGATGCTCTGGCAGCCGACGGTCACAAGTGGTTGTTGGGGCCGGAAGGGTGCGGCATCCTCTACCTGAGCCAGGCGCTTCAAGACCGCGTGGAGCCTGTGGAATTCGGCTGGACCAACGTGGCGCGGTACGACGACTACGCGTCTCGCGACATGACCTTGAGACAGGATGCCGGCCGATACGAGTGCGGGACTCTAAATACCATTGGATGTTTTGG
>PLMF01000425.1:0-7119 GCA_003142355.1 Bryobacterales bacterium
CGCGGCAGACTGAGAGTCCGCGCCACGCCGGCGCTGTGAGTTTGTTCTTGCGTGGTTCCTTAGCTTCCCACGCGAGCCTCACCCGGTGAGTCAGTTCGCTACCTAACTCGTCTAGTTCCGCCAGAGCATCCGATGCTCTGGCGGTGCCCCCCGCTATCCCCGATCATCGTCCCCCGTTGAACTCAGCGGCGCGCAGTTGAATTCCCTGGCGGCGTTCCTCCTACCAACGCCTCCGCCCTCCAGAATGCCCCCCGATTTCGCCGCCAAAGGCGCCGCGGTGTACCAGGCGTCCCATTGCGACATGTGTCACAAGGTGAACGGCGCCGGCATGCTGGCAGGCCGGCCGCTGAAGGGCCTATCCAAACGGCGCAGCCGCAGTTGGGTCGAGCTGCACTTCGCCGACCCTCAAAAACTGGCGCCCGGCTCGGTGATGCCGCCTTACAGACTCCCGCCCCAGGATATGGAGAACCTGACTTCGTACCTGTTCTCCCTGCCCGAACAGTAGCCCCCGCCGGCGCACTTGCGGCGCAGACGGAATTGGGGCCTCAATTCGGTGCTCCGTTGCCGCCTGCACCACCTATCTGGCGGATTACACAATCGCCCCCCAAGGCGCAGTGCCCGCGTTCCTCGCTGAAGGCCAGGTCCCTCAAGGCCTGGAGGAAGTCCATTCCTATCTCAATGGGGAACTCGAAAGTGACGCCGGATCCGCTATTGGAAATCCAGTGGCCGCGAATGAGCTTGAAGTCGACAGGGGCCTCGACACCTTCCACCGCAGCCCGCAGGCGGCCCCCTATCAACCTGTAAATGATGGCACGCGCCACCGAACCGTCTTCATAACGAATGATCGTCATGCATCACCTCCGGACCCTCAACCAAACAGAGCGTCATAAGCAATTGGGCATCCGCTGGGGAACCGTGAAAAACGCCGTAGGGGTCGGGCATGCCCGACCCCTACCTTGCAGGCGGGAGCGTCTGTCCCGGGCACAATAGTGACGGCATGTTATTCCTTGCTGGTTTCGATTCTATCGCGAGCATCTTCCACGGCTCTTTGCTCAAACGCAATGTCCGGCACAGGACGGGCGGGCCCAAAGGCAGCGCGGCGGCCACTTCACCCTCGATCCCGCCTAGCTTTGGGACGTGAGCGTTTCCTGGAACCGGCCCGGCGTAGGAACCATTCGCCTGCTAAAATACTCCCGTCGAGCACGCTGAAGTCGAACTTCAACGCAAAGAATGACTGGCGTTCGACCTCAGCCTCGTGTATTTTCAGAAGGGTACTGCCTTTTGCCGGCAACCCGCAGGGAGCCGGCCGCGGCAGTGCCGAAGCTGGACTGAAAGGAACAGAATGGAACTCACAAGACGAGATTTGGGCAAGATCGCGCTGGCGTCCGCGCCCCTGTGCCGGGCGCTTGGCGCAAAGACGATCGACTCGGTGTTCGGAGGCGTGCAAATTGGCGCCATCACCTACAGCTTCAATCGGATCGCCAGCCCCGATCCGGAAGCCATCATCAGAGCTTTTGTCGAAATCGGGCTGGGCGAGGCCGAGCTGATGTCGAATCATTGCGAAGCACTGGCGGGTGCGCCCCCGATGCCGGCGTCCGGGCCTGGGGGCGGCCGTGCGCCGCTGACCCCCGAGAAACAGGCCGAAAGGCAAACCGCGATGGGGAAACTCGCGCAATGGCGCGCCTCGACGAACGCCAATACCTGGAAGGCCGTCACCAGGAAATTCGACGACGCCGGGGTGCGTGTCGCTCTGCTCTGCTACAACATGCAGGACAGCATGAAAGACGAGGACATCGAATACGGGTTCGGCATGGCCGAGGGTCTGGGCGTCAAGGGCATCACTACCAGCACAACCCTCACCATGGCCAAGCGCATCGCGCCGGTGGCGGACAAGCACAAGCTGCTGGTCGGTTATCACGGCCACGACGCCACCAACGACCCCAACCAGACCGCCACTCTGGAGAGCTACGCCACGCTGATGGCGTATGGCAAGTACAACGGCATCAACCTCGATATCGGCCACTTCACCGCCGCCGGGTACGATGCCGTCGCGTTCATCAAGCAGCACCACGATAAGATTACCAACCTGCACATCAAGGATCGCAAGAAGGACCATGGCCCCAACGTGGCCGTCTGGGGCACGGGCGACACCCCCATGCGGGACGTGCTGCAACTCCTCAAAAAGGAGAAGTACCCCTTCCCGGCGAACCTGGAGCTGGAGTATCCCATTCCTCCGGATTCGAACATCATTGCCGAGGCCAAAAAGTGCCTCGCTTACGTCAAAAGTTGTCTGGTATAGACCATGCCACTATCGAGACGTCATTTCTTCTACGGCAGCCTGTTGGCCGGCGCTCTTCCGGCGGCAGGATTCGGCAGCACGCCATCATTGAAATCCGCGGGATACAAATCCCCCAACGAAAAGCTGAACATCGCCGCCATCGGCTCCGGCGGCCAGGGCGCCTCCAACATCTCGGCTGCGGCGCCCACTGAAAACATCGTGGCGCTGTGCGATGTGGACGACCGGCGCGCCGCCGCCACCTTCAAGCGTTTCGAAAAGGCGCCGAGGTTCCGGGACTTCCGCCAGATGTTGGATAAGGAAGGCAAGAACATCGATGCCGTGATCGTCGCCACGCCGGATCACATGCACGCCACAGCCGCTATGTGGTGTATGGAGCGCGGCAAGCACGTTTACGTGCAGAAGCCGCTGGTACGCACGGTTTGGGAGGCACGCCAATTGCGGCAGGCGGCCGCGAAATACAAGGTGGCGACCCAGATGGGCAACCAGGGCTATTCCAACGAAGGCACGCGGCAGTGCGCCGAGATGGTCTGGAACGGCGATATCGGCAACGTCACCGAAGTGCACGCCTGGACCGACCGGCCGATGTGGCCGCAGGGCCTCACCGCGATTCCGAAAGAGGATCCGGTTCCTTCCACTCTGGATTGGGACCTCTGGCTCGGCATGGCCGCCAAGCGGCCTTTCACGGCGGACGGCAAGACCGAACCCGACCGCAACGGGGGGTTCTTCTACCAGCCGTTCAACTGGCGCGGGTTCTACGACTTCGGCTGCGGCGCCCTGGGCGATATGGCGTGCCACATCCTGGGCGCGCCGAACATGGCGTTCCATCTCTCGAATCGGAAGCTTCTCAGCATCGAGTGCATGAAGAAGGAAGGCGCCAGCCCCTTCATGTTCCCCAAGGGCTCGGTGATCCGGTTCGATTTCGCCGCTTACGGCAACATGCCGGCCCTGAAGGTGTTCTGGTACGACGGGCTGAAGGAGAATCCCAAGATCACCGGCGTTCCGGACGGCGAGTGGCTCGGCGATCCGCCCAGCCTGCCGCGTCCGGAAGGAACGGGCGGTAGGGGCAGCGGTGGCGGCCCGGCCGCCATGCGCCCGGCAGGCAACGAATTCCGGTCTCCGGGCCGCGTTTTCAACTGGGAGGAGTTCCAAGCCCTGAAAGCCGCCACCACGCCGCTCCGTCTCCCTATGCCCGATGGCAGCCTCTTCATCGGCGACAAGGGCATGCTTACCACCGGCACGTACGGCGACGTGACGCGCCTGATCCCGATCGAGAAAATGAAGGACTACCGGATGCCGCCCCCGCTGCTGACGCGTTCCCCCGGCCATATGCGCGATTTCATCCGCGCCTGCAAGGGCGGCAGCCCCGCTTGCTCGAACTTCGACGTGGCGGCGCCGTTCGTCGAATGGATGCTGCTGGGCGTGATNNGGATGGGAGTTCCACACCGTCAAGTCATAGCGCCGTGTGAGACGGCGAAAGCGCGCATCCAGGAAGCGGCGTCGAGTCAGCGAACGAGCACTTCCAGCGTCTGCATGAATAGACTGATCGCCAGGCCATGGTCCAGTCCGCTGGCGTGCAGGGGCTGTTGGTTGTGGAAGGGCAGGTAGGAGAGCCACAGGGACGGCGCCGGGACGGTCGGAGCGGGCTGGCTGGCCGGCAGGCTGGCGAGAATTGCGGGCGGGATGGTGAAGGTTCCCGACGCGCCCGCCGCGGCGCAGTAACACGCGCCCCAGGCGGCTGCGGACGGGTCGACACTGGTCAAGCCGATCAGGACCACGCCTTCACGCGATGGCGGCCGCCAGCGGAGGGTTAGCCCGAGCCGCCGATCCACCGTGCCCATGCTGTCGCGGTTCTCCCACACGATGGGCTCCGGCGCCGGCAGCGACAGGGCGAACGGGCCGACGTCGGCGCCGCCCGGCCCGGCGACCACCAAGTCGCCCGGCTCCAGAAACAGCGGGCGGCCGCGGCCGGGGCCTGTGCCGCGTTGCTCGCCGAACGGCCGCTTGTAAACGCCGGGAGCGCCCGGGAGGGGCGAGATCGGCAGCAGCCAATTGTCGTGGGCTACGGTGATGCGCGGGCCGGCATCGAGACCGGTGGCGTGTGCGGACGACATCAGGGCGTCCGCGGACGACGGGGATGGCTGTGGTCCGGAGGCCATCGCGCCCGTATAAGCAGCGCAGGTCCCAAGAGGCGGAACCAACAAGATCGGACTCAGCGGCGGGTCCTGGTCTTCGTGCGCGACGAACACAGCCATGCCTTCGTCGATGGTGGAGTCCGGCGCTCTCACCGTTCGCGAGATTACTACCATCCCCGCGGCACGGCCGGACCATGTGGCGACGGGCAGGATGGGTGGAGGCTCGCAAGGTGCGCCGCTGGCATGGATCGACACCGTGACCGTGTTGCTGGGGACAGCGTCCGGCTGTCGAACCTGAAGCGGAACGAAACAGCCGGCCGGGCTGTCCGGCGGGAGGCGGAACAGAATCTCGTCGCCTTCGCCCGCCGTCGCGCGCCGCACCGCGACCACGGTTGCGCGATGAATGCCGATCCAAACCTCCGGGGGCGATGCGCCCAGCCCGGTTCCCGAGAGAACCATAAGCTCGCCGGGCCGCGCGGAATGGCGCAAGCTGTTGGCCAGTCGCGAACCATCGGAGGCCTGGTTGTCGACGCGGCCGGGGCCCCAGCCCTCCTGGTTGCGGCTGAAGATTCCGAAACCGGCGGACACCACCTTCAGCGGGTAGGGCAGGCTGGGCACGCCGTTGACGGTCACGGTCAGCAAGACATCGCCCAGAGGCGCGGCCGCGGGCAAGCGTGCTTCGATGCGCTGCGTCGAGACCGCAAGCAATGGCACGCGGAACGAGGCGCCGCGCGCGGATACCGTCACCGAGGTTGTCTGCGCGCTGGTGCCCAGGCGGATTCCGGCGATATCGAAGAGCGCGCCGCGGGCGATTGGTCCGCCGGGCAGCACGGAGGGCGTGCGGCTGGCGGCGTTGACCACGCCGCCGGTGCGGATGACCGGCGGCTGCGCCCACAGCGCGGCCGCCGCCAGGAAAAAGATCGCGCGCGCGCGCATTCCTACTTGATGGTGACGTGGCCGGGGTTGGCGGCTTGCCCATCCACCGTGACCTGAATCGTCACGTCACCCTTCCCCGCCAGGCTTTGCGGCAGCAGCACATCAATCTGGTCGAGTCCAACGTACTGTGGCTGCGCGGCGGCGTAGGTAACGGGCAGGCTGACGCCGCCGGCGGTGACGGTGACGCTACTCGATGCGGCGCTGTGACCGCGCAGGCCGGTGGCGAACAACTCCAGGTACACCTGGTCGGTGGCCGGGCTGAGGTCGATGGGAGCGGCAACGGTTGCGCCGCTCGAAGTGACCGTGTAGTTGTTCTCTATGGATTGCGAGTTGTCGGCGTGGACGCGAAGCACGTCGCCAGCGACCAGATTGGTTCCCGAGTACAGGAACAGCCCCGGCCCGATGGCCGCGATCGTGACCGAGCCGCTGGCGACCGCCGTGCCGCCCACGGAGACGGTGACAGTGGCCGCTCCCAAGGCGGTACCGCTGGGGACCAGGTAGTTCACTTGCCCGGGCGAGACGTAGGACAGAGATGCCAGTCGCTGGGCACCCGAGGCATCGGTAACCGTGACCGTGGTCCCGCCGATGTTGGTCTGGTTGAGGGTTGAAGCACCTTGCGAGACGGTGGCCAAGCCGGCGCCCCAGGCCGTAGCCCACGAATTGGGAGCCAGCGGACCGGCCAGTGAGCTGGCGGCGTTGACGTTGGTGAGTTGTGGCAGGGAGATGTTCATGAAGACCGCAACGGCACTGGTCGGGAAATTCCCGACGCCGATGACGAGGTCCGGCTTACCGTCGCCGTTCAGGTCCGTCACCTGGAGGGCGCCGGGAGAAAGACTTGCCGCCAAGTGTACGTCCGACTGGAATGTGCCGTCGCCATTGCCGAACTTGAAGGTGGTATCGGTAGCTCCACAGCAGTGCGCGATGGCCAGATCCGGCTTGCCATCGGCATTGAGATCGGCCACGGCAATCCGGGTCGGCCCATACGACGTCGAGAACGTGGTGGCTGGGCGGAACGTCCCGTTCCCATTGCCCAGTATCACGGCGATGCTGTAAGAAAAGTTCTGCGCGCTGGTGGCCACGAGCAGGTCCAGCGCGCCATCGCCATTGACGTCCGCGGCAGTGATGAAATTGGGGTTGATTCCGGCGGGGTAATTTGTCGGGTTTTGGAAGCTGCCATTCCCTTGGCCCAGAAACACCAGCACGCCGCCGAGATCGGTGGAGTTGTCACCGAGTGTTCCCTGATTGGCTATGGCCAGGTCAGTCCTGCCGTCCTTATTGAAGTCGCCCGCCACCAGCCAATGCGGTCCGGCGCCGAACCCGGGGAGGCTCCTGGCGGATTGGAAGGTGCCATTTCCGTTTCCCAGCAGGACGCCGGCATTCGCGGCCGCCGGAGAGCTTGTGCTAAATCCGCAAGCCGCAATGTCGAGTTGGCCGTCGCCGTTGAAATCGGCCACTGCGATTGAGGAGACGTTGCCGCCCGTCGTGTACTGCACCGGCGCTTTAAACGTCCCGTCGCCATTTCCCAGGAAAACGTAAACACCGTCACCGTAAGCGGTCCCGACCACGATGTCCTGTTTGCCGTCGCCGTTGAAATCGCCTGCAGCCAGCGAAACGGCCGATGGCGTGCCGTTCGTCGCCGGGACCGCGATGCGAACCGGGGTCCTGAAACTGCCACCGCCGCGCGACAGCAGAATCCAGAGGTCGGTGGCGGCAGCCGCCACGTCGGGCTTGCCGTCGCCATCGAAATCGGCC
>PLMF01000425.1:7130-7298 GCA_003142355.1 Bryobacterales bacterium
GACCACGTCGAGGTTGCCATCGCCATCCAGGTCCATGGCGAAAATGCCGGTGGGCTCGTACCCGACCACATAGTCGTACTCGCCCGAGAACTTGCCCGCCCCATCCCCCAGAAGAATGGACACCGTGCCGCCGTACAAGTCGGTGACCGCGAGATCGAGCTTGCCATC
>PLMF01000096.1:0-1775 GCA_003142355.1 Bryobacterales bacterium
GTCTTGATTATAGCAAGGCGTCTGGGTTAATTGGCCCAGTGCGCGGCAGTTTCGGGGGGAATTGCCCCCAACCGGATTGGGGAGATCTTCGCAAACCCTCTGGAACGCAGGGAGTAAGCGCGTGGCGATGCAATTGCTACTTTTGGTCCTGGAGGTGCCATGTCCCATTTGAAAGTCATCCTGCCCGCTGCCATTTTGCTGGGCGGATTCCTGGTTTGCTCGACGGCTTCGTTCGGCAAAGCTGAGTATATGAAGGCGACCAAGAAGCCTTGTGCTTACTGTCATGTCGATTCCAAGGCCAAACCCAAGGAGCTGACCGATGCCGGCAAGTACTACGCCGAGCACAAGAGCCTGGACGGTTACCAGGAGAAGAAGTAGCAGAAGTATGGGAGGTGGAGGCGTGGAGTCGGCCGTGATGCAGGCGGTTCAACTTTCGATTGCCGATGGCGTGTATGCGGCAACTGTGCGGGAAGCAATGTCGCGCAGTTGCGCCTGGCACGTCGAAACAGTCGATCGCCCGGACCCCTCGCAGAAGTGTGTGCTGGTGCTGGACGAGTTGGCATTCGCCCGGCTGCCCCTCCCCCTGTCCAACCCGGAGCGGGTTGTTTTGATCACCCGGAAGGATCCCCAACTGCTGGCCCAGGCATGGGAGGCCGGGATCGTATCCGTGGTTTCGGAGGAAGATCCCATCAGTACCGTTCTGCTGGCGATCATGGCGGCGGCGTTGCGGGTAGCGAAATCCCATGCCGCCGCTGTATCGGCTGGAATTTCCCCCAGCGACAGCTCCATCTCTGCGCCAATAGCCCCACTGCACCGGACTTCCGGATCAAAGCGTTGCAAAACGCAATAGTTTGGCCCGCCACAGGTGATGGATGCCATGGAAGCAGAAGCTGTGGAAGATCGGTTGGCAGGCAGAACCGCCTGCTCCACAAAAACGCGTGCCCACGCGGAAATGCTTGAGCTTCGAGATTCAATATGTAAACTTTAGAAGGAGGTAATTTATGCATCTTGATTTACATCCTTTCCTGGTACTTTGGTTGATCGTGATTGCGGCCGTGATCGTGATGGCTTTCCGGCGCCGGTCCGTGGCCCTGCAAGAAGACCCCGCGTTGCATCTCGGGATGGCGCACGCCGGTACTGCCGCCGAGCAGATAGCGGTAGCCAAGAAACTCGCGCAAATCGACAAGTGGATGAAGATCCTGACGGTGGTCGCCGTGGTCTTCGGCCTTCTGCTAGGAGCGGCCGCCTTGTACAAGGCTTGGGTCCTGGGTCCCGGCGCCGGATTGTAGGGCGATGGTGAACCGGGCACTTTCCTCAACTGGCCGGCGCCGCGGTTCTCGATGGATCGGTTTTCTGCTGGGCGCGGCGTGCGCGAATCTGCTGGCAGCCGCGAACGCGAGCGGCGGAGCATGCTCCACCTGCCACGACCAGGGGCAGAAACTGGAGAAGAGCGCGCACGCGGGACTGCCGTGCGATACGTGTCACGAATCCCACGAGAAGTATCCTCACCCCGCGGGCATTGCCAAGCCCGTGTGTGGCACTTGCCATCAGGACCAGGCGGGCGACTACGCGCTCGGCGTGCATGGCCAGGCGCGGAAGAACGGAAATGAGGGCGCTCCCGATTGCGCCCTCTGCCACGGAAGCGCGCACGAACTGCTGGCGCCCAGGTCGCAGGCGTTCCGCGCCGCCGTGCCGGACACCTGCGGCATGTGCCACAGCGAAGTCGCCGGGCAGTATCGGGCCAGCGTGCACGGCCAGGCGCTGGCGCGCGGCGT
>PLMF01000096.1:1825-4477 GCA_003142355.1 Bryobacterales bacterium
AGCTGCCACGGCGACGTCCGTTTGACCCGCAAGTTCGGCCTTCCTTCGGACCGCCTGGTGAGCTTCGATTCGTCCTACCACGGCCTCGCCGCCAAGGCCGGCTCGCAGACGGTGGCCAACTGCGCGAGCTGCCATGGAGTGCACAATATTCTGCCGTCGTCCGACCCCAAGTCCACCATTAACGCCAGGAACTTGCCCAAGACCTGCGGCCAGTGCCACCCCGGCGCCNNTGCGCTGGGTGCGCCAGTTTTATTGGCTGGTCATCCCGGTGACCATCGGGCTGATGCTGCTCCACAACGGCGGCGATTGGGTCCGCAAGCTCATTGACCGGCGTTTCAGCGTTGGCCGCGATCACCTCGGGGCGAGGGACTTTTCCGAACACGGCGAACTCCGCATGCTGCCGTTCGAGCGGGTGCAGCATGCCGTTCTGGCCATTTCGTTCCTCACCCTGGTCTGGACCGGCTTCGCGCTCAAGTATCCGGACCAATGGTGGGCGCGGCCGCTGCTGTCGATGGAGGGGACCCACTTGATGCGCAGCCTCATCCATCGCATCGCGGCCGGTGTTTTCATGGCGGTCACTGCGACCCACCTGGTCTCGCTGATCGTCAGCCGCAAGCTGCGCGAGCACTGGAAGGAGATGCTGCCAACGACCAACGACCCGCGCGAGGCGCTCTCCAATTTCGCGTACAATCTGGGCCTCGGTGCGGACCCTCCGGGGCGCTCTTCGCACAGCTACGTGGAGAAGGCCGAGTATTGGGCGGTGGGGTGGGGCGCGGTGGTGATGATCTCGACCGGGCTGCTGCTCTGGGCCAACAATCTGGTCTTGAAACTGCTGCCCAAGAGCTGGTTGGACGTGGCCACGTCGGTTCATTTTTACGAGGCCGTGCTGGCCACGCTGGCGATCGTGGTCTGGCACTTCTACCCCATCATTTTCGATCCCGATGTCTACCCGTTGAACACGGCCTTCCTGACCGGCATTACAGTACGGAAGCAGGAGCACCCCAGGGAGCGCGAGGACCCATGACGCCGAACCAATCCGACGGCAGGGCGAGGAGCTGGCTGTCCCCGATCGTCCATCTGTCCAGCAACTGGGTGAGCTTGGCAGGCGTGGTGATCGTCACCACTGCCACCGTCTTTTGGCTCTTCTTGCTGCCGGTCACGCTGCGGGGGACGACCGAGAGCCCGTACGTAGGGATTCTCGCGTTCCTGGTTCTGCCGGCGCCGTTCTTCGCCGGCCTGATCCTGATTCCCCTGGGAATCTGGCTCAAGCGCAAGCGCGAGGGGCGGAGAGGCATCTATCCGCCCGAGTTTCCGCCGCTCACGTGGCACAACGCCGAGCTGCGCCGCCTGGTCTATTTCGTTGTCGTCACCACCGTGGTCAACCTGGCGATTGCCAGCCAGGTCAGTTACGGCGCGGTGAACTACCTGGATTCGGTGACGTTCTGCGGCGAGACCTGCCACACCGTGATGCAGCCCGAGTACACGGCCTATCAGAACTCGCCGCATTCACGCGTGGAGTGCGTGAAGTGCCACATCGGGCCGGGCGCTTCGTGGTTCGTGAAGAGCAAGCTGTCGGGCGTGGGACAGGTGCTGGCGGTGACTTTCCACACCTATGCGACGCCCATCCCCACGCCGGTTCATAACCTGCGTCCCGCGCGGGAGACCTGCGAAGCCTGCCACTGGCCGCAGAAGTACGGCGAGGACCGAGTGCTGATCGTCAACAAGTTCGCCGGCGACCAGACCAATACGCTCACCAAGACGGTGCTGCTGATGAAGATCGGCGGCGGCAACGGCGGCATCGGGATACACGGGACGCACCTGGGCCCTGGCGTCGAGATCCGCTATGCGCACGCCGACGAGGGACGCCAGAACATACCGTGGATTGAGTACAGCGGCCCGGGCGGCAAGACGGTCTACGCCACGCCGGACGCCAAGCCCGGCGGCGGCGGCCTGCCCATCCGCGAGATGGACTGCGTGGACTGCCACAATCGCCCGACTCACGCCTACGAATTGCCGGAGCGGGCCGTGGACCGCGCCATGAACGCGGGCCAGATTTCGCCGTCGCTGCCGTTTGCCAAGAAGCGGGCGGTGGAGATCCTCAAGGCCGGCTACGGCACTCGAGAAGAAGCCGCGCAGAAGATTCCGGCGGCGTTCGAGAGTTACTATCGGGACAACTATCCGGCCATCTGGGCGCAGCGCCGAGCCGAGGTGACCTCCGCCGCGCAGCAGGTGCTGGCGCTCTACGACCGCAACATCTTTCCCCAGATGAAGGTCGCCTGGGGCACCTACCCGAACAACATCGGCCACACCGACTTCCCCGGCTGCTTTCGCTGCCATGACGGCAACCACGCCGCCAAGGACGGCCGCTCCGTCACCCAGGACTGCAACGCCTGCCACAACCTGCTGGCCATGGATGAGGCCAATCCGAAGGTGCTGACGGACCTGGGGATCGTCGAGAGCAAGCCGCCGGAACAGAAATAAGAAGGGGACAGCGGCGGGCCATCCGTTTTGACGATCTGTGCCAATTGCTTGAGAGCCTGGGTTTCGAGAAGCGCGTGGGGGAAAGCCATCATCTATTCCGGAAGAGCGGCGTCCAGGAGAAGATCAACTTGCAGAGGGCGGGTGCGCAGTATGCGTCAGAGGAACTACAGG
>PLMF01000306.1 GCA_003142355.1 Bryobacterales bacterium
AGCATGGCGCAGACGGCGCTGAGTCTGGACTTCCGCCGCGAAATCGCGGTCACCGTGGAAGAACCCAAGTGCGTACGCAAGCTGAAGAACTTCTATCGCCTGCTGGCATCCGGCCGCGAATTGATGGACCCGGCTAAGGCCGCCGCTTTCGCCAGGGTGAAATAGGCGTCGCGGTACGAGTAACCAGCCAGCACCCCATTGACGTGGTGCTTAATAGGAATTATGATGCCGACTGTAGGAGGTTCGCCCATGTCGGCAACCGCAACGCCTGAGAAGAACGCATACGAGGTCGCACTCGAGAACTTTGACCTGGCGGCAAACGCGCTGGAACTCGAAGAAAACGTGCGGGCTATGATCAAGTATCCGGAACGCATACTTTGCGTGAGCGTGCCCGTCCGGATGGATACCGGACATATCGTCCGGTTCGAGGGATACCGCGTGCAGCACAGCACCACCCGGGGTCCGGCCAAGGGCGGCATCCGGTACCACCCCAACGTCACCGTGGACGAAGTGAAGGCGCTGGCCACGTGGATGACGTGGAAGTGCGCGGTAGTGAATATCCCCTTCGGCGGCGGCAAGGGCGGCGTCACCTGCAACCCCAAAGAGATGTCCATTGGCGAGATCGAACGGCTAACGCGCCGCTATGCCAGCGCCATCCTGCCCTTGATCGGACCGGAGCAGGATATCCCGGCGCCGGACGTCTATACCACGCCGCAAATCATGGCGTGGATCATGGACACCTATAGCATGACCAAGGGCTATCCGGTTCCGGGCGTGGTGACGGGCAAGCCGATCAGCCTGGGCGGATCGCTGGGCCGCAACGAAGCCACCGGCCGGGGCGTGTACTACACCGTGCTCAGCAGCAGCGAGGAACTCGGTATTCCGATCAAGGGTGCGCGCGTGGTGGTGCAGGGATTCGGCAATGCCGGGTCGATCGCCGCGCATCTGTTGGACAGCGCCCAGGCCGTGGTCGTCGGCGCCAGCGATTCGCGGATCGCCCTCTACAACCGGCACGGATTGGACATCCCCAAGCTGATCATGCACAAGGAGCGCACGGGCAGCTTGAAAGGCTTCCCGGCCGCGGAGGAGATCACGCCCGAGGAACTGCTGAGCCTGGAGTGCGAAATCCTCATCCCGGCGGCGCTCGAGAACACCATCACCGAGGCCAATGCGCACACCATTCGCACGCGAATCGTGGCCGAAGCCGCCAACGGGCCAGTGACGCCGGAGGCGGACCGCATTCTGGATGGGAAGGGCGTGTTCCTGATTCCCGACATTCTGTGCAACGCGGGTGGCGTGACCGTATCGTACTTCGAGTGGGTGCAGGACGAGCAGCACCTGTTCTGGGACGCGCAGGATGTCTACAACCGGCTGGAGCGCGTGATGAAGACCTCGTTCACGGAGGTGTTCAAGATCCACACCGATCGCAAGGTGAACATGCGGCTGGCGGCCAACATGCTGGGGGTCGGCCGGGTAGCGGAAGCGGTCAGACTTCGCGGGCTGTATCCGTGATCGGGGTCTGACCCAAGGAATTGGATTATAATCGACGCATCGTATGGACCAGCGCCGGGTAGCTTTCGTGGGAGCCGGAGCGGTGGCGCACTGTCACGCTTATGCGCTGGCCGTCCTGCCATTCTACTATCCGCGGGTTCCTTCGGTCCGCCTGGTCGTGGTGGCTTCGGCGCATCGAGCGAGCAGCGACGCGTTCAGCTCGCGTTTCGGTTTTGCTTCCAGTTCGCCGGCCGACGAGGTTTGGCGGCGCGACGACATCGATACCATTTTTCTACTGGGGCCCAATGCACTACATTTCAACCACCTGGAGCGGGCGCTTGAGATGGCCTCGGTGAAGCGCATTTATGTCGAGAAGCCGCTCTGCGCCGGCGAGGAGGAGGAGCGCGCGATAGAAAAGGGCCTGATGCCTCTGGCCGGCGAGCGCGTCGTTCAGGTCGGCTTTCAGTTCCTCCAGATGCCCGCCGTGCGCCTGGCCCGCATGTTGTATGGCGAAGGGAAATTCGGCCGGCCGGTGCATTTTCGCGCGTCGTATCTGCATAGCGGGTACCTCGACAAGGGGTATCGAAGCAAGCGCGCCGAACGTATGAAGCCGGCGCCGGTGGGGGGCGCGGCGGCCGACCTCGGCTCGCACGCGTTAAGCCTGCTGGTCGCATTCTTCGGCGACAGCCTGGCGGTGGCGGAGGCACGCCAGAGCGCGCCGTTCGAGGATGTTCCTTCCTCTTCGGACCTGTGCAGCATCGCTTTGCTGGCCGATCACGCCACTGGCGCGGTGGGAACGGTGACGGCCAGCCGCATCTCAGCCGGGGCCGGAGAGTGCCTGGAGGTGGAGATCCGCTGCGTGAATGGCGGATTCCGCTTCTCGACGGAACGCCCGGACGAACTCGAAGTCTTCGAAGCGGCACCCGGCTCGCATCGCGTCGCCCATTGCGGCAGCGATTACGGGTCCCACAGCCATTTCCCGGGAGCTGTTGTCTCGGCGGGTTGGCTACGGTCGTTTGTTCATGCGCAATACATTTTTCTGGGGGGGCTCGACGAGTTGCCCGCGCCCGACCTGCACCACGGCCTTTCGGTGCAGCGGCTGTTGCGGGAAAGCGTCAACCGCTTCACGTCGCCGGCGCGAGTTTAGGTGCGTCTCGATCCGTGTTCAAATAGAAGATTACGAAAATGGCCTTTCGAGGCGTGGACTATTTCTGCGTCGACTCCCTGTTCAGCGAAGAGGAGTTGCTGGTGCGGCGGACAGCCCGGCGGTTCGCCGATGAGCGCATCCTGCCGTTGATCCGCGACTGCTATCGCGAGGCGCGGTTTCCGTCCGAATTGATTCCCGAAATGGCGGAATTGGGGTTCCTGGGCGCCAACCTGGAAGGCTATGGGTGCGCGGGGATGAGCAACGTGGAATACGGGCTTATCATGCAGGAACTGGAACGCGCCGATTCGGGCGTGCGCAGCTTCGTTTCCGTGCAGGGGGCGCTGGCGATGTACCCCATCCTGGCTTACGGGTCGGAGGAGCAGAAACAGAAGTGGCTGCCACGGTTGCAGAGCGGAAAGGCGGTGGGCTGCTTCGGGCTGACGGAGCCGGATTTTGGGTCCAACCCGGCGGGCATGCGCGCCACCGCGCGGCGCGACGGCGATCGCTGGGTGCTCAACGGCGAGAAGACCTGGATCACCAATGGAACCGCGGCGGACGTGGCGGTGGTGTGGGCGCGCACCGGCGCCGGCGGCACGCTGGGCGGATTTCTGGTGGAGCGCGGCACGAACGGGTACACCACCTCCGACATTCACGGGAAATGGTCGATGCGGGCGTCGGTGACATCCAGCCTTTCGTTTCAGGACTGCCGCGTGAGCGAACGCGACCGGCTGCCGGGGGCGAAGGGGTTGAAGGCCGCGCTGGCGTGCCTTTCGCAAGCGCGGTACGGCATCGGTTGGGGCGCAACGGGCGCGGCCATGGACTGCTATGAAACGGCGCGGGCCTATTCGCTCCAACGGAAACAGTTCGGCGGGCGGCCCATCGCGTCGCATCAGCTCGTGCAGGAAAAGCTGGCCTGGATGATCACCGAGATCACCAAGGCGCAATTGCTGGCGGTGCACGCGGGACGGCTGAAGGACCAGGGAAGGCTCGAGCCGGCGCAGATTTCCATGCTGAAGCGGAACAATGTCGCGATGGCGCTCGAGTGCGCGCGGCTGAGCCGCGATTTGCTGGGAGCCAACGGAATTACGGACGAATACGCCGTCATGCGTCACCTCTGCAATCTGGAAACCGTCAAGACATACGAGGGGACGGATCATATACACGCGCTGATCATTGGGGAAAAGGTTACGGGGATCGCAGCGTACGAGTAGGGGCCGTGGCCGGGGGCCGGGGGCCGGGGGCCGGGGGCCGGGGGCCGGGGGCCGGGGGACAGCGAACGGGGCCAAAAGGGGCCGAGCGAATTCATGATTCTTTACGCACTGACAATCGTGGTGAGCGCCTTCCTGTTGTTTCAGGTTCAGCCGGTCATCGCCAAGATCATTTTGCCGTGGTTCGGCGGCTCGGCTGCCGTGTGGACCGTGTGCATGCTGTTTTTTCAGATGGCGCTGCTGCTGGGGTACCTCTATGCGCATGCGCTGGTGCGCTACCTCAAGCCGCGAACGCAAATGCTGGTTCACGCGGGCCTGCTGTTGGTGAGCGCGCTGGCGCTTCCGGTGTACCCAAGTGCTTCCTGGAAACCGATGGGCGGGGAAGAGCCCACGCTGCGGATTCTGGGATTGCTGGCGGTGACGGTGGGGCTCCCGTATTTTCTGCTGTCCACCACCGGGCCGCTGCTACAGGCGTGGTACGCCCGGCGGTTCCAGGGCTCGATGCCTTACCGGTTGTACGCGCTCTCGAATGCGGGCTCCATGTTCGCGCTGCTGAGCTACCCGGTGCTGTTCGAGCCGAGGTTTACGACGCATCAGCAGGCCTGGATGTGGTCGGCGGCGTATGTGGTGTTTGTGGTGCTGTGCGCAGTGACGGCCATCGGCTCCGGGCGCGGTGTGCTCGCGGGGCCGGGGCGCGATGAAGCCGCCTCGGCGGATGCGGCAATCGTGCCTCCATCGGCGAAGAAGTATTTGATTTGGCTGCTGCTGCCGGCGGTGGCCTCGGTGTTGCTGCTGGCAATCACCAATCATCTTTCGCAAAACGTGGCGGCCATTCCATTCCTGTGGGTGCTGCCGCTGAGCATCTATCTGCTGACGTTCATCCTGTGCTTTGAAGGCAGCGGCTGGTATCGGCGCAATCCCTATCTGCAGCTTCTGGCGGTGGCGCTGGGGTCCATGGCATATGCGCTGAGCATGGACTCCACCGGCAGCGTTCCCATCCGGGTGATGGTGCCGCTGTTTGCGATGGGCCTGTTTACCTGCTGCATGGTGTGCCACGGCGAGCTGGCGCGGCTGAAGCCCGATCCGCGCTACCTCACGCATTTTTACGTCATGATTGCGGCGGGCGGAGCGCTGGGCGGACTTCTGGTGGGCCTGGTGGCGCCGCACCTGTTCAACGCCCTCTACGAGATGCCGCTGGGCCTGGTGGCCTGCGCGGTGCTGGTGGTGTGGGTGCTGCGGCAGGACGCGGAGCTCAAATGGTTTCAGCGCTGGCGACAGCCGGTGCCCATTATAGCGGCGGTGCTGACGGTGGCGCTGGCGGTATTCGTGGGATTGCAGATCCGGAGTTCGGTGCGCGGGTCGCGCGTGCTGGTCCGCAATTTCTATGGCGCGCTGAGGGTGCGCGATAACGCCCCGGCCACGCAACTGGATGCCACCCGGACCCTGACCCACGGCACCATCAACCACGGCGAACAGTTTCTGAATCCGGCGCGCCGCGATCTGCCGACCACGTATTACGGTCCGGAAACCGGGGTGGGGCTGGCCATCCGGGAAAGAGGGAAGACCAGGGCCATCCGGGTGGGCGTGATCGGACTGGGCACGGGGACCCTGGCGGCGTACGGGCGGCCGGGAGACTATTACCGCTTCTACGAAATCAACCCGCTGGTGCTGCGGCTGGCGCACACGGAATTCAGTTTCCTGGGCGATTCGAAGGCCAAAGTAGAGGTAGCTATGGGCGATGCGCGGTTGTCCCTGGAGCGCGAGTCCCCCGAGAATTTCGATGTTCTGGCGGTGGACGCGTTCTCGAGCGACTCCATCCCCGTACACCTGCTGACGCTCGAGGCCGTGGAGTTGTATTTCCGGCACCTGCGGCCGGACGGCGTGCTGGCGGTGCACATCTCCAATCGCTACTTGGACTTGGCGCCGGTGCTCGAGGGGGAGACCCGCGTCACCGGGAAATTGGCGCGCCTGGTGGACACCGACGACGACGATACGCAGGATGTTTTCGGCGCCACCTGGGTGCTGATGACTTCCCAGGCCAGCGGTTTCCACAGCGAGGAGCTGAAGAATTCGACGGAAATCGGGTCGCACCGGACTGTGCGATTGTGGACAGACGACTACAGTAATCTTTTCCGGATCTTGAAATAGAGGTATGATAGAAGGTAGCCGCGTCCGTATCCCGATATAAACAGAGAGAGTTAAATCTGTTTTTCAGATTGATGATGGTGTATCATCAATTTGGCTGAGGTAAAATCATGGACGCCGCTCACACGTATTTCAACAAGACCGTTCTATTTCTCGCGACCGCGCTCCTCATGGTAGCGCCTGGACGCGCGCAGACGTTGGTTTTGAACGGCGGTAATGGCGCCGCCGCAGTTTCGCTGACGAACCAGGCGACGGGAGTCACCGTCACGAGCTCGGATAACAGCACCGCGATCACGTTCACAACAGGGATAGCCTACGCCAACAGGCCCAATCCTAATTTGGACTGGCTAAGCGTCACGGGAGGGTCGACCACGCCGACGACCCTGTCCCTGGCTGTTGCCAACACCTCGGGAATGGATTCTGGCGTCACGTACACCGCCACGGTCACCCTGACTTCGAGCAGCCCTGCCACAACCGGCACCATCAACGTCTCGTTTACGTTCGGTGGGGCGAGCAGCGGCGGCACGCTTACGCCAAGCCAGACTTCCGTGACCTTGAGCGCGGCGTCGGGATCGAGTACCTCAGCTCAGATCACTCTGGCCAACAACAGCGGCAACACGGTTACGTTCTCCATCCCCACGCCTACGACGACTTCGGGCGGCGCTTGGCTGACGGCGTCGGCAAACGGCTTCACGGTGCCCGCCGGCAGTTCCGCGACCCTGACGATCGCGGCGCCCAATGGGTTGACGTTGGCGAGCGGCACATATCTTGGCACGGTTACCATCACGCCTACCGGCGGGGGATCGTCGTCGCAGATTGGCGTCACGTTCACGGTGGGGACGGGGGGAACCGGGAATCTGACCGCCAGCCCCAACCCGATCTACTGGACCTTCACCACGGGAAGCGGAGTGTATCCCGCATCCCAGTCGGTAACGCTTACGAGTTCGAGCGGCGCCGCCTACTACACGGCCAGCGTGAGCCCTTCCAATTCCTGGCTGTTAGCCAACAACTCCGCCACTACCACTTCGGGGAATTTCAGCTCGGGCTCGGGGACAATCCTGATTGCGCCTAGCACGTCGGCTATGAGCTCGCTGGCTACCGGGGCCACCGGCTATGTGTATGTGACCGATTCGTACAATAATCCTGTCACGATCACCGTCAATCTTTCGGTGAATGGCAGCGGAACGGGGACCGGGATTACGTGGTCTCCGACTCCCGTGACCCTATCTGCCGCAGTGGGTGGGAGCACCGTGCAGCAGACGGTCTACCTGACCAGCACCACGGCCGGCACGTTCAATAATGCCACCATTACCGGTTCAGGGCTGTCCATTGGTTCCGTGACCACCTCCAATAGCAACCAAGCCTATGTGGTCGTGTCCGGATATTCCGACAGCCTTGCGGCAAACACTTACTACGGAAGCCTGGTGGTGTACTTTACACCAACCGGCGGGAGCCAGGTGTACCAGACGATTCCGGTCAGCTTCGTGGTGGGCTCCGGCGGCACAACCACGACGCCTGGAATAGTGACCCCGACGTCGCTGACGTTCGCCTATCAGACCGGCACGACCGCGACTGGGTTCATCCTGCCGTCGCAGAACATCGTGATTACGGGAACGGGGGCGTTCTCGGTCTCGGCTCCAACCTACGCCAGCGGCCAGACTGGCGGCTGGCTCGCGACTGCGCCCAGCAGCACGAGTGGCCCGGCGACGATCTCGGTGACCGCCAGCCCAACAGGACTTGCGGCCAACACCACGCCCTACACGGCCACGCTGTTGGTGACTACCGCCAGCGGCACCGCTACCGTGACGGTCAGTTTCCTGGTGACCACCAGCCCCGTGCTGGTAGCCTATCCGGGCTCGCTCAACTTCTCCTACAATTCCGGCAGCGGGAACACTTCTTCGTCTTTGTGGCTGAGCGCCAGCGATGCCTCCAACATCGCGGTGACCGCGACCACCTCCGCGACCTGGCTGAGCGTGGGCGGGCAGACCTCGACGACCACCCCTGCCACGGTCGGGGTCCAGGGCAATAGCGTGTCGTCGCTGGCCAACGGGGTTTACACCGGGAGTGTGACGGTGACGGCAACCACGGCTGGAAGCGCGGCCAACAGCCCGGTGAACGTTCCGGTGGTGCTGACGGTGACCGGCAGCACGGCGACGGGCGGCGGCGGCCTGACTCTGAGCAGCTCGTCGATGACGTTCAACGCACAACAGAACGGCACCATCCCGGGTTCGCAAACGCTGCAGGTGACGGCTTCGACTGCTACGAACTATGCGGCGACCGCGTCCAGCACGGGCAACTGGCTGAGCGTCTCGCCTACGGGCAGTCTGACTACCAACGGCAACCCTACCCTCACGGTTTCGGTGAACCAGTCGGGCCTGACGGTGGCGGGTTCCCCTTACGCCGGCGCGATTACGCTGGTGACCAACGGCGTCACGCAGACGGTTCAGGTGACCCTGGTGGTAACCACCGCGTCGACGGGCGGCGGGACAGGCAATGTCACGGCTAACCCAACCTCGTTGAACTTCGGAACCTACCAACTAGGCGGGAACACGCCGTCGCCTCAGAGCTTGCAGGTGGCCAGCGCATCGGGATCGGCGGGCGTCTCGTTTACGATCTCCAGCAACGCCTCCTGGCTTTCGGCGGGTGTCGTCAACGGAGCTTCCCTCGTCACCCCGGTGACGTTCACCGTCGGCGTCGTGAATCCGAATGTGAGCAACCTCGCGGCTGGAACTACTTACAACGCCACCATCACCATCACGCCAAACGGCGGGACGGTGGTGACCGTTCCGGTCAGCCTGACGGTGGTGGCGGCGCCGACAGTAACGGTTGCTTCCGCGACGACGCTGTCGTTCTCGTACCAGGTGGGTAGCGCGAACCCGACACCCGGAACGGTGACTATTTCCGGCGGCGGGGCAAGCCTGGGCTTTTCGGCGGCGGTCACAAGCGGGAACGATTGGCTTTCCGTATCGCCCACGAGCGGGACCACGCCGACCACGGGGACAGCCACGCTGACGGTGACGGTAACTCCAGGGAACCTGGCCGCTGCCCAGTATATCGGGACCATCCTGATTAGCGGCACGGGCACCGCTACCGGTTCGACCGTCATCAACGTGAACCTGGCGGTGACGGCTCCGCTGCCCACCATCAACAGCGTGGTGAACGCAGCGAGCTTCATCAGGGGCGCGATTTCCCCGGGCGAGATTGTTACCATCTTCGGCACGGCCATCGGACCGGCCACCGCGGCATACGCATCCATAGATCCCTCGAACGGCAAGCTGGCGACCACCATCGGCGGCGTGCAGGTGCTGTTCGCCGGCATCCCGGCCCCCATGATCTACGCCGGCAGCACACAGGTGTCGGCCATAGTGCCGTATGAGATGGCGCCCATTTCCAGCCCGTCGGTGTGGATCAGGTACGTGGGGCAGACTTCCAACGCGTACCTGTTGGCCTCGGCGACCACGATGCCGGGGCTGTTCGCGCAGAACTCACAGGGCAGCGGGCCGGGGGCTATCCTGAACCAGGACAACAGCGTGAACGGGCCTGGCAATGCGGCGGCCAAGGGCAGCATCGTACAGGTGTTCATGACGGGCGAGGGCCAGACCAGCCCGGCGAGCGTTACGGGTAAGATTACGACCGCGACCTTGCCGCCTCCGCAAGTGACGCCGGCGCCGCTGCTGCCGGTCGGAGTATTGATCAACGGCCAGCCGGCTACCTGGACGTACGCCGGGGAGGCGCCGAACCTGGCAGCGGGGTTGATGCAGCTCAACGTGCAGATCCCGTTAAACGCGCAGTCGGGCCCGCTGTCGATCATAGTGTCGATCGGGGGCAACATCAGCCAGAACGGCGTGACGGTGTCGGTGCAGTAAGGCGTAGGGGGCCGGGCACGCCCGGCCCCTACCCAGCGATAACTGCCACGTTTCGGGCCTTGCTAGCGTCAAAGATGTAGTGAACTCTGTTCGGCTATTATTGGGCGTGCTGGCGGTGTCGGCATTTGCCGGCGATGCCAACTTGGCTGGTCTGCTGAAGGGCGTGGAGACCCGTTATAACCGGGCGAAGACGCTTCAAGTCCTTTTCCATGAAGAATATACGCCTNNTACAGAAGCCAGGCAGGATGCGTTGGGATTATTCGCAGCCGAAAGGCAAGCTCTTCATTTCCGACGGCAAGTTCATCTGGCTGTACACTCCGGCTGAGAACCGGGCCGAGAAAATGAAGTTCCAGGAGAGCGACGACATGCGTGCGCCGCTCGCTTTCTTACTAGGTAAGTTAAACTTTGCAAAGGAGTTTCGCAATCTTCAGGCGCGGCCCGAAGGGGCCGGGGCCGATACACGCATCACGGCGGAGCCCAAGACCGACAACCTGCCGTATTCCGCGGTGGAATTCGTAGTGACGGCCCAGAATCGCATTCGCGAAGTGAAAGTCACGGGGTTCGACAACTCCATCCTGGATTTCACCTTCGATGAGGAGAGCCTCGACCCGCCGCTCGACGGCAAGCTGTTTCAGTTTCGGGCGCCGCCGGGAGCGGAATTGGTGGAGGGCGGAGTGTGAGCCATGGCTGAATTCGTGGTGAAGTACGCGGACGGGCGGGGGCAGATCCACCAGCAGGTGGCTCCGGCGGCGTCCGAGAAGGATTTGCGGGATCGGTACTCGCAGCAGGGATTCCTCATCTATTCGGTGAAGCCGCGGACGGCCTCGGGCCTGGCGGCCACGGGGCTGTTCCGGAGACGCAAGAAGCTCAACCTCGAGAAGTTCCTGATCTTCAACCAGCAGTTCGTGACCCTGATCCGCGCGGGGCTGCCGATTCTGAAGGGGCTGGACCTGCTGGCGGAACGGCTGACCGACGCCACGCTGGAGCCGTATATCAAGTCGGTGCGCGACGAGGTGCGGGGTGGGACGCTGCTCTCGGAGGCGTTCCGGCAGCAGGGGATTTTTCCCAAAATGTACGTGACCTCGGTGATGGCGGGCGAAAAGAGCGGCAGCCTCACGGAGGTGCTGGACCGATATATCACTTACCAGAGAATTGCGCTGGCGGTACGGAAGAAAGTGATGGTCTCGCTGATGTACCCCTGCGTGCTGATCGTCCTGGTGATCATTCTGATGGTGTTCCTGGTGACGTACGTGGTGCCGACGTTCGCCACGCTCTACACCACCATGAACGCCAAGCTGCCGGCGATGACGGTATGGCTGATCGCCATCGGCACCACGGCGCGCAGTTACATTCTGGTGTTCGCGGGGGCCCTGGTGGGGGGAATCTTCCTGTTCCGGTGGTGGGCGCGCCGGGAGTCGGCGCGCTTGACGCTGGACCGTATCAAGCTGAAGATGCCGGTGGCCGGGGACATCTGGCTGAAATACCAGGTGGCGCAACTCTCGCGCATTCTGGGCACGCTGTTGACGGGTGGCATCCCGCTGGTGCAGGCCATGGAAACGGCCGCGGATTCCTTGAACACGCCGCTGCTGAAGCGCGCGATCGAGGCGGCGGGCAAGAGCGTGCGGGAAGGGCAGCCGCTCTCGGGATCGCTGAAGGCCTCGCGCATGTTTCCCGGCCTGGCCGTCGATATGATCGAAGTGGGAGAATCGACCGGGGCGCTTCCGGCCATGCTCAACAGCGTGGCGGAGTTCTTCGAGGAGGACGTGAACACCCGCATGACGGCCACGCTCTCCCTCATCGAGCCGGCCATCATGATCGTGATGGGGTCGTTTGTGGCGTTTGTGTTGATTTCGCTGTATCTGCCGATCTTTTCGTTGGCGGATACGATCGGGTAATGTGCATGAGAGAAAAGGAAAAGGGGTCAGACGCATTTTCCATCCAGGAAAATGCGTCTGACCCCTTTTCCGGGGGTTAAGGTATGGCGGCGAGCGATAGGGTAAAGCTGATGGATCCGTTGGCGGAAGTGGAGCAGGCCAAGGCCATGGCGGCGCGCTACCGTTGCGAGTACGTGGACTTGCGCGAGGCGTCGATCGATCACGATTTGTTCCGCTCCATCCCGGTGGATTTGATGTTCCGCTACAACTTCGTTCCCATGCAGGCACAGAATGGGACGCTGGACATCGCGCTATCCGACCCGCAGAATCTGAACCTGATCGACGAGCTGACGCTGCTGCTGAACAAGAAACTGCGCGTCAAGGTGGCGACGCTCTCGCAGATTGCCGAGCTGCTGAAGAAGACGGAGCAGTCGCAGCGCGTGCTGGAAGAGGTGACCGAGGGCTTCGCACTGGACGTGGTGCTGGAGGACGGCGATCAGGACGAGACGCTTTCGATCGATAAACTGACCGCCACCGACAGCGACATCGCGCCCGTGATCAAGCTGGTGGATACCACCATCTTCAATGCGCTGGAGCGGCGGGCGAGCGATATCCACATCGAATCGCGCGACCAGGAGGTGGCCATCAAGTACCGCATCGACGGCGTGCTGCACTACGCCATGCCGCCCATCGCCAAGGACTGGCAATCCACCATCATCTCGCGCATCAAGGTGATGTCCGAGCTGGATATCGCCGAGAAGAGGGTGCCGCAGGACGGGCGTTTCCGNNATGAGCGAGAAGTTCGCCAAGCTGTCGCTGGACGTGGTGGGGTTCGCGGACGCCGACCTGGCCAAGTTCCGGCGCTACATCCTGGAGCCGTACGGGATGGTGCTGGTGACGGGGCCGACCGGGTCGGGCAAGACCACCACGCTGTACGCGGCGCTGAGCGAGATCAAGAACGACGAAGACAAGATCATCACCATCGANNCCGGACAAGATCATGGTGGGCGAAATCCGCGACCAGGAGACCGCTCAAATCGCCATCAATTCGGCGCTGACGGGCCACCTGGTGTTCACCACCGTGCACGCCAACAACGTGCTGGACGTGCTGGGACGCTTCCTGAACATGGGGGTGGAACCGTATAACTTCGTCTCGGCGCTGAACTG
>PLMF01000227.1:0-4943 GCA_003142355.1 Bryobacterales bacterium
AACGCCAAGGTCGGAGTCCTGGCGGAGTTGGCGAAGCGCGCGCGGTTTCCGCTGCTGCTGGTGAACGATAGCGACATCGTGGCGCCGCCGGGATACCTGCTCGCGGTCACCACGCCGCTGGCGGATCCGAAAGTCGGCCTCGTGACGTGCCTCTATCGCGGCGCGGCGGATTCGTGGGCGTCGCGCTCGGAGGCGCTGGGAATCTCGACCGAGTTCGCGCCCAGCGTGCTGGTGGCGCGCCTCCTGGGCCAGGCGGAGTTCGCGCTCGGATCCACCATGGTGTTTCGCACGGAGACCTTGCGCCAGATGGGCGGCTTTGAGACCATCGCCGATTACCTGGCCGACGATTACCAGCTCGGGCGGCACATCAGCGAACTGGGCTATCGCATCGAGTTCGCGCCCGTGGTGGTGGAGACCGACCTGGGCGGGGAATCGTGGGCGCAGACGTGGCGGCACCAGTTGCGGTGGGCGCGCACCATCCGGGTTTCGCGCCCGGCGGGCTACTTCGGATACGTGGTGACGCACGCCACGTTGTGGGCCCTGGTGGCGCTGGCCGCCGGGCAGTGGTGGGCGGCGGCGGCGGCGCTGGGGCTGCGCATGGTTGCCGGGATGGTGGTGGGCGCGGGCGTTCTCCATGACCGTCGCATAGCGAAGGACTTCTGGTTGATGCCGGCGCGCGACCTGTTCGGATTCGCGGTCTGGCTGGCAGGGCTTTTCGGCCATACCGTCCAGTGGCGGGATCGGGAGCTGCGCTTGCATCCGGACGGCAGAATCCACGCCCAAGAACGCAAACCGGAGCCAATTTATCACCATTGACGTCGCGCCCCGCCAGCCGTTAGCCTGCAAATTCCCGGAGGTTATTTTGATTCTCTTACTCTTTGGCCCGCCCGGATGTGGCAAGGGCACGCAGGCCGTCTTCCTGGCGGAGCGCTTCCACATTCCGGCCATCTCGACGGGCGAAATGTTCCGCGCCGAGTGCCAGGCCGGCACGGAGCTGGGCAAACTGGCATCTTCGATCATGGCGCGGGGCGGCCTGGTGGGCGACGAGATCGTGGACGCCATGGTGGCCAGCCGCATCTCGCGGCCGGATTGCGCCGGCGGGTTCCTGCTCGATGGCTATCCGCGAACCGTGCCGCAGGCCGTAGCGTTTTCGGCCGTGCTCCAGCAGAGAGGGCTGCCCAACCCCGTGGTGATTCACCTGGATGTGGCCGACGACTTACTGGTGGCGCGGCTGACGGCGCGCCGCCAGTGCCCCCAGTGCAAGCGCATTTACAACCTGCTGTCTCAACCGCCCAAGGTGGCGGACCAGTGCGATGACGACGGCGCCCGCCTGATGGCGCGGGAAGACGACCGGGAGGCGGTGATCCGCCAGCGGCTGCGCGCGTATCACGAGCTGACCGGGCCGATCCTCAAGTGGTACGGCGCTTCCGCGGTCCACAGTGTGGATGGCGGAATGGCGCCGGACCAGGTGGCGCGGGCCATCAAGGCGGTGGTGGTAGCGGCCGAGAGGGCCGCCGCCACGTAGGCTAAGCGCAGCGGGCTGCTACGCCATCCTCAGCCGCCGAACGCCCCTCACCCGGTCGAAGCCGGAATCGAAGGTGGCGATCCACTCGATCTCATGGTTCAGCATCACCGCGGCATGAACCGCGTCCCGCGCTGAGATTCCGGCGGTGCTGCAAAGGAGATCGCGCGCGCGGTCCGTATCCGCCAATGTAACGTCGAGGACGACCGGGCAGATCTCGACAACGAGGTCATAAACTTCGCTCGCCAGGTCCAGCCGGCCGAGGGACGAGTACCTGTAGAGAATCTCTTGCAACACCTCGGTGCTGGTACAGGCCTCCACCTGGCGGTCCCGCACGCGATCCAGAAAACGGAGCGCGGGGTCGCGGTTCTCATGCTTGGAGCCGGCGACATACATGGGAATATTGGAATCGACGAAGACCCTCAAACCCGGCCGCTTTCGATCTCGGAAAGCATCTGCTCGATATCGGCGGTGGGCGCGTTCAAAGATGCCAGGCGCGCCACGGGATCGGAGGCCTTGCCCCTCTTTGCCGGGACAACGGATTGGCGCAGGGCGCGGCGCACCCACTCGCCTTTCGACACGCGGTTGCGCTGGGCAGCCTTGCGAAGCTGCATGTCCAGATCTTCCGGGATGAGCACCTGGAGACGATGACTCATATGAGCATGCTAACATACTCCGCACGTGCAGGTGGGTGCGGCGCGGGTGCGCCTGGCTATCTGCTAAGATCAGGCTCGCGCGCATATGGGCGATCGGCTCTAGGTGCTCACGAAGAACATTAAAGGCGTGCCCTTGCCGTACGAACACGCGGGAGATTTCCGAAATTGAAGACTTTCTTATTCAGGCGAGTATTGCCAGGAACCCAAGTCTTCAAAACGTCAAGGGGACGCAGAGCCGGGACTTGGAGTATCAAGGGTGTAATTCGGAGCGGTGTGGGCAAGCGCAGCAGCTCGGAGACCCAGTTCAGTACTCTGTTCGGGCTTCACCGTTGAGCCGCTCTGTAGCCGCCTCCTGCTGATTGCCCAAGCTGTTCGCGTTCACATCGCTGCAGACTTCGGCGCCTTGGTCCCTAAGCGGGCTTGGGCCGGGTCGCCATTTGGTCCCTGATGTCGTCCATCTCGGAAACTGGTTCCAGCGTCGTTGTGGGAAGGCACGGTCGTTTCCAGGCATGCACTCCGATTTCGGGCGAGATCGGTTCTGGGCGGTCTTGATCTTGACGCCTATGGCTGGTCCTCCGGCGCCCCCCGCTGCGGCGCGGTCGGTTGGGCGGCGTGCCGGTAGCACTGGCGCGGTAGAATAAACAAGTCTGGCATGGCCCTAAACCACACACCCATCACCGAGGAACTGGCGGACTATGTTCGCCGCGTGACGCTGCGCGAACCGGAGGTATTGACGCGGCTGCGCGAAGAGGCGGAGGGCTACCCGGACGGTCCCATGCTGCAGATCGGGCCTGAGCAGGGGCAGTTCCTGCACTTGTTGGCCCGCATTCTGGGCGCAAGGAAGACGCTCGAAGTGGGGGTCTTCATCGGCTACAGCTCTACCTGGGTGGCACTGGCTCTGCCGCCCGGAGGAAAGGTTGTGGCCTGCGACCGCAACGCGGAGTACGTTGCTCGCGCCCGGCGCACGTGGCGCGAGGCTGGCGTCGAGGACAAGATCGAACTACGGCTCGCGCCAGCGCTCGAGACCCTGGACGCGCTGGTTGCCGAAGGACAGGCGGGCACGTTCGATCTGGTCTTCATCGATGCCGACAAGGGGAACTACACGAATTACTACGAGCGGTCGCTCGAGTTGCTGCGCACCGGCGGGCTGATTGTGGTGGACAATGTGCTGTGGCACGGAAAGCCGCTCGACCCCAACGACCAAACCGTGGACACCAAGGCCATACGAGCCTTCAACCGCAAGCTGCACACCGATGAACGAGTTGCGTTGAGCCTGGCGACCATGGGGGATGGGCTGGCGCTGGCGTACAAGCGGTAGGGGCCGGGCATGCCCGGCCCCTACTCGATCAGACCATTTCTTACCGCGAACCGCACCAGTTCGCCGATGCTGTGCAGGTTCAGTTTCTCCATGATGCGGCCGCGGTGCGCGTCCACGGTGTAGACGCTGAGGTTCAGCACGCCGGCGATTTCCTTGTTGGTCTTGCCTTCGGCCAGCATCTGCAAAACCTCGCGCTCGCGGCTGGTCAGCAGGTCGATGGGGTTGGTCGCGTGGCGGCGGTAATCGTCGAGCACGGCGTTGGAGACGGCGGGGCTGAGGTAGCTTTCGCCTGAAGCCACGGCGCGGATGGCCGCCACCAGGTCGGCGGCGCCGGAATCCTTGAGCAGGTAGCCGCGGGCGCCGGCGTGCAGGATCTCACGCACATAGACCGAATCCTTGTGCATGCTGAGTGCCACCACGCGCGCGTGCGGGACCGACGACGCCAGGCGGCGTGTGGCTTCGATGCCGTTCAGCTCGGGCATGCTGACATCCATCACCACCACGTCGGGGCTCAGTTGCTGCGCCAGCTCCACGGCTTCGCGGCCGTTGGCGGCCTCGCCGACAATTTCCATGTCGGGCTGGGCGGCGAGAATCATTTTGAAGCCCTGGCGGACCACGGCGTGGTCGTCAGCCAATAGGATGCGAATGCGTTTCATGCTGGATCGGGACCCGCACCTCAATTACAACACCCTCGCCGGAGCGGGAGCGGACCGTGACATCGCCACCGGCGCTGCGGGCGCGAGCGCGCATCCCGATCATGCCCAGCGGGCCAGGCCGACCGGCTTGCCCCGCCTCCGGGATGGGTGCATCGGACAGGCCGCGGCCGTCGTCGTGAACGGTGAGGCGAATCTCATCGCCGCTCGATTCCAGTTTGACTTCGACGCGCTTCGCTCCGGAGTGACGCGCCACGTTGGTNNGCCTCGATGCCGGTGCGCGCGGCGAAGCCCTCGACCAGCCAGCGCAGGCCGGCCTCGAGGCCGAAATCGTCGAGGATGGTGGGGCGCAGAAGCTGCGACATCTGCCGCACGTTGCCGATGGCCTCTTCCACCAGGTGCAGGCAGTCTTCCACACGCGCGCGGTCCGCCTGTCCGCCGGCGTGGAGCGCGGTGAGGTTGGTCTTGACGGCGGTGAGCGACTGGCCCAGCTCGTCGTGCAGCTCGTGCGAGAAGCGGCGGGCGGTGGCCTCCTGGTCTTCCAGCATGTGCCATGAGACGCGCCCCAGCTCGGCGGCCTGCCACTCCATCTCGCGGGTGAGCCGCCCCACCATGCGAACCGTGACCACCGCGAAAAGCAGGGCCAGAAGCACGCTGGGAGCGGCGAACAGGAACGAGGCTGCCAGCAGCCGGGACGACCGGCGGTCGATCTGCTCCTGCGCCGCGCTCACCTTGCGGTATTCGGCCTCGATCAGGCGGGCGGCCACGGAGGCGAACGTTCCGTGATGGCGGAA
>PLMF01000227.1:4963-69840 GCA_003142355.1 Bryobacterales bacterium
TCCACCGAATCGGGATCGCGCGCCAGCACCGAGTAGACTTCGCTGAGATTGGTTTGCTGGGTTTGCAGCTCGTCCACCAGGCGGTTGGTGACGGATTGTTCCCGCACCAGGCTGGCCGCGTTTTGCTGAATGGCCCGAATATTACGGACCCCCACGACGGCGGCCGCCAGAAGGAGCAGAATGACCAGGCTGAAGCCTGCGATCAGGACCCGGAAGATATTTTGGTGAGTGATCTGCCGCGGAAGCATACTAATAAAGATTAACCATCTTCACCCCGAATTCGGGGGCCGTCATAGCCTGCGCGGGCTATCGTGCTTCCAGCGTCTTGGGCGCACCATGGAATTGTGAGCGGGCAGAGAGGCCCGCCGGAAAGAAGGAAATATGAAAACGAGTTTACTCGCGATCGCTCTGGCGGTCGCCACTATGCCCTTGACGTTCGCGCAGGCCACGCCGGCCGCCCCGGCCAGCAACGCACCGCAGGCTGCCACCGCGACGGCCAAAACCAAGAAGCCCGTGAAAAAGGCCAAGAAAGCGCCGAAGAAAATCAGCGGCGCCACCGCGGCCACTCCGTCGAAGTAATGCGGGCCGTAAGAAAGCCCCGCCCGCCCGTGTGCATGGGCCGGCGGGGCTTTTTGTATCACCTGTGGTAGAGTACCGTAAACACATGAGCCGCATTCCGCTTGCTTTAATCTTGATGACGGGCGCCCTGCTTGCCCAGGCGCCGCCCAACATGCCGAAAGCCGACCCGCTGTGGCCCGGCGCTGCGCCCGGCGCCCAGGGCACTCAGGAGGAAGACCAACCCACGCTCGCGCCGTACGTGGTGCCGCAGGGCCAGGGGACCGGCGCGGCGGTGATCGTGTGCCCAGGCGGCGGCTATGCCCACCTTGCGATAGATAAGGAAGGCGACCAGGTGGCGCGCTGGCTGAATTCGATCGGGGTCGCGGCCTTCGTGTTGAAATACCGGCTGGGACCGAAATATCACCACCCGGTGGAACTGGGCGATGCGCAGCGCGCCATCCGCACGGTCCGCTACAAGGCCGCCGACCTCCGCGTGCTGCCGGACCGCATAGGCATCATGGGCTTCTCGGCCGGGGGGCACCTGGCATCCACGGCCGGCACGCATTTCGATGCCGGAAACGCCAGCGCCGCGGACCCCATCGACCGCGTGAGCAGCCGTCCCGATTTTCTGGTGCTGTGCTACCCGGTGGTCACGTTCGGCCAGTTCGCACATCGCGGTTCGCTACAAAACCTGCTGGGCGACAATCCCGATCCCAAGCTGGTGGAAAATCTCTCCAATGAATTGCAGGTGACGCCGCAGACGCCGCCCGCGTTCCTGTTCCACACCACCACGGACACCACCGTGCCGGTGGAGAACAGCGTCCAGTTCTACATGGCGCTGCGGAAAGCCGGGGTCCCGGCCGAGATGCACATTTACGAACGCGGTCCGCACGGAGTGGGGCTGGCTCAGACGGACGAAGCGCTGTCCTCCTGGCCGGCTCGTCTGGCGGACTGGCTGCGCGTGCGCGGGTTGCTGAACGCGGCGGCGAAATAGGCCGCATTCATCGAGGCGCGCGCGCTATCGGCTTAATGATATTTCCGTCCGGCCCATGGACCGTCACTTCGACTTTATAAGAGGTGTCCGGCGGGAAGTAGGAATTGCGGCTGCGGTGGACCATCCAGCAGCAGTATAAGAACAGGGCGAAACAAATAAGAGCCGGAACGTTGGCCTTCACTGCCTTATGCTACTACGGCGCGCAGTGGGACGGACCCCGGCCCCACCGGCAGGTCTGCTGTCGCCGGAAACCCGGCGACGCCGGTCAGCCGTTGGGTGCGTGCCAGTACCAGGTTTCGGCCTCTGGCAGGCGTGTCGCCACGCACTTCGCATTGGCGTGCGTTTACCGGGAGGTCTCGGCGGGCGCACACCCGAGCGGGGCGGAACGGCTCCGCCCCAGGGATTTGCGCCCGCCGTACAGGAGACGACGTTACTTGAACAGCAGCGGCGCGAACTCGTGCAGGCTCCGCCGCCAGGTGAGCCACTCGTGAGCGGTCCGCGGGGATTCATAAAACACGGCATTGATGCCAGCTTTCTTCAGGTCCTCCGTGTTGGCTTTGCTGGCGGCGCCGTTCTCGACGCTTCCGTTGCTGAAGAACACCACCTTGACCTGCTTCTTGAAATCGGGGTGGTCGTTGACCTCCGGCATGGCGATGCTGCCTCCGCTCAGCAGGCCGATGTAGGAGAACTTATCGAGGTGGGCCATAGTGGTCGTATGGGTCTGCATCCCGCCCATCGAGAGTCCGGCCATGGCACGGTTCTCGCGTCCGGGAAGCGCGCGGTAGGTCTTCTCGATCACCGGGATCAAGTCCGTGAGCATCATATCGGCAAAGGCCGAGTTGCCCAGCATTCCTCGTCCGCCTGCTCCGGGGGCGCCGCGACCCGCCGGACCTGTGGGTGCCGCGCCCGGCGGTCCACCCGGGCCACGTCCAGGCCCGCCCGCTCCGCCCCTCGCCGCGGGCGGCGGGGCCGGGTGGTCGCTCGGATCCGGAATCAACCCGCGCGCCGCGAACGTCGTCGCGCTGGCACCGGGCTTGACCGCGTTCAGGTTGTCCATCACGATGATCATCGGTTTCGCTTTCTTTTCCGCGATCAGGTTGTCCATGACGTAATCCACATGGCCCTGCGTGTACCAGCCGGTCTCGTCTTCGCCCCACCCGTGCAACAGGTAGAGCACCGGATACTTCGCCTTCCCCCCGTCATAGCCCGGCGGCGTGTAGACGAAGCAACGGCGCCACTTCTGCGTGACCGTCGAGAAATACCACTGCTCGCTCACGCGGCCGCGCGGAACGTCTTTCGGCTGGTAAAACTCCTGGTCCGGCGCGGGGATTTCAATTCCGCTGTTCTGCCAACCGGAACCGAAATAGGTGTGCGTCGATGGGTCCGCGACCCTGGCGCCATCGATCACAAGATTGTAGTAGTGGAAGCCCTCCACGAGCGGCTGCGCAGTGGTGCCGCTCCAGATGTCATCCGGGCCCTTCGTCAGATTCAATCCTCCAAGAGAAACCCCTACAGTCTGCGCGTTCGGCGCATTCACGCGAAACATCGCGCGGCCGTCGGGAAAGATGCAGGGATACTTGGCCTCCGGAATATTCAACGGGTTGGGTTTGCAGTCGGTCGGCGCCTGCCCCCAGCACACCGCGCAACTGAGCGCGGCTAGAATCAACGGAAATCTCATGAAACCTCCATATGGGGAGGCGGCTGGCGGCGGTGCCGGCCGCGTCGCCGTCTCGTATCAGATCCGAAGCCGGTATACCATGAATGAGGGTCCCCTGTCAAAGGATTTCTGCAAGCGCATACAGGCGCCGGAAGGTCAGACAGAGAACGCTTTGGCGCGAACCGGCGGGGCTGGCTGGACGCGCTTGCATGCATGCTCCGGCAGCGAGGGCGGTCCATCTAGCCGATGGGCGCAGCCTCCTGCGTACGCGCCTCGCGGCCGGTTGAGCAGGGCACGTCACCAACTCGGTTCCAGAAGTCCTCGCGGCCACGGAGGACGCAGCCACACGTGAATTCCTTGTTAAGTTCGAGGATCTCAGGCGCGCACGAATAAAGGCTGACACCCTCTCGAAGAAGTTTGGCCGGATAGGTACTCGCAAGTCGACATCGCGCCGGGGACCTCGACTCCGCGACGCGTACGGGATCCCCTTGACAATCGTTCCCATAAATGGGAACATCGGGACGTGAAGGTTTTCGGTGAGACCATTATTGCGGGATTCGCGAAAAAACACCCCGCCGCCCGTAAGCCTTTGCAGCGGTTTGCGGCCATCGCCCGTGCCGCCGTTTGGCCATATTTTCCGGCCCTCAAAGAGACGTTCCCGGCCACGGATTACGCACCGGCCACCGGCACGCTGATCTTCAACATCGGCGGAAACAAGTACCGGCTAGTCGCGCGCGTCGATTTCGAAGAACAGTTGCTCGTGATCCAGACCGTTCTGACCCATCGGGAATACGACCGGGAGGACTTGTAACCATGCCCACCGCCACCTACGAAGAATTGCTGATCGAGACCCTGCCCCAGGTGATCCGGACGGAAGCGCAGTATCACCAGATCGCCCGCCGATTCGGCGACCTGGTCGGCAAAGGCCGGGCACGCTCCGCTGAAGAAACTAGACTTCTGCGCCTGCTGGCCCTGCTGGTCGAGGATTACGACCGGCGGCACGCACTCCCGCCTGACAATAGCACCCCCGCCGAAAAGCTCCAATTCCTTCTGGGGCACTCCGGGAAGACCGCAACGGACCTCCAGCCTGTTTTCGGGCAGCGCAGCCACGTGCACGAGGCTTTGAGGGGGAAGCGAAGCATCAGCGCGCCGCAAGCGCGAAAACTCGGCCAACTCTTTCGCGTCAGCCCCGGACTGTTTCTCTAGCCTACCCGGCGGATTCGTCTCGTGATTGCAGTGATAACCTCGATGTATGGCGAGCATCACCATACGACGCCTCGATGACACGGTCAAGACGAAGTTGCGCCTGCGGGCGGCTGGCCACGGCAGGTCCATGGAAGAGGAGGCGCGTGAAATCCTGAAGGCCGGAGTGGCGGGGCAACGGGTTCCCCGGCTCAATCTCGCGGAATCCATCCGGCGGCATATCGAACCTCTTGGCGGTGTGGAACTCGCGTTCCCGCGGCGTGAAGCTGTCCGGCGTCCCCCGAAGCTCGCCAAGTGATGGTACTCGACACGAACGTGCTGTCGGAGCGCCGAGACGAATCTCGGCGCGGCAGCCATGAGTGGCTGCGCCACACCGCATGTTAAACTCGAATCAGTCCTCATCTCATGGATTTTCTCAAAGGGCTGAACGCGCAGCAGCGCGAAGCGGTGATGCATACGGAAGGGCCGCTTCTGATTCTGGCCGGCGCGGGCAGCGGCAAGACCCGCGTCATCACCCACCGCGTCGCGTATATCGTCACCGCGCGGCGCGTGCCTCCGTCCGCCGTCCTGGCGGTCACCTTCACCAATAAGGCCGCCAACGAAATGCGGGAGCGCGTCTCAGCGCTGCTCGAAGACGAGAATCTCGATTCCCCGCCCAACATCTCCACCTTCCACTCTTTCTGCGTGCGGATGCTGCGGCGCGACGGCGATCCGCTGGCGCGCATCCGCCCCGGTTTCACGCGGCGCTTCAGCATCTACGACGACGAAGACCAACTCGGCATCGTCAAGGCCACCTACCGCGGCCTCGGCCTGGACGAAAAAGACTTCATGCAGTACCGCGCGGCGCTTTCCAGAATCAGCCACGCCAAGAACCGGAAGGAGACGCCGCAGGACTTCTACAAGCGCGCCACCAACAAAGAAACCGAGACGCTGGCCAAGGTGTTCGAGGAATATGAAAAGGCGCTGCTCACGGCCAACGCCCTGGATTTCGACGACCTGCTGCTCGAAGCAGTCCGCCTCCTCAGCCACGACGATGCCACGCGCGAGTCGTGGAACCGCCGGCTGAGCTACCTCATGATCGACGAGTACCAGGACACCAATCGCCCGCAGTACGAGCTGATGCGCCTGCTTTGCCAACAGCACCGCA
The DNA here is from genome assembly GCA_003142355.1 of Bryobacterales bacterium. The sequence continues at coordinate 10,523 of PLMF01000227.1, forward strand.
ACGTCTGCGTGGTGGGGGACGAAGACCAGTCGATCTATAGCTGGCGCGGCGCGGACATCCGCAACATTCTCGATTTCGAGCGCGATTTTCCCAAGGCCCGCACCATCCGGCTGGAGCAGAACTACCGATCGACGAAAACCATTCTGGCGGCGGCCGGCGCCGTGGTGGAAAAAAACAAGGCGCGCAAGGGGAAGAAACTCTGGACCGAAGGGGCCGAGGGCGAGCACGTGGGTCTGTACGCCGCTTTCGACGCCGAGAACGAAGCGCTGTTCATCGCCGACACCATCGAAAAACATCTGGCGGGGAATCCCGGCGATCGCGTGGCGATCCTTTACCGCACCCATGCCCAGTCGCGGCGGATCGAAGAGGCCCTGCGGCGCTACGGGCGCAAGTACAACATCGTGGGCGGCTTCAGTTTTTACCAGCGCGCGGAAATCAAAGACGCGGTGGCGTATTTGAAGCTGGCGGCCTCGAACTCCGATTCGGTGAACCTGCTGCGCATCATCAACACGCCGGCGCGCGGTATTGGCCGCACCACCGTGGAGCAGATCGAGCGCTATGGGCGCGAGCACGGGCTGAACCTGTGGGACTCGATCGAGCGCATCATCGACGATGAGCATCTCTCCACCCGGTCGCAGTCCGCCCTGGTGACGTTCCGCAACCTGATTCAGGAACTTTCCCTGGTGGCCATCTCCTCGCCGCTGCCGGACATGCTGAAGTTCATCCTGGAACGCACCGGCTACCGCCACATGCTGCAACAGGAGAAGACGCCGGAATCCGAGTCGCGGCTGGAGAACCTGGGCGAGCTGGTCAGCGCGGCGGCGGAGGCGGGCGAGCGCGGCGAGACCATTGCGGATTTCCTGGACCACGCCGCGCTGGTTTCCGAGGCCGACGCGTTCGACGAAGACTCGCCGGTCAACCTGATGACGCTGCACAACGCCAAGGGGCTGGAGTTCCCGCTGGTCTTCCTCTCCGGCCTGGAGATGGGTCTGTTTCCGCACAGCCGGTCGATGGATTCCCCGGAAATGCTGGAAGAGGAGCGGCGGCTGTGCTACGTCGGGATGACGCGCGCGCGCAAGCGGCTGATCCTGACGTGGGCCAAGTACCGGCGGCGGTTCGGCGCGGGAGAGCAGGAGCGGACCACGCCCTCGGGGTTCCTGAACGAAGTACCGGCGCACCTGGTGGACGACCTCGGCCCGCGGGACGAGCCGGGCGAGGTGGATCTTCTCACCGAGCGCTTCGACGTGCGGCAATCGGCCCGGCGCAACACGTTCACGGGGAAAACCTACAATTCGCTGGACAACATTTCGCAGTTTTTCAGCGATCGGGGAATGCCCTTCAAGCCCGGCCAGCCGGCCGCGCCGCCGCGGCCCGATCTCAAGACCCCGCCGGTTCCGCCGCGCGCCGTGGGTATGCCGGCCAGACCTTTGACGGTGGCTCCCCCGCCGGCTCGCCAGGGCATGCGGGCCGGCATGACAGTGGAACATGCCAAATACGGCACCGGCACGGTGGTGCGTCGCGAAGGCGAGGGCGAAGATGCTAAGATCACTGTTAACTTCCCTCGTCACGGCCTTAAGAAGCTGGTCGAAAAATACGCAGGACTGAAAAGAAGCTGATGAACACCAAGAAAGTCACCGACACCACTGAACGCAAGAAGCTGAAGCGCGTGGCGCGCAAGAAGGCGGCGCCCAAGGCGAAACGCGCGGCCGGCGTGGCCCGCGGCTCGGAAAAGAAGAAGATCCGCCACCAGGCGCAGGGCCAGCGCAAGCGGTAACGGGCGAGGCGGCGCGCAGTGGGCCTGTTCCGCACGAAAAGCATCGATGCGTTGATCGCCGCCTCCGAAGATCCGGAGAAGAAGCTCCGGCGCACGCTGGGACCGTGGAGCCTGACGGCGTTCGGCATCGGCGCCGTGATCGGATCCGGCATCTTCATCCTCACCGGCACGGCGGCGGCCGGAGAGACCCTCCACTACAAATCCATCCTGCATGCGCCCATCATGGATCTGATGCTGCACGGCTCGCATGCGCTTTCCACTATCGGGCGGCCCGGCGCGGGACCCGGCATTTCGCTTTCCTTCCTGCTGACGGCGTTCGCGTGCAGCTTCGCCGCGCTGTGCTACGCCGAGCTGGCATCCATGATCCCCATTGCCGGCAGCGCCTATACCTACGCCTATGCCACGCTGGGCGAGCTGATCGCGTGGATCATCGGCTGGGACCTGATTCTCGAGTACGCGGTCTCCAACATGGCGGTGGCGGCGGGGTTTTCCGGGTATCTCAAAGACGTGCTGGAAAACTCTTTCGGGCTGCATCTGCCCGCCAAGCTATCCGCGCCGCCCATTGTGGGCGATCATTTCACCGGCGCCTGGTTCAATCTGCCGGCGCTGATCATCCTGTTGATCCTCACCTACATCCTGGTGATCGGTGTGCGGGAGAGCGCCGGCACCAACAATGCCATGGTGTGCATCAAGATTGCCGCCATTCTGATATTCGTGGTGGGCGCGGCGCGGGCTGTAAACACCGCCAACTGGCATCCCTTCCTGCCGAACGGCTTTTCCGGGGTGCTCACCGGCTCGGCCATCGTCTTCTTCACTTATATCGGCTTCGATTCGGTTTCGACGGCGGCCGAGGAGTGCCGCCACCCGCAGCGCGACCTGCCCTTCGGCATCATCATGACGCTGGTGATCTGCGCCGTGCTCTATATCTCGGTGGCGCTGGTGCTGACGGGCATCGCTCCCTGGAGAAGCCTGACCGGCGAGGCGCCGGTGGCCGACGCGCTCAAGGCCCTGGGATACAACGGCATTCGCCGATGGGTGAGTATTGGCGCCATTTTGGGGATGATCTCGTCGTTGCTGGTATTTCAATACGGGCAGGCGCGCATCTGGTTTGCGATGTCCCGCGACGGTCTGCTGCCGAAAGCATTCTCCAAAGTGCACCCGGTCCATAAGACGCCGCACGTCAGCACCTGGGTGGCCGGGCTGGTGGTGGGGATTCCGGCGGGCCTCCTGGACATCGGCACGTTCGCGGACCTGGCCAACATCGGGACGCTGTTCGCGTTCATCCTGGTGTCCGTGGGGGTGATTGTGCTGCGGAGGAAACAGCCCGGCCGGCCGCGCGGCTTCCGGGTCCCCGGCTCGCCCTGGCTGCCGATGATATCGATCGCCTTTTGCCTGGTTCTGATGATGGCGCTTCCACTGGAAACCTGGGTGCGGTTCTTTGTCTGGCTGACGATCGGTTTCGCCATCTACTTCCCGTTCGGACGCAAGCACAGCGCCCTGGCGGGGAAGTAGGCTGGCAGACCGTCACTCCTTGCCCTCAAGAAACCGATCGGCCTGGTTGCTCGTCATCGGCGCGTCCCACCCCTCGGGCAACGAGACGGTCCCGGCCAGCGCTCCGAGGGTCCGGTGTCCGGCCTTGCGCCGGTGCCGCACCAGGTCGGCGACGGGCTCGCCACCCCGCATGATGGTCACTTCTTCACCCTGTTCGACCAGCGCCAGCAGCCGCGACAGGTTCGACTTCGCCTCATGGACATTGAACTCCGGCATGTCTCGATCTTAGCCAAGAAGGGGTAGCGCCGGCGGTCTTGCCGCCGGTGGTTTCCAACCCGGACAACCCACCGGCGGCAAGACCGCCGGCGTTACGGCTCCACGTGTTAACGTGAAATCCAGGAATGAACATTCTCTTCATCGGGGATATCTTCGCTTCTCCCGGGCGCAGGATCGTCGCCGATCATCTCCAGGACATCGTCGAAACCAACCGCATCGACCTTACCATCGCCAACGCGGAGAATGCGGCCGGGGGATTCGGCCTCACGCCGTCGATCGCGGAGGAGTTGTTCGGTCTGGGGCTGGACGTGCTGACCTCCGGCAACCACGTCTGGGACAAGCGTGAGGTGTACGATTACCTGGGGCGCCAGCCGCGGCTGCTGCGTCCCGCCAACTATCCCGAAGCTCCCGGCCACGGCGCGATCGTGTGGCGCGCGCGCAACGGCGTGGATTGCGCGGTGATCAACCTCCAGGGCCGCACGTACATGCCATCCACGGATTGCCCTTTCCGCAAGGCCGACCAGATTCTGGGCGCGCTCGACCCCGCCATCAAAGTGAAGTTCGTGGATTTTCACGCGGAGGCGACCAGCGAGAAGATCGCCCTGGGCTGGTACCTGGACGGCCGCGTTTCGGCCGTGATCGGCACCCACACGCATGTGCCCACGGCGGACACCCGCATACTTCCGGGAGGCGCCGCGTACCAGACGGATTGCGGCATGACCGGGCCGTACCATTCCGTCATCGGGGTGCAAACCGATATCATCGTGCAGCGCTTCCTCACGGGCTTGCCGGTGCGCATGGAGGCGGCGCGCCACAACCCCGAGTTGCACGCCGTGATCGTCGACGTGGACGAAGCCACCGGCAAAGCGCGCGCCATCCGGCGCCATGCGATCGGCGGAGACTGAGCGGATGGGCGCCTTCAGTCCCCTTCCGAATATCACGGCCCTCTACATTCAGGAAATCGGCGCGCTGCTGTTTGGGATGGTGTTTCTGTTCCTGTACCGGCAGTCGCGGGTGATCTATTTCGGACTGTGGGCGGTGGCTTGGGGGCTGCGGCTTCTGGCCGCTTTTTTCGGATTCGAGCTGCTCCGCACGGCGCACTCCGGATGGCTGGCGCCGTACGCCACCTTCGAATTCGCCTTCGCCATTGTGCTGATCGCGGCGGCCCGCGCCGGCTTTGCCTCCGGCATCAAGGACTGGCGGACCGTGCTCCGGCTGATCTCGATCCTGCCGGTTTTCGTGGCGCTGGTCTGGGCCTTCGGCCTGTACTCGCGGGTGGAGGCCTATTATGCCTCGCACGCGCTGGTGCTGAGCTTCGTATACCTCTATAACTTCTTCACCCTGCGCCGCCGCGCCGGGATCGGCGCGCGCGTTTTCCGGTTTTCGCTGGCGGTGCTGGCGGCGGTGTTTCTCGAGCATGCCATGCTGGTGTGGTATCTGTACGACACCGGCGGCGCGCCGGCGTGGGCGCTCTACCTGCACCATGAGACCTACTACGATTTCGCTCTGCATTGCGTGCTGGCGTTCGCCGCCATGGCGATGTGGAGTGAAAGCCAGACCGATCACATCGGGGAGTTGCGCGCCGAACTGGACCACCTGCGGCGCGAAGGCGAGCAGGGCCCCGATCTGGACCGGCTGACGGGCCTGTTGAACCAGGCCGCGCTGGCGCGACGCGTCGAGGACCCCGCGGACTTCGACGGAGGGGTCGCGGTGTGCGACATGGACAACTTCAAGGACGTCAACGACCGCTACGGGCACTTGGCAGGCGACGAGATCCTGCGCAACATCGGCAACCTGCTGCACTCTTCCATCCGCCACGAGGACGAGGCCTTCCGCTGGGGCGGCGACGAATTCGTGATCCTGTTCCACAACCAGCGGGCCGAGGTGGCGCGCACGCGCATGAGCGGCATCGAAGCCCGTCTGCGGGAGTTCCGCGTGCGCGGATACGGAGCCCTGCCGATTTCGTTCAGTTGGGGAACCGCCGACGCGCACGGCCGCGCCCTGCGCGAGACGCTGGACGAGGCGGACCGCAACATGTACGAGATGAAGCGCACGCGCGCCAGGGCCCCCGGACCTCCGCGGGAGCAACTTCCGGAGCGCTGAGGACACCACTCCCTGACGGTCGCGGCTCTGAAAGCGCATCGGAGCCGCGACCGTCAGGGAGCGGTGTCTTCTATTGGTTCTTGACCGCGATGGTGGTGACGTAGCCGGTTGCGGCAGATGGGCTGGTGACGTTGTTCATCACGATAAAGATGGGGATCTGCGCTCCCGGCCCGGTGCTCTTGGGGATGCGCACGTTGATTTGCCAGACTCCCGGAAACTGCGGCGAGAGTCCGGAAAACTGGACGGTATCGACGCCGGTTTCATGGGTGCAGCTCGAATCGTCCACGTAGCAGGAGTTGATCCAGACTTTGGGCACTGTCGAAGTTTTTACCAGCCCCCCACGCGGAATGTCTCCGTCGGGCGGAGCGTCCTGCACAAAGCCCTGTCCAGTGGCGTAGATGGAAATGTACGAACCCGCCGCCGCCGGGTTGTTGGGACCGTTGACCGTCCCATCCACAGCGTTAACCACCGCCGCCTGCTTGCACTTCGATGCCGTTATTGTCGACGGGCAGGAGGTCGGCCCCCCGGTGAAGATGGCCGGAGAAACCGCGTTCATGGGCAACAGCCCGTCGGTCAGAATCTGGCCGGTGGATTGCCGCACTACCTGCACGTCCGCCGTGCCGCTGGTGGGCGCGCTCATGGGAATCATGAAGTTGATCTGTCCCGGCGAGACGAGGAGCAGCGGCGCCGGCTGGCCATTGAAGAGCACCTGTGTGTCGGCCAGAAGGGTTGGGTAGGGCACTGGGTTGGGCTGCTGGTTGGAGTTGGCCGTATCCGTGCCGAATGTGACGCCTAGCGGGTAGATGGTGGCGAGCGCTCCCGGCGCCAGGAACAGGGAGAGGAAACTGGCGGCGTTCTGCGAAGCCAGGCCGGGGTAGTAGAATTCCACGCGGTTGTAGGTGTCGGCGACCAGGAGATCGCCGTATTGGTCCTGCACCAGCGCCAGCGGCGCACCGTAGGTTCCCGGGATGCTGAGGTTGAAAGTGCCGGACACAAAATACTGTTCGAAGCTGGGATAGCGCAGGCTTCTGTTGCCGCCCGTATCGGTGACCCAAATTTCACCGGTGGCCGGACTGACGTATATTCCTCGGGGCGTATTAAGGCCGGAGATGGTGAGCACCGCGTGAGCGTCGGCGCTGGCAGTGCTTGAGTCGTGGGGATCTCCGAAGACCAGTACCCGGCCGTTGCCTGTGTCCACCACGTAAGGGCGGCCGAAGCTATCTGCCGCTAGGTGGTGCGGCGAGGTCATGGAGGTATCGTCGGTAGCCGACCCTTTCACGATCGAGGTGAAATTCGGCTGCCCGAACACCTTGGTGGCCGTCTCCCCCTGGGGTGAAGTGAGGTCGCCGTTGGCCATCGGGAAATAGAGCACGCGATTGTGCTGAGCATCCGAAACCAGCAGCCCGTTGACGCCGGAGAATGCCAGCCCATAGGGCGTGGCCATGGTGTGGTCGCTGGGGTCCGTAATCTTGGAAGTGAAGTTGGCCTGTCCTACTACGCGGTCCGCCGCCGGCAACCCCTGATGCGCGAACGGCGTGGGAAACCGCAGCACGCGGCCATTGCCGGAATCCGCCACGTAGAGGTTGCCGCCCGCATCCACCAGCAGGCCGATGGGGCCGCAGAGATTGGATTTCGTGGGCTGGTTCGGATCGCCGCTCGGAGAGTTGCAGAGCGCAGTCTGCATGTCCGGCTGGCCTATTACAATATCCGCTTTGGTGCCCGGCGTCAGCTTGCGCGCATCCTTGAAGCCCAGCACACGGTTGTTGCATGGGTCGGCCACGTAGAGGTGCGGCGTATCGCCGGTGCTATCGACGGCCAGCGCCGCATCCGCGCAATTACCCGGGATGTAGAACGCAAATTCGCGGCCTTCGATCAGGTTGATGGAGAAGGTGTCGAAACGGTCCTGCCCCAACACGCGGTTGGCGGAGACGTAGGCGCCCGCTTGTTGCGGGATGCCGATCACGCGGTTGTTGCCGGCGTCGGCAATGAGCAGGTCGGTGCCGGCGAGAGCGGCAGCCGTGGGGCCAGCCAGCGTACCGGCGGAGGGTGACGGGTTCCCGTTGTTGGCGGCGCGGCACGCTCGCGCCGGAAAGGCCACGCAACTGTTTGCCTGTCCGATGATGGTCTTGGCTTGCGGCGAAAACGAGGTGCCCTCGTCGGGCCATAGGGTGTACGGGTCGAAGATTAAAATACGACTGCTCTCGCTATCGACCACCCCGATGCCCTGGTTGCTGGGAAGCATGAAAATGCCCTGCGGATTGATCATCACGGTGTGATCGACCTGCGATTGCGGCGGGGTAGTTGCCGATGACTGAAATACTCCCATGATCCGCGTGGCGTATATGGATGAAGTGGGAAGGAACGGCGGCATGAAGACCAGGACGCGCCCAGGTATGGTGGTTGAGGACGTGCTCAGATCGGCGTCGGACACGTAGAGGTTCCCCGCTGCATCGAAGGCAATACCCGCCGGAACCGCGAACTGGTTCTTATACGTTGGGCTATTGACATTGATCGGATCCAGATTCTTCTGCGTGCTGACGAAATCCACCTGGCCGATCTCTATATCGGCCGTCAGCCCGCCCCCTCCCTTGGCGATGGCGGCCGCGGGGAATCGCAGTACGCGCCGGTTGCCAGGGTCGGTCATCCACAAGTTCCCCGCACTGTCAAAGGCGATATAGGCCACCAAGACCTGGCTGTTCCCGGCGGTGAAGATCCCCAGTGCGCTGACCTGCCCGTTGGGTTGATTCACCACGCGGGAACTCAGACTTGGCTGGCCGACGTACAGGTCTGGAAACTGCTGGCCGGCCTGGGAGAACGGCTTGGGGTAACGCAGCACCCGGTTGTTGCCGCTGTCCACGACATAAAGATCGCTCTTGTACACCGCCAGGCCGGTGGGGTAGTACAGACCGGTCGAAAACGTGGTGCCGGGCCCATACGGGACGGTGCTGAGAAAGTCAGGTTGCCCAATCACCAGGTCGGCCTTGACCCCGTTGTTGAAACTGGCGGCGTTCTTCCACGCCAGCACGCGGTTGTTGCCGGTGTCGGCGACGTAGACGATGGGGGGTGAGACGGAGTTGTCCACAGCGATACCCTGTGGCGAGAACAATTCGCGGCCTTCCACCAGGTTCGGGTTGCCAGACTCGGGAATCAGTGTGGACTGGCCGATGGCGCGGGCTGGAACGGGGTTGAGAATGACCTGTGGGAAACCCGCGGTGGCGCCCAATAACGTCAGGAACAAGACAGAAGTATGCTTGATTTTCATCGAGTCCTCTAAGAATGGCGCGACACGGAAAGCGCTCTATCTTAAGGATACCAGACGTGGCCCCTCTGCTACACTAAGGGTTGATCTCTGCCACTGCCGTCAGGCTGCGGGTCTCCGCTGTCGGCTATCTGAATACAACACCGCTGGTCTGGGGGATGCTGCACGGCCCGCAACAGGGCCTTTTCGACCTGGATTTCCGCATCCCGTCGGGCTGTGCCGACGACATGGCCGCCGGCGCCGCCGACATCGGCCTCATCCCCTCGTTCGAGCTGACCCGGCAGGACCTCGAGGTCATTGCCGGCCCTGGCATCGCGTGTCGCGGCCCGGTGCGCAGTATTCTGCTGATCTCCTCGCGCCCGGCGCCGGAAATCCGGACTCTGGCGGCCGACTCCAGCTCGCGTACGTCGGTGGAGCTGGTGCGCATCGTCCTGGAACGCCGCTATGGCGCGGCGCCGGTATCGATTCCGCATCCTCCCGATCTGGAAGCCATGTTGCGTGTTGCCGATGCGGCCGTCATCATTGGAGACCCGGCGTTGCGCATCGACCCCGCCCGCCTGCCCTATTACGTTTACGATCTGGGAGGCGAGTGGGTGGAGATGACCGGGCTGCCGATGGTGTTCGCGGTATGGGCGGGCCGCAAAGGCCTGGTCACGGCGGAGGTGGCCGAGGCGTTTCGGGAGTCCTGCCGCTACGGCCGGGCGCGCATCGATGAGATTGTGGCGTCCGAGGCCCCGCGCCGCGGTTTCCCGCCCGATTTCGTCGAGGAATACCTGACGCGGAGAATTGTGAACGAATTGGGCCCGCGCGAATACCGGGGGATGGACCTGTTTTTGAGCTACGCCAGGCAGTTGCGGCCCTCGGGCGGTTCTTCCGGCCTGCCGCGCTCGAACGCCCCGGTTTGACCGGTAGCGCGCCAGTTGCCTATACTAAAAGGACAACGATGTATATTCTGATTTTGCTGATTCACGTAGTGGTGTGCATCTTCCTGATTATTGTGGTGTTGCTGCAAAGCGGGAAGGCGGCGGATCTGGCCGGTGCGTTTGGCGGCATGGGGTCGCAGACGACCTTTGGCCCGCGCGGCTCGGCCACGCTGCTCTCGAGGGCGACCACCATCTCGGCGGTGCTCTTCATGGTTACCTCGCTGTCGCTTTCGATCCTGGCGACGCGGAATGCGGGTTTAGGCACGACGGTCCTGGAGGCCACGCCGGCAGGCAGTGCTCCGGTGAAGGGCGTGCCGGCTCCGGTGAAGGGCGCGCCAGTCCCGGTTCAGGTTCCGGGCCCGCCTATGAACGTGACGCCGTCGGGCGGAAAATCGATACCGATGCCGTTGCCGGCGAATCAGCAGAACGTACCGGCGCCGCCAGCGCCGGCCAAGAAGTAGCATCCCGAAACGCGGAGGTGGCGGAATTGGCAGACGCACTAGCTTGAGGTGCCTTAAGTGCGGGAACGCCACGGGCAAAGTGTTGACGGGTACAGACTTTTCCCATAGATGGTAACCCACGGCAACCGAGATTCCCGTAGGAACCACTACAGATCCACTACAGCAGGCTGTATGCAAGGCGCAGCGACTGTGATTGCTAAAACACGGTGCAATGCTGCCGCCGCGGCCCACGGACGCGGAGGGCATCGACAACGGCGCGTGAATTCCCCCTGTGCGGCTGATTCCACCGTCAGTTTGATTTCTCTGTATGCGACGTGCCGGGCCGTAGGTGTGGCCGACGACGCCTCAGGTTACGAACCGCTTGGACATCTCAAAGCGTCTGCTCGGCTACCTGGATGAATCGGTCAGCTCGATCCAGGTGAGCCTGAACATCTTCGCCAGACAGGATCACGTCAATCTGGTAGTCGCCGACGTTGCGAGCGTCCTGCGCTTCGACGATCCCGTGGTGGAACTCCCGAAGCGCTTCGTCGTCTTTCGCAAACTCCTGTCCGAATGCGGCGATGACCGCAGAGTGCTTCGAAAAGCGCCGTTCCCGGCCAAGCAGAAAAGCTTGCGCCGTGTAGAACATGGCATAGTAGGCACGGGACACCGCGAAATCAAGATCTCCATCGGCCGCGAGGCGCCGGCCAGCGGCCACACTCCTCCGGGCTTTGGTGAGTAGCGCTTGCTGATTCGCATTCACAGGGGCACGCCCTCGGCGCGGATGTTCTGGAGGAGAGGACCGTCGGCCACCTGCGCTTCCTCTGCCGACATGTAGACGCACGTGATCACGACTTGGTGGCGCAGGCAGAGGTCGCCCCGGAACCGGCTAATGCGTCGCGCCTCTTCCAAAGGATTGACTTGTCCATAGAGCACCACCATGACGTCGATATCGGAGTCTGGAAGTGCATCTCCTCGAGCTTGGGAGCCGAACAGGACCAAGCTAGCCAAGCGAGGGCCGTAGATTTTCTCAAGGCCGCGCCGGAATTCCGCCAACATCTCGTGCAGTGTCGGTGTCACGAGTCAACTCCCTTCCCAGTTTGCCACAGCCCACCACCCGCCGTTCCCCGCCGCCCCGTGGCGGTCGGCCTTGAGCGGATCAGGTCCGGTGGTGTAGCGTGGTATTCCACGACTCGACACTCTCAAATAGGGACGCCATGGCTTCCATTCTGACCACAGAGGAGAGCAAGGCGCTTCTGGCCCTCTGCCGTACTGGCCGGCTCTACGAAGTCGAGGACTGGATCAGAGCAGGAAAGTCCCTCCGCATCGCCGAGGGCGTCCGCGGCAGTCCCCTTCAAATGGCAGTGGAGAAAGGCTTCCGCAGCTTGATCGAATTGTTGGTTCGGAATGAGAGCCAAGTCAAGATCAAGAACAAGGCCCTCGCTTATGCCGTCGAACACCGGCGGATGGATCTGGTGGAGTTCCTGGTCAAAAATGGGGCTGAGATCGCGTCCGTGCCTTTTGTGGAGGGACTACGTGGTCATATCGGGCCGAGCGGAAGGGGACAAGGGTCCGGCACACGGAGCCCAAAAACGGGTGCCCGTAGGACAACGGCACCAGTCGAAAGCTCACAAAAACTGCTGCCGAAGATCGCCTCGTGGCGAACCGGCCACACGGTTCAACGACGATTCCCCATTGCCGTTCCAGCCGATGGGCTCGGCAGCAATGGGCGCTATTCGCACACAGGCGCGCCACGTTCGCGCCGGTGCTCCCCAAGTGGTACGATACCAGTCTGCGGTGCCGCAGCGGCGTGTGGGCGCATTTTCGCCAGATAATCGAGAACCACTAGAGTGCGCCTCTCGCGAAGCCGTGGTAAACTCAAAGGTGCCATACACTTGCGGAGGTGGCGGAATTGGCAGACGCACTAGCTTGAGGTGCTAGCGGGAGCAATCCCGTGGGGGTTCAAGTCCCCCCCCCCGCACCAAAATATCTCTTTGGGGGCCATCAGTTTACGGCCCCCGTTTTTGCGTGTGACTGGGTTTGTAGTGCCCGCCGTCTGAAAGTGGGCCATCAATACCAGGCTTTAGCGATCTCGTCGGCTTCCAGGCGCTGGATTGCCGACCGCACTTGCTCTCCATACTCAGTGATTACGGCTTCACGCAACCGTGCAAGGACCGGCTCCAGCTCTCGCGGATTCGGCAGTGCGCCGGCCGCACTCGCCGGCGACGGAACTGATGTTGCGTCGCACATCCCGTACTTGACATTAACATGACATTATGGTCTTATAAAGATAGTATGTCAACTGCGCCCCTGAACAAGGGATCGCCGATTCCGCTCTACCATCAACTTAAGTGTGCACTGATGGAAGGCATCGAATCGGGGCAGTGGCAATCGGGTCAGCAACTTCCGAACGAATCGAAGCTCGCGGAGTGCTTCGCAGTCAGCAAAATCACCGTTCGGCAGGCGCTTCAGGAGTTGGCCAATCTCGGTTACATTCGCCGGGAGCAAGGGCGAGGCACGTTCGTATCCAAGCCGAGATTCGACCAGGGCCCGCGCGAGCTGATGGGCTTCACCGAAGAAATGCGGCGCCACAACCTGGTGCCCATCTCGCGGATACTGGAGCAGTCGGTGAGGGAGGCGGACATACGGGTTGCCGACGCGCTCCAGCTTCATGTGGGCAACCCTGTGTTTCTGCTGAAACGCTTGCGCATGGCGGACGGGGAACCGATGGGGATTCAAACCGCCCACATCCCTTTGGAGTTGGCTGCCGGACTCGAAAAGGAGAACTTCGAAAACGTTTCGCTATACGAACTTTTGCAGACCCGGCATGGGCTGCGGCCGACCAGTGCACGGGAAACGCATTTTGCAGCCTCGGCGGAGGCGCCGGCGGCCGAACTGCTGGGTATCCCTGTTGGCTCACCTATCTTTGCCGCGGAGCGCGTGACTTTCCTGTGGGATGGAAGGCCGCTTGAGTTTGTCAAGAGCATCATGCGGGGAGATCGTTACAGCATCGTGCTCGATCTGGTGGTGGGCCGCGCTCCGCAAGCAACCCGGCAGGGAGCGACGCGGCCGTAACGAGATGCGTTAAATGCGATGCGCGAGCTTTGATCCCGGCACTCCTCGCTCCCGTGCGGTCAGGGTCACGCGGCCGTGAGCAACGTCCTGGCCGTGGATCTCGGGGGCACTAAAACAGCCATCGCACTGATCGACGGCACGGGGCGCTTGACCCAGAAGCGGAAGCTTCCCGCGGCGCACACGTTTGAAGCGACGGTCGGCCAGATCGTGGCTTGGTCTTCGGCTGGCGTTGCCGCCGCGGGCATCATCGTTCCAGGCATTTACGATCCGCGCGCAGGCACGGTTTGGGCTCCCAACCTGTGGGGCAGAGAATTCCTGCCTTTGCGCGATGCCCTGGAGCAGCGGCTGGGATTGCCGGTGGTGATCGGGAGTGATCGAACCGGATGTGTGCTCGCCGAACAGTGGCTCGGTGTGGCGCGAGGGCTGCGGGACATCGTGTTTGTGGCGGTTGGAACCGGGATCGGAGTGGGCATCGTGTCGGGAGGCCGTCCGATCGAGGGCGCACATGGGATTGCAGGAGCAGCGGGGTGGATGGTGGTCGGCGGCCCTTGGAAGCACGAATACGTCGCGACGGGCGGGTGGGAAACCGAAGCGGCCGGCCCCGCAGTCGCGCGGCGGGCTGGAATGGAATCCGCCGAGGCGGTCGTAGCCGCCGCTCGCGCCGGCAATGAAGCGGCGCTCGATGCATTGCAGCAAGCCGCGGACTACTTGGCGTTAGGGATCGCGAGCTTGATCAGCCTCCTGGACCCGGACATGGTTGTTCTTGGCGGCGGGCTTATGCAGGCAAGCGACCTCATGCTGGAACGCATCCGATCGCAGGCGCTGCGCTGGACGCAGCCGATCGCGGCAGGCGTGGTCCGGATTGAGAAGACTGCCCTGGGCGAGGATGCGGGGCTGCTTGGAGCCGCGCGGCTCGCCCGGTTAGAAACTGGTTTGGACAAGGAGTGAATTCATGTCGGCACACAAGTATTACGAGCGGATCTGTGGAGTGCTGGAAGCAATCCATGACCGCGACAAGGCGAAGCTCGAAGAGGCGGGAGAGTTGCTGGCGACAGCCATCGCAGCCGGCAAGCGCGCGTACTTTTTTGGAAGCGGCCACTCGGTGATCCCGGTGATGGATGTGTTTCCGCGCTACGGGAGCTTCATCGGTTTTTTCCCGCTATACGATCCGCGCCTTATGTGGCACAACGTGGTTGGGCCGGGAGGCGCACGGGAGTTGCTCTGGCTGGAACGTCAGGAGGGATACATACAAAACTTCCTGCAGAGTTTCGCGCTCGAGCCGGGCGACTGCATGATTGTGTTTTCCCATGGCGGCCTGAACGCCGCGCCAATCGAAGCCGCTCTTTACGCCAAAGAGCGGGGCCTGAGAGTGATCTCGGTGTCGTCACTGGCCAACGTTTCGAAACAGCAGGCTACTCACTCCAGCGGCAAAAAGCTGTCGGACGTCGCGGATATCGCGCTCGACAACTGTGTGCCGCCGGAGGATGCGTTGGTCGATATCGGGTACCCCGAGAAGGTGGCCGCCGGGTCCACGATTGGCGCCGTGTTCATCGCCATGGCGCTGGTAGCCGAGACGGCTGCGCGGTTGACGGCCAAAGGCTTCAAGCCGGACACGTTTGTTTCTCCCAATGTTCCCGGCGTGAGCAAAGACCACAACTTGAGCGTCTTCGATGCCTACACGGAGAAGCTGTTTGAACGGTCGCCGGTCGCCCATGTCACGGCCTGATGCCCGCCACATCAGGCTTCTGACTCGGGCTGCCTACGCAGGGATGTTTGTGTTCGGTATCGTGATGGCTCTGCTAGGCGCTATCCTGCCATCACTCGCCGGCCGGCTGCGATTCGAAGTAGCCGACATAGGGACGTTGTTTCTGGTGATGAACGCCGCCATGTTGGCGTGCAGTCTTGCGCTGGGCCTGGCAATGGACCGCTATGGCATGAAGCCTCCGCTCATGCTCGGGCCGCTACTGGTGGCCGCCGGGCTGGTTATCGTCGCTCGCGCAACGGCGTTTGTGGAACTGCTGCCTGCCGTGGCGCTGCTCGGCATCGGTGGCGGGGCTTTGAATGGGGCGACCAACACGCTGGTCGCCGATCTCCACGACGATCCGAAACGCAAGAGTGCCGCCCTCAATCTGCTGGGCGTGTTCTTCGGCTTTGGAGCGCTGCTGTTGCCGTTCGCGATTGGAGCGCTGCTGGCCAGTTTCTCCATGGGGCGCTTGTTGGCGGCCGCCGCATTTCTCTGTGCCGCCGTGGGGGTGTTTGCGTCGGCGCTGCGCTTCCCCGCTCCCAAGCAAGGCCATGCCCTCCCGATTGCCAAGGTGCCGCAGTTTCTGCGCTCGCCTCTGGTATTGGTGTTTGCACTCCTGCTGTTCTTCGAGTCGGGCGTGGAGTTCACGTTGGGCGGTTTCATTTCCACGTATCTGATGCGTGCCGTCGGGGTGGCTTCGGTCTCCATGGCTTCCTGGATTCTGGCCGGATACTGGGCGTCATTGATGGCTTCGCGTGCGGTACTGAGCCGTCTCGCGCTCGCATCCGATCCGTATCGGACTCTGTTCTTGTGCGCCGCGGGCGCTTGTGTCGGGGCCGTGCTGGCAGCGGTCTCTCCGGCTCCGGGTTTTTCGGCATTCGTGATCGTACTGTGTGGCTGGTCGCTGGCGGGCATCTATCCCACAGTCCTGGGAATCGCAGGCTCTCGATTTCAATCGCATTCGGGGACGGTGTTCGGGATCCTGTTCGCCGTCGCTCTGGCGGGCGGGATGATTCTCCCGTGGCTGGCGGGGCACGTCGGAGGCGCGGCCGGCCTGCGTTGGGTGTTTGCTATGGTCGCGGCGGCGTTTGCAGCGATTCTCATAGTGAGTCGCGTGGCCGCTCGTATCGATCGCGAGCAAAGCATGGCAGCCCACCCCAGTTGATGCCAATGACGTTGAATTCGCGCAAGGTCGTCAGTGGCACGCGGGCAGGTGGTTCGTCCATTGCCCGAATCGAGTTCACTTCCGTTATCGAGGAGACGAGCGAGCTTCCGGGATCCGGACCTGGGAAGGTCTTCCTGGCTCCGGGTTTTGTGGATCTTCAGGTCAATGGCTTTGCCGGGGTGGACTATAACGATCCAACGATCCGGCCTGAAGCCTTCGCTCGTTCGATTCAGTACCTGTTTCAGACAGGCGTGACTAAGTTTCTTCCTACGGTCATCACCAGTTCGCGGGAGCGCATAACGGGTGCGCTTCGCGCGCTGGCCGAAGCAAAACAGGCGTTTCAACGGTGCAGCATGCCGGAGGCGAACGCTATCGCTGGGTTCCACGTCGAGGGCCCGCACATATCGCCCGACGATGGGCCGCGCGGCGCTCATCCCATCCAATACGTGCGGCCGCCTGATTTCGATGAATTTCAGCGCTGGCAGGAAGCCGCCCGCGGAGAAGTTCGCATGGTAACAGTGTCCCCCGAATACGCTGCTGCACCGCGCTATATATCCGCGCTGGCACGAGCGGGCGTCGTCGTCAGTATCGGGCACACGGGAGCAAATGCGGAACAGATCAGGGCCGCCGTCGATGCCGGTGCGACGATGTCGACCCATCTCGGCAACGGAGCGCATGCCGTGCTGCCCAAGACGAAGAACTATATTTGGGACCAACTGACGGAAGACCGCCTGACGGCGAGCTTCATTGTGGATGGTATACACATTCCGCAACCATTCCTGACCGGCGCCCTCCGGATCAAGGGGACGAGCCGGTCGGTGCTGGTGACGGATGCCGTCTCACCAGCCATGTGCAAGCCGGGACCGTACCAACTGGGGGACATCCCGGTAGAACTATTGCCGGATAACCGGGTGGTCCTGCGTGGCGGCGTGCGACTGGCCGGGTCCGGGCTGACCATGGATGCCGCTGTAGGAAACTGCGTACGGTTGGGCCGAGTCTCTATTCAGGCTGCGCTTCGAATGGCAACCGTGAATCCGGCGCGTGCGGCCCGGCTTGCCGGACGGAAGCGCGGTCTGCTGGCAGGCGACACAGCCGACCTGGTCCGCTTCCGTTGGGATGAAGCTTCGCATTCGCTGGCCGTTCTCGAAACCATCGTGGCGGGCGCGACCGTTCACAGTCGCGAGGACCCGCCCAACCATTAATATGCATGGTCGTGCGGGCGGTGGCGGTCAGCGGCCGACGCAGGTCAAGCTCCCCGCGTCAGAGCGACCGCAGCCGCTGCATGCGCTGTTCCTTATCCGACATCAGCGCCACTGCCCGTTTGAAGCCGGAAAGACAGCCTCGCATGGTCGCAAGGCTGCTGTAGTAGTCGTTGTACCGGAAGAAGCCGGTCTGCCCTCGCCACATCGGATAGAAATCGCAAGCCTGCAGCCATTTTTCGTAGACAGGCTCGATGTCTATGCAGGTATCCGGCTCAAAGTTCGTGGCATCCTCCCAGTTGTCGGCGTAGTAAACTTTGCCGACCGAGTGCGCCGGCAGCTTGCGTCCCAGCGGGTCTAAAGCCGCGTAGAAGATCGCGTCGTGGACGATCAGGTGGCAGTTCTGGTGGTCCTTGTGCCAGCTTCCGCGCCAGTGCGTCACCACAATATCCGGCTTTTGCTCGCGGATTGCGTCGCAGACAGCCAGCGAGATCTCTTCGTTGAACGGGATCTCGGCGTCGGGGTATGGGAGGAGTATCGCCTCCGCGCCTATGAGACGGACCGCCTTTTCGGTGGCGGCGCGCTGCATTTCACCATACTGCTTCACTGGGATGTTCTTCGGCGCGCCCTTCTCTCCCATCGAAAGGGACAGAAGAACTCCCTTCCCCCCTTGCTGGACCTGCTGGGCGAGTGTCGCTCCCATGGTGAAGAACCCGTCGCCGGGATGTGCTGCAATTGCCATTATTTTGCCTGTCATAAAGCCTCCAAACATTTGAGCGTACCAACTGGCACACGCGCGCCGACGCCAATCACTTCCTTGAGCCGGCCCAGGTCGCCGTCCGGAACGACAACCCCGACCCAAGGCGACGGGGCCGGGAAAACACACGTTCGCTCTCCGGACCAGCAACCTCGCGGTGGATCGGCCGGAGAAGGGAACTGACGCTCGGGCCGGGAGCGGCGTTGCGGCGCATTCGCTCCCCCGATGACGCACACCCGGAAGAACCAGGTATCGAGTTCTGTCACATCGTCCAAGAGCCTTGTTTCCAACATCTTCCTGCCGTGTTCGGCGGAGTTCTCGAGTCGCGCCATCATGGGCATTGCCAGCGGCGCTTCTGCGGTGCACACGACGCTGGCGATGGCGGCCTCAGCCCATACGACAACATCATTATATCCTATGGTTGACATTTTGTTATATTCAGCAGTATAATTCTTGTCGGTTTCGAAGATTGTGGCTCGCCGGAAAAACGAGTATAACCCCCGCGTCAGCGGGCTCTACTTTCGCGAGCCGACGTCTGGAGGAAAAAGGATGAGAATCACATTGGGTCTGTTCGCCGGTATGCTTATGGCGCTCACTGCCTTCGCGCAGATCAACGCCACCGACGCCGGTATCGACGGCTACGTGCAGGACGAGAGCGGCGCGTACGTGGTGAATGCGAAGGCGTTTGCGCGAAACGTGGAAACCAACATCGAAGTATCCACCGTGACCAACGAGCAGGGATACTACCGGTTTCCGCTGCTCAAAATCGGCGGATACGAAGTGCGAGTGACGGCGGTCGGGTTTGCGGAGTACCGGCGCACCGGCATCGTCTTGAGCGTCGGCTGGCAGGTGCGGATCAACGTGGGGCTGAAGGTCGGCGGCACGGCCGACTCGGTAACGGTGACGGCGGATGCGACCATGGTCGAACCGGGCACGGCCGCGGTGCAGGAAGTGGTCAACGAAAAGGCGGTACGCGACCTCCCCCTCGTCTCGCGCAATATTTATAACATGTACCTGTTGGCGCCCGGGGTGAAGGGCGTCCCCAGCTTCACCTTCGGCACCACGCAGTTCTCGTTTGGAGGCGGCGATCGCGCCAACTGGTCGGTGGATGGCCTCGACGACACGTCGCGGCAGGGCAGCCGCCAGATCCGCCTGATCATCAACACCGCCGAAACCGTGCAGGAGATGCAGGTGGTTTCGAGCACCTACTCCGCCGAATTCGGACGCGCCGCCGGCGGCCAGGTGAACACCATCACGCGGTCTGGCGCCAACCAGTTCCACGGGTCAGTCATGTATGTCAATAGGCCCAACGACCTGGCGGCCCGCGCTCCGCTGGCAGCCACGAAAGCTCCTTACACCTGGTGGGAGGACGATTTCAACCTGGGCGGGCCGATCAAGAAAGACCGGCTGTTCTTCTTCGTCAACTACGAGGACAACCCGTACACCTCGCCCCAACCCATCACGATCACCGCGGCGAATGCTACAGCGCTGAACCTGGCCCCGGACGATCTGGGCGCCTCGCGCCTCGGAGAGACCTTCCACACGCCCAGCGGCAAACTCAATTTCAAGCTCAACGACAAGAACATGGGTTTCATCCGCTACTGCCGCTTCACGAACCACCAGCCGACGGGTTCGGGTGGAGGCCTCACGACCAACAGCCGGCTCATGAGCTTCGACGACCAAATGAATGGCGGCTCCGCACAGTTGACGACCATCGCCACCCCCTCCCTGTTGAATGAGTTCCGCTTTGGCGTGAACACCCGGACGCAGTTGAACACGCCGGTGGGCACGGCAAACTACGCGGTCGATCTCTCCGGGGTGGCGCTTTTTGGCACGATCCCCGGGGGCGGATCGGGCAGCACGGAAACCAGCACGCAGCTCGTCGACAACGTGACCTGGACGCGCGGCCGGCACACAATCAAGACCGGGATGGACTACCAGACCACCAATTACTCGGCGCTCACGGCTCTCGACGGCCGGTTTATCTTCAGTGGATTGTCGGCGGCGGCCGGGCGGGGCGCGGTCACCGCGCTCAACCAATATCTATGGACGGTGGCCGGCCTCACCGATCCAGCTACGGCGAAGCCGTACACCTACACGCAACTGGCGCAGAGCATAGGCGATCGTTCGATCACCCTGCGCTTCCACTTCATCAACATGTTCCTGCAGGACGAGATACGGCTGCGGCCCAATTTCTCGTTGAACCTGGGGGTGCGTTACGAGCTGATCCTGTTCCCCAGCCTGGACGACCAGGCCCCCTATATTCTGTCGCGCCGCATCAACAACGACACCAACAACGTGGCGCCGCGCATCGGCTTTTCCTGGACTCCATTCCCAGATTCGAAAACCGTGGTCCGCGGCGGCTGGGGGATGTACTACGACGATCCCAGCCTGAGCCTGCCGGTCAACGGCGCGCAATTGAACGGAAGGCGCCTGCTGAGTTATTCGGTTCCGGGCACGGACTCGAGCGCGCCACGTTTCCCCAACCTGCTCT
The DNA here is from genome assembly GCA_003142355.1 of Bryobacterales bacterium. The sequence continues at coordinate 31,223 of PLMF01000227.1, forward strand.
CGAGCGCCAATTCGTCGTTTGCCTCGCTGCCCAACATCACGGCGTTCCCGTCTGATTTTCAGATCATGTACGCGCACCAGGCGAGCTTGGAGCTGGAGCGGGAACTGCTGCCCAACCTGGCGCTGAAGGTGCAATACCAGTGGGTCGCGTTTCATCACGGGCTGTACCAGCGGGACATCAACCTGAGCGCACCCACCGGCACGCTGGCGGATGGCCGGCCCATCTACCAAGGGTCGGCGGGGCGGCCCGATCCGCGCTTCCGGGCCATCAACCTGTACGAATCCGGCGCCAACGGCAACTACAACGCGCTGGACCTCACGCTGGTTAAGCGCTTCAGCCGGGGCATCCAATTCAGCACGACCTACTCCTGGTCGCACGCCCTCAACGTTGGCGACCTGGATGGCGGCGCCCTCACCGACCCGAGCAACCGGCAGCGCGACTACGGGAACGGCAACCCGAATCTGCGCTACTCCTGGGTGCTGCAAGGCCTCTATGCTCCCAAATTGTCGGCACAAGCGTGGCGGTGGTTCAATGGTTTTGAGTTCTCCACCATGGTCTTCTACAACAGCGGGTTCCCCATCAACCCTGTGGCCGGAGTCGACCTGAACAACGACCTGGTGCTGAACGATCGTCCCTTGTTTCTGGGGCGCAACTCCATCACCGGTCCCAACATGCTGGATCTCGATTTGCGGCTCGCGCGGCGGTTCGTCTACCGTGAGCGGTATAACCTGGAACTGATCGCGGAATCGGAGAATCTGGCCAATCGGCTGAACGCCAATTGTGGCACGGCGGGCTGCACCAGCTCGGTCGTCAACCAGTGGACCGCGGCGGATTTCGGCCGGATCACCGCCACTCAGCCCGGGCGGAAGATCCAATTCGGCGTCCGCGTGTCGTTCTGAAGGAGCCGGCATGAGAGCGCCTCGCCTGGTGTGTGGAATCCTGCTTCTGGCCGGCGCGGCCCTGGGATGGGGCGGGCGCGCGCACGGCATCATCAATCGGGTAGCGGTGCGAATGCTGCCCGAAGACGGCCCCGCCTTCCTGAAGGCCTACGAGGAGTGGATCGCGCAGCGGGCTGGCGTGCCCGACACGTGGAGGCAGATCTCGGAGCCGTTTCTCAAGATCGAGGAAGATCCCAACCACGGCTGGTTCAGGGAACAGTTCTCTTTTCTGAAGGAGATCCCGCGTTCGCGCTACGAATTCGTGCTGGCGGTGTACGACGAGTACTTGCGGATCAAGGATAAGGACCCGGCGCGGGCGCGTCTCACCAATGTGCGGTGGACGGGCACCCTGCCCTACGCGGCCATGGAAAGCTACGAGCGGCTGAAATCGGGGATGCGTCTTTACCGGGCACAGAAAGCCGCCGGCAAAGATACGCATTTCATAGAACTGGACCTGGCGTTCTACATGGGTTGGCTGGGCCACTACGTTGGCGACGGCGCCATGCCGCTGCACGACTCGATTCATAGCGAGGGCTGGAAGGGGCCGAACCCGCGAGGTTACACGACCTCGGCGAGCATCCACGGGCGGTTCGAGTCCGCGTTCGTGGAGTTAATTGCCGCGGAGCCCGGCGATGTCGGCCCGCTGGTAGGAAAGCCGGTGTGTCTTGCGGATCCGTTCGAGGCCATTCTCCAGCACCTCGATCGCTCCACCAGTCTCGTCGAAGAGGTCTACCGGATGGACCAGCGCGGGGCATTCGCGGACAAGACGGACGAAGCGGCGCGCAAGCTGGTATACGGGCAACTGGCCGCGGCCGCCGGGTTGCTGCGGGATTTGACGTACACGGCGTGGGTCGAGAGCGCCAAAGAACCTGAGCGTCCGCCGAAGCCGATCGGCGCGACGGGATTGCAGCACAGCGGGAATCCCGAGAGTCTCGACAATCCACGATACAATCCGGCTACGGGCTCCGCGCCGGCTCCGAGGCCCCGCTGATGCCGGCGAAGATCGTGGCGATGCGCGGTTCACGACGGGTGCGACCGTTGCCTAGCGGATTCAAAACGAGGAAATCGATGAACAGAAGAATCGCTCGCCCAGTCGTGGCGTTGCTGCTGCTGGGCGCAGCCATCGCCCATGCCCAGTTGAAAGCAGGAGAGCCCACGCGGGCTCCCCTGAAGCTCGAATGGCCCCTAGAGGACAAGAATTTCGATCTGTTATCTGTGATTGAGCGATCGCCCGAGGTTCGCGCCGCCGTGAAGGCCGACCCGGTCCTTGCGCGACTGGCGGCCACCCGCATAGCCGCCCTCGATAAGGCTGCAGGCTCCTGCAACCTGGACCTGGAATGCTACGCCGCGGCCTTCCAGTGGACCGATCGGCAGTCATCGGAAGCGGCCCGCGCATTGGCCGCCCTCTATCGCGATTCCGCCGCCGTGCGCGGATGGACGGATGGTCCGCTGCGTGCCAGTGGCGCCTATGTGCGAAACAACGGTTTGGGCGGCGAGGAGTTCCTGGAGCGCGCGTGGACAGAGTGCGTCCGCGGCGTCAACCGCATCGTCGACGTTTACGGGCTCGGTAAGCCACTGCGCTGGCCCGCGATCGATTCGATGACCTATGACCCAAAGTCGGAGAGGTATCAAGGGCTGATTCACAGCATCACCGCTTTTCTGGCGGACGATCGCGAGAGTCTCGACCTGTTCTTCCAGCCTTCCCTGCGCTTCGCGCTGGAGCTGATGACCCTGAACCACCGCGACGAAGCCGCGCGCTATGAGCCGATGGAGATGGGCGAAAACGCCGCGGCATATGCGCGCATCCGATCCATCGGCTGGGACCGTTATCCATACTCGGCGATCGTGGTACCCGGAAGCGGCAATGATCGCCCGGGGGTGCGGCTTTCGCCGGACGGCAAACTCCGCGATGAAATCGCCGCCCGCCGATTCCGCCAGGGCAAAGCCCCGTTGCTGATTGTCTCGGGAGGGTTTGTGCATCCGAACCAGACCGAGTTCTGCGAGGCAATCGAAATGAAGCGCGACCTGATGACCCGATTCGGCATTCCGGCGGAAGCCATCCTGGTAGACCCACACGCTCGCCACACGACCACCAATATGCGCAATGCCGCCCGCCTGATGTATCGCTACGGTGTGCCGTTCGACCGGAAAGCGCTGGTGACCACCGATCTGAGTCAGAGCCAGTACATCGAAAGCGACGAATTCAGGGGTCGCTGCGTCAAGGAACTTGGCTACTCTCCCTACAAGTCGATCCGGCGCACATCGCCCTTCGATCTGGAGTTTCTGCCGTTGATCGATTCGCTGCATATCGACTCTCAGGATCCGCTGGACCCCTAGGATGGTCGGCGAAGTGGCGATTCAACGAGATGCAGGCTGGGGCCACCCCGGGTAACCTACGCCGCCGGCTGGTAAAATCGGCTTTCCGGGAGCGATCTTGCCGAACCACCGCCGAGCACTGCTGTCAGTCCTGTTCTTCGGCTGCACCTTGGCACACGCCCAGACCATCGACTTCCAGCTTCAGACCCACCTGGACAGCCCGATTGCGCTTGTCAACTACACTCCGGGTACATTTCGCATCGAATCCGACCGGAGACAGTTTTTGACGGTGAAGAATGAATCGAACAGGGTCACGGCGGCGGTGGTTTTTCAACAGGCGATTTCAAGCCGGTCAAAAACTGAAATAGTCGCCCTGGAGCGGGTCTCGATCGTGATCGGACCCCGTGAGAAGAAGCGCCTCTCCGTCAGCGTTCAGGACATGTGGAACCGCATTCAGTCCGCTGNNACGGTTCAGTTTGGAGTGCTCCTCCGGATCGACCGCGAATGGCGAAATGACGCTCGCCCGGTGGCAGAGCCGGAGTCCACGGCCCCGGGGGGAGCCTCAGAGCTTCAGCCGGCCCGAACCCTGACCGCGGAATCGGGGGGCGTGCTGCTCCCGGCGCAGCTTGAAAATCAGGTTCATTACCAACTGCTCGATTTCGTCGCGCACCTCGCAGTGCTCGTCATAATCCATGGCGACGGGGTCGCGCACACTCCATTCTTCGACGGGCGCGTCGATGCCCTCGGGCAGCGCGACGCCGGTCATGTTGACCACCAGGTCGAACTTCGAGCGGCGCATGTGGTATACGCTCTTGGGAAACTGGTCGCGCAGGTCGATTTCTTTTTCCGCCATGGCGCGCACGGTATCGGGCATCACGGCCATGGCCGGAGTGAGACCGGCGCTGGCGGCAACCAGGGCGTCGTGGCCGTAAACGCGCGCGAAAGCCTCGGCCATCTGGCTGCGGCAGGCGTTGCCCACACACACGAACAACACACGCTTGACGGGCTCGTTCACAGCTTCTCCAGAAAGAGCGCGTGCACGCGCGAATCCGCGGTCAGCTCGGGATGGAACGTGGCCACCAGGTGGCGGCCCTGCTCCACCAGCACGGGATCGCCGGCGTAGCGCGCCAGCACCTTCCCGCCGCCGTTGACGCGCCGGATGACCGGCGCGCGAATGAACACCGCCTCGAGCTTGCCGGGCGCGGTGCGTTTCTGAAACTCCGGCTCGGGGTCGAGCACGGTGACGCGGCTGTCGATCTGGCGGCCATAGGCGTTGCGCTCGACAGCGATGTCCATCATTGCCAAGCTCTCCTGCGGGGGGTTCCACACCTCGGTGGCCATCAGGATAGCCCCGGCGCAGGTGCCGAAAACCGGCTTGTGGCGGCCGAATTCCGCCAGCGCGTCCATCAGCCCGTCGCGGTGCAGCAGCTTGAGCATGGTGGTGCTTTCGCCGCCGGGAATCACCAGCCCGTCGATGTCGCGAAACTGCTCGGGCTGGCGGACATACACGGGCTCGGCGCCGGCGCGGGCGATGGCCGCCCCGTGCGCCGCAAAATCTCCCTGAAGCGAGAGCACGCCGACCTTCTTCATCACCAGCCTCGGGTCTGCAACAGTTCCGACTCCGGCAGTTTGGCGATATCCAGCCCCGGCATGGCTTCGCCCAGCAACCGGCTCGCCTCCAGCAGCTTCTCGGGATTGTCGAAGTTCTTGGCCGCGTGCACGATGGCCTGGGCGCGCGCCGCGGGGTCGGACGACTTGAAAATTCCCGATCCCACGAACACCGCCTCGGCGCCAAGCTGCATCACCAGCGCCGCATCGGCCGGCGTGGCAATGCCGCCCGCCGAGAAGTTGGGCGTGGGCAGCGTTCCGTGTTGCGCCACCCATTCCACCAGCTCCAGCGGCGCCTGCAGCTCTTTTGCCTGGTGCACCAGCTCTTCCTTTCCCAGTACCGTGAGTTGTTTCATCTGCTTCACGATGGTGCGGATGTGGCGCACGGCCTCGACGATGTTGCCCGAGCCGGCCTCGCCCTTGGTGCGGATCATGGCCGCGCCCTCGGCGATGCGCCGCAGGGCTTCACCCAGGTTGCGGGCGCCGCACACGAACGGGACTTTGAAATCGCTTTTGGCGATGTGATGCTCCTCGTCGGCGGGGGTGAGCACTTCGCTCTCGTCGATGTAGTCCACGCCCAGCGCCTCGAGAATGCGCGCTTCCATGAAGTGGCCGATGCGCGCCTTGGCCATGACGGGAATGTGGACCGTGCGCATGATCTCTTCGATCTTGCCGATGTTGGCCATGCGCGCCACGCCCCCTTCCTTGCGGATATCCGCCGGCACGCGCTCCAGCGCCATCACCGCACAAGCCCCGGCGTCTTCGGCAATCTTGGCCTGGTCGGCGTTGGTGACGTCCATGATGACGCCGCCCTTCAGCATTTCCGCCAGGCCGACCTTCAATCGAAACTCTTCGCTCGAAAATTCAAACATGGTTNNACACCATCGCGCTGGCGGGCTCGAAGCTCCCGGAGGCGCTTTCGATCTCGCCCGCGACAATTCTTCCCAAAACTGCCAGGCCGCTCCGGATCTGGTCCGGAGCGAGGCCCGCAAAACTCAGCCGCAATGCTCCCGGCTCGAGCCGGGATACCGCAAAGTACCGGCCGGGCAGATAAGCCACACCTTCCTTCTGCGCCCGCGGCAGGAACTCGCCCGCATCCAGGGGCTCGGGCAGCCGCACCCACACGTTCATTCCGCCTTGCGGCCGTGTCCAGCGCGCGTTCGCCGGCAGGTACCGGCGGCAGGCGTCCAGGGTCGCCGCCAGCCGCTCGGCGCCGGCTTGGAGCACGCGCGCGCGATGGGCCTCGAGGCGTCCGGATTCCGCGAACTCGAGCAGCACCGCCTGGGAAAGCTGGTCGGTATGCAGGTCGGCGGCCTCTTTGGCCTGGCGCAGGCGGTCGATGAGGGGCTTCGGCCCCACCACCCAGCCCACCCGCAACCCCGGAAAACTCACCTTGGAAAAGCTGCGGAGCAAGACGGTGCCGCCGTTCTCGTCCAGTTGCTTGAGGGCAGGCAGCGGCTCGCCTTCGTAGCGGAGCTCGCCATAGGCGTCGTTTTCCACTACCGGCACGTGCGCCGCGCGGGCGGCCTCGAGCAGCTCGCGCCGGGCCGCCAGCGGCAGGGTTGCGCCCGTGGGGTTTTGGAAATTCGAGGTCACCACCAGGAACCGCGGCCGCTCGCGTTCCAACACGCGCCCGAGTTGCGCCATGTCCAGCCCTTCGGCGCCAACCGGAATGCCCACCAACTGTGCGCCCATTCCGGCCAGCAGGTTCTTCAGGCCCGGGTAGACCGGATCCTCCACCACCACCGTGTCGCCGGGCCGCAGCATCACGCGGCCGATGAGGTCGAGCGCCTGCTGGCAGCCATTGGTGACGATCAGATCGTCGCCGGGACCCGCCAGGCGCTGGCGGCGCGCCTCTTCGATGAGGTAGCGCCGCAGCGGCTCGAAACCCGCCGGCGAGCCCAGTTGCAGGATGCCCGCCAGATCCTGCCGCGCCAGCACCGCTGCGCAACTGGCGCGGAATTCATCCAGCGGAAACAGCGCCTGCGAAGGCCGTGACATCGCGAAGCTGATGACTTCGCTGCCGGGCCCAGGGGGCGCCCCGCCCGAATGTGCCGGGGGCGGCATATCGCTGCGCTCGAGCAGAGAATTCCAATCGACCCCGCCGGCGGGGGCCACCGAATGCCCCGTCACGAAACTGCCGCGGCCCACTTGGCCGGCGATCAGCCCTTCGGCTTCGAGCATTTCGTACGCCGCGGACACGGTGGTACGGTTCAGACCCAGCAGGCCAGCCAATTCGCGGGTGGCTGGCAAGCGCTCACCCCGGGGCAGCTCGCCCGCCCGGATCTTCGCCGCGAATTGCCGGTAGAGCTGGCGATAAAGCGGGACTTCGGACTCGTGAACGAGAGATGGCGCAAAATCCATCAATCCATACCATACCATATTGGACTGGCTGCTAAAAGAAAAGATCGGAAGGTGCTACAATCCGGATGTCAGGCCATGAGAGGGTTTGCGCTAGTAGCGCTGGCATGCGGGTTGGCCCTTCTTGCGTGGCCTGCCCAGAAGAAGAAGGACGAAGTAACCCAGACGCTCCAGATTCCCCGGGAGCTTCCCAACGCGGTGGTGGGCGACACCCGGCGTCTTACCTTCTACGTCACCCCGCTCTCCTCCAAGGGTCTGCTTTCGCAGCAGGTGCGCGATGCCCTGAAGGCGCTCACCCGGGAGGCCGGCGGCGACACGGTTCTCAAGATTCGCGCTTTTGTGGGCGGCTCGGGCGACGTGCGTCGCGTGCGCGATCTGGTGAGCGAGGGTTTTGCGGACCGCCGCCTGCCGCTTCCAGCCCTGAGCCTCATTCAATCCGGCGGGCTGCCGCTCGAAGGCGCGCAGGTGGTTTTGGAGGCCGTGGCTGCCGGGAAGAAGGAGGTCAATCCCCACGGGCTGGCTTTTGTCTCCGCGCAGACGGCGACTTCGGAGAACCCGCTCGATCCGGTGGCGCCGCTGGCCGCCAATTCCCTGGCCGCCCTGCGCCAAGCCGTCCGGACCGCGGGTTCGGAACCGTCCGACGTGGTCCGCGTCACCTGTTTCCTCAGCTCGCTGGACAATCTGGCGGCCACGCGCAAGCTGGTGGAAGCCGAGTATCCGCGTGCCGCGCTGAACCTGGTGGAGACGCAACGCGCGCCGGTCCGCGCGCTGGCGGCGTGTGAGGCCGTGGCGCGGCTCCGCCGGGATGCCGGTGCGCCGCTGCGTCTGATGAACCCCGAAGGCCTGCCGCGGGAGCCCGGCGAATCGCAGATCGCACTGGTGAGCGCGCCCCACGTCGTGCTGACCGGATCCCAGGTCTGTTTCGGGTACCGGGAGGAGGATGCGCGGCTGGCTTTCGATCGCCTGCGAAAGTCGCTGGAGCAGGACGGCGTCTCCGCTCGCGACGTGGCATTCGCGCATTACTATCCGCTGTCGGCGGGAATCGCGGAGCAGGTGCGCACGGTGCGCTCGAAGTTCTTCGACGCCGCTCGTCCCCCGGCCGGCAGCCTGGTGCTGTTTGAGGGACTGCCCTCGATGGAAGCCGGCTTCGCGGTGGAGTTGGTGGCGGTGAAAGACTAGTCCGCCCGCGGTAGAATNNCAGGTGTCGGTGAACGAGGTCATCGTGCCCATCACGGTGACGGACGATAAAGGACGCTTCGTCTCCAACCTGGAAGCCAAGGATTTCCGCATCCTCGACGAAGGCCGGCCGCAGCGCATCCGCTTCTTCAGTCACGACCAGAATCAGCCCATCGTGGTGGGGTTTCTCATCGACATGAGCAACGCCACCCGGGTGCACTGGAAAACTTATCAGGACGCCATCCTGGAACTGGTCTGGAACCTGCTGCCGGGCGACAAGAAGTACACCGGCTACCTCATCACCTACGGTAACGACGCCGAGATGGTGGTCAACACCACGTGGGATTCCGACAAGATCGCCAACCAGATCAAGAAGCTGAAGCCGGGCGGCGGCTCCTCCTTTTTCGACGCCATTTACATGGCATGCACCAAGCACGAGGTGGTGCAAGGCGAGCCGTACGAGCCGCGCCGGGTGATCATCGTGGTGGGTGACGGCCACGACAACGCCAGCAAGACGAGTATCGACGAGGTCCTCGAGGTGGCCCAGCGCAACCTGGTCACCATCTATGCCATGAGCACCCAGGCGTTCGGATTCGCCAACGATACCCAGGACATCCTCGAGCGCATCACCTCCGAGACCGGCGGCCATGTCGAGTATCCGCTGAGTTCGCTCTACAAAGATGTTTCGGGCTATCTGTCGAACCCTTCCGACGACGGCAATTACGCGCTGACGGTGGGCACCGGCGGGTATGCCGCGGAGATCTCCGGGGCCATCATCAAGGCCGTGGGAGGGATCGGCGGCGAAGTCACTACGCAGTACGTGCTGCGCTACATTCCGGATGTGGACCCGGAGGCGAGGGCCAGGCCGTTCCGCCACATCAAGGTGGAAATCCCCACTCTGCCCAACGTCAGGATCCGCGCGCGCAACGGCTACTACCCCAACGCCATTCCGGGCGCTCCCGGCAGCGGCCAGTAGCGCCGCAACCGCCGCGCTCTCGGATGCCGCGGCGTTTCGGGTTCCCTACGGCTCGTCGTCTTCGCCGTCGATGACGTGTCTTTCGGGCAGCATCCGCTGGTGCAGGATGCGGGAAACCAGAATGCCTCCGGCGTCCTCGCGGTAAAACACGACGTGCCGGCCGCTCTCCATACGACGCAGGCCGGGGCGAACATCATCGCAAGTCCGTCCCAATGCAGGATTGTCAGCCAGCATCTGGCAGCACGCCTCCAGATCACCGATGTAGCGGACGGCCTGGTTCTCACCCCAGGTGCGAAGGGTATAAGCGCCGATGCTTAGCAGGTCGGCTTCGCCACGACGCGAGAAACGACAGTGGGCCACGGCTAACGCCGCGTCGTGCGAAGCTTAAGGGTCTTCCGGACACGGTCGAAGGCGTCGCCTTTGGCAATGCCGCTGGCGTCTCCCTCATCGATGGCCGTGCGCAGCGCAGCCAGCTTCGCCTCGTACTGCCGCTCCTCGCGCTCCAGCGTCCGGAGCGCGGCGCGCACAACCTCGCTGGCGTTTTCGTAACGTCCGCTCTCGACCTTCTCCAGCACGAAGCGGTCAAGCTCTTCGGTCAGATTGACATTTCGCGTGGGCATGGCGACCTTTTCCGCTTTGGCGCGACTCCAAAGTCATCATACCACGGTTAGCAAACATTGCCAATCAGCGGCACGTGGGAGACGTGTTGTGCGCCATCCTGACGAACATCAGCTAAACTGGCATTCGAACATTGGAATGCTCGGAAAATATGCGGATCACCTATTTTCGGATTGAGAATTTCAAGAGCATTAGACTCGCAGAGTGCACGAGCCCGCCTGACTTCATGGCCGATGCTAACTGAGACAATCGCAAAGAACGAATGGAAGGCGCGGTGCAAAGGTACGGTACATCACGGCGCGAAACAGGGCGCCAAAGTTCGGGTCGCCCTTGATCTTCTTGTAGATGTCGAAATCGGAGTCGATCATGTCTTCCAGCGTGTCTCCGAAGAACGAGTCGAACGCCAGCTTGCGCGTTTCCCCCGAGGGTTCACGCCGGCATCCAGCGCGCGGCGCAGGCCTTCCTGAGGTTCGGATCGCTCATGACGTTGGTGTGTCGCCATGCCACCGTGCAGGCCTTCAGTCCCCTGCGTGCCCCTGAACCTCTCGCGCCAGTTCCTGCGCGAAGGCGTCCGCTTCGGATTCCCGGATGAAATCCTTCCTGCCGGGCATCTTGTTGAGAATGTTCTGCGCCTTGACAAAAGTGGGCAGCAGGCGCTCATCCTGCGGCTCGCCAAGGAGTAGGTGGATGCGGTGCGGGTCCGCACTGTCCATTAGGCTGGTAGCGCGCCCAACCCACCGATTGGCCTTATCCAGCATGGATGCGGCTTCGACCAGATCGAACGAGACCGGCTCGTATACGTGCCAGATTTCATTCTGCCAGGAATGTTGAAACTCGTACTCGTAGTCGGGAGCCACAATCCGCTTAATCTTCAATCGCGGTGTGACAAGGGACCGGTCCAACGGTTCACGGAACACTCGCCAGATTTCTTCATCCGTCCGGCGGGGCGATTCGCCGGAAGTGGCGTATTGCTCCACGTGCCGCTGAAACAGCTCGTTCAGCGTCCGGGCTAGATCGGAGCTTAAGCCCACACCAGCCTTCGAGAACTGGATGGCACTGTCGTCTGGAGGTAGGACTCTCGCCAGCAGGTGCTCAATGGTGGCTCCCGATTCAAACGGCAGAGCGGATTCGTACTCTTGGCCCGCAGCGCAGATCTGATCCTGTATGTAGCGGGAGAGTTGCCGGAAGCGCGGCCCATCGATTTTCTGGAACATGTTCGTGATGCGGGCGTAGCCGGTCGTGCAGACGGCGCGGAGGAACTTGGCTTCCGGAGAGAACACGGCAACGCCGATGTTGATAAACTCCTGCGCCACCGGGTCGTGAACGTAGCGCAAAACGCTGAAGCTATACGCGACTTTCATACAAGGAACCTCCGGACCTCTTCGGCAAACTCCCCGGCGTGGTCCCGCACCGTGGAGAGATGCCGTTCGATCTTTGGTAAATTATCATTGTTCCACTCGGCGGGCACATCCGCCACGATCCCTTCGAGTACTGCGTCCGAGAGGCCTCCAAGGGACGCGGTAAACCCCGTGAGATCAATCGGTTTCGATTTGAGTTTTCTGTAGAAGACGTGGTCGGTCAGGTACTGCTGATCGTCCAGCTTCCATGGCGTCGCGGACGGAAACAGAGCCACCACGAAGGAAAACGCCGTCTCGTGATCGAAGACCAACAAACTGTCCCCCCTGGTAAACAGATTCGGATTGGTGAACCTGCGATCCGGATTCTGAACCAGCGCATCGAAGGCGAAGATGTCGACGGCTGCCTGCCACATCGCGTCCGGGATGAATTTATCGACGGGCCATGTGCTGACGCCGCTCAGGGCCTTGGTGCCGAAGTTTAGTCCGACGCTGTCCCTGATGCGAACTGCCTGTGACGGTTGCGTGTTGGCGACCAGATCCACGAGGGCCTGGTCGATGGCGATCAGCGCCGGCTCCGGCGATGCCAAACCGAAGTGACCTGCGAGTCTGGCGGTGAACAGTTCATTTAGCAGTCCTACCTCGCCGACGGCGCCTCGCAATTTCACCACATACTCGCCCACCATCGCACCCGACTGATCCTCACAGCCGCACAGCCCCGGGGAGGTTCTGCCGCTCGTCATGAACCGCTCGAATTGGATGGCCGTCAGTCTGCGGATCATGATCTACACCTCGGCGGAACCCCGGGCGTCGATCTTGCCGGTCACGGCGGCCGGGATAAGGGCCGTGACGATTGCGGTTTCGAAGTTGTTTTCGGAAGTGTCCATCGCGTGTTTCGAGCACGGCCGGCCCGATCTGCTACGCCACTCTGCGGGATCTTGGCCCTTTGCCTTTCGCCGCCGGAACGAAGCGGATCTCGATTCGTTTGCCCAACGCTTCCGCGATGCGCCGCAACATCGCCAGCGAGTGCCCTTCGTAGTCGGCGTCTTCCAGCCGGCAAATCACGGAAGCCGTTGTACCCACCTTTTTCGCCAATTGGCGCTGAGTGAGCCCGGCGTCCGTGCGCATATCGTAGATCAGTTGCGCGACCTCGATATCGGCCCCGCACTTTTCGTATTCCGAAATGCGCTCCGGATCGTCGCCCACGTAACGATCCCAAAAATACTGGAGCGTATCGGACTCGAATCGGCGTACAGAAGACATATCAAACCTCCTTGGGAACCAACCTGAAGGAATACCGTTGCGGATCGGCGAGCACGAGCCGCTTGCGTTCCGCCGCACGGCGAATTTCCACGTTCGGAACCTTCTGCCGTTTCATGATCCCGTGCGAAAGCACCACCACGTCCCGATCCCGGAAGAAATACAGAATTCGGTACTGCACGCCCCGGTGGGACGGCCGTAGTTCATAGATCTCATCGCGCAAAATGTCCGCGATCGGCCGGCGAAGTTCATGCCCGGATCGGGCGAGCAACCGCATGTAGTGGAGACATTTCGCCCGCGCCTTGGTTGGCAGGAAGTCGAGCCAGTCCTCCATCGGAATACGTCCATTCGCCTCGCGAAAGACCAGAATTTCCGTTGCCGGCATGTACCTTCCAATTGTTCGCAAACGTGCGAACGACTGTCAACTTCGCCACGACGCGAGAAACGACAGTGGGCCACGGCTAACGCCGCGTCGTGCGAAGCTTAAGGGTCTTCCGGACACGGTCGAAGACGTCGCCTTTGGCAATGCCGCTGGCGTCTCCCTGATCGATGGCCATCCCGCCCCGCGTCGGCCGGCCTCCGCGCGGCAAAAACACAGCACGCCCCAGCAAGTGGCACACCCATCCGCGACGGCATTGTGGCGGGACGCCGCCGATCGGGGTACGATAAGACTGTCATGCTGCGTTTCTGGGTATTGATGGTCGTTTTGTCCGTTACGGCTTTCGGCGCCGCCGGCGAGGCCACCATCGACGCGGCAGTCCAACAGATGTACAACTTCAGTTTCCCGGCCAGCCACGAGATCCTGAATCAGTGCATTGCGGCCCATCCGCAGGACCCGCTGCCCTATGCGTTCCGCGCGGCCGCCTATCTGTTCTATGAAATGGACCGGCTGGGGGTGCTGGAAAGCGAGTTTCTGGCGGATGACACGCGCATCATAGCCAAGAAGAAGCTCCGACCCGATCCCACGGTTCGCGCGCAGTTCTACAAGGCGCTCGACGACACCGGAAGCCGCGCGGAAGCCGCGCTGCGCGCCAACCCAAACGACCGCTCCGCGCTGTTTTCGATGTGCATCTCTCAGGGCGTCGCCACGGACTACATGGCACTGGTCGAGAAGCACCAGTTTTCGAGCCTTGCACCGGCGCGGCGTTCCAACAACTACGCGCAACGGCTGCTGAAGCTGGATCCGAAGTATTACGATGCCTACCTCACCACGGGATTTTCGGAATACATCATCGGCAGCCTGCCGTTTATCATCCGCTGGTTCGTGCACTTCGACAACGTGACCGGCAGTAAGGAACGCGGCGTNNCGACCTGGCGCGCGATTACCCCGACAACCCCCTGTTTCGCAAAGAACTGGCCAAGGTCACGGCCACCATCGGCGCGGCGGGAAACTAGCACCGCGACCGCGTAGGGGCCGGGCATGCCCGGCCCCTACCGGCGCTGGCGCCAGGTCATAAAGCCGATCATGGTCTTGGCATCCTCGATCTTGCCGTCATGGATCATCTCCGCCATCTCCTTCCGCGTGAACCAGCGGGTCTCGATGCGCTCGTCGTCCATGGGGGTGGCCTCACCGGCCGTGAGATGAGTGGCCAGGTAGATGGTCATGCGCTCCTCGACATAGCCGGGGCTGACCCAGAACGACGCCAACCTTCTCCATTGGCGCGCGCGATACCCGGTTTCTTCGATCAGCTCGCGCTTGGCGGCCTGGAGCGGCTTCTCGCCGGGATCGAGGCGTCCGGCCGGCAGCTCCCACAAATACTTTCCGGCGGGGAGCCGGTATTGCCGCACCAGCAGCACGCGGTTCTTCCGATCCACCGCCATCATCACGGCGGAGCCCACGTGGCGCACCACCGAGCGTTTGATTTCGAAGCCCGTCTTGAGGTCCGCGGCCCGGTCTTCGGTTACCCGGAACAGCTTGCACTGGTAAACTTCGCGGGAAGAAGTGATTTTCATGGTCTGGATTGGAGCGCGGCGGCGAAACCCTCCGCCGCCAGCGTGTTCATGATGTCGTCCGGCCCGAGCCAGCCGCGGCGCGCTGTGACGACGCCGTAGCGCATGTAATCGAGCTGTTTGGGGTGGTGCGCGTCGGTCGAGATGGCGAAACGCGCGCCCTTGGCCTTGGCGCCGCGGATCAACGCGCCGTGGAGGTCCAGCCGTTCGGGGCTGGCGTTGATTTCGAGCCAGACGCCGCGGCGCACGGCCTCCGCCGCCACGCGTTCAAAATCGAAGGGAAACGGATCGCGGTGCAGCAGCAGGCGGCCGGTGGGGTGGCCGAGGATGCGCACGTGCGGGCACTCCAGCGCGCGGAGCAGCCGGTCCGTCATTTCGCCGGCTTCCATATTCATGTGGCTGTGCACGCTGGCGATGACCAGGTCGAGTTCGGCCAGCGCGCCGGGGGCGAGATCCAGCGCGCCATCCTTGAGAATGTCGCACTCGATGCCGGAGAAGATGCGCAGGCCAAGCCCGGACCCGTCGCGGTTGATTTCCTTCACCTGGCGGGCGAAGGCCACGACGCGCTTCTCATCGAGACCGTTGGCCATGGCGAGGGCCTTGGAGTGGTCGGTGATGGCGATGTACTCATAGCCGCGGGCGCGGGCGGCTTCGGCCATCTCTTCGAGGGGGGCGCGGCCGTCGGTTTCGGTGGTGTGCATGTGGAGGTCGCCGCGGATGTGCTCGAGCTCGACCAGTTCCGGCAGGCGGCCCTCAGATGCGGCTTCGATTTCACCGCAGTTTTCGCGCAGCTCGGGCGGAATCCAGGCCAGACCGAGCGCCTCGTAGACGCCGGCTTCGGTCTCACCCGCCACCCGGATATCGCCCTCCGCGCGAACCAGACCGTACTCGCTGAGCTTCAGCCCCATCTTCACGGCGCGCGTGCGGATGGCCACGTTGTGGTCCTTGCTGCCCGTGAAGTATTGCAGCGCCGCGCCGAAATTCGCGGGCGCCAGCGCGCGCACATCCACCTGCAAGCCTTCGCGGCCCACTCTGGCGCTGGCCTTGTTCTCGCCGCGGCCCAGCACCTCTTCCACGCGCGGGTACGTAACAAAGCGATCGAGGGCGGCGTGGGCGGCGGGGCCGGTGACCAGCAGGTCGAGATCGCCCACCGTCTCGCGCCCGCGCCTCAGGCTGCCGGCGGGCGTGACGGCTTCGACGCCCGGAACCTGCCCCAGCGCCTCCATCAATTCCGCCGCCACGCCTTCCGCGTAACTCAACAGGTAGCGGCCGCTGCGCTGGCGGTATTGAGCGATGGAGCGCAGCACCTTCTCTTCCAGCTTGGCCCCCATGCGCGGCAGCACGCGCAGCTTCTGCTCCTGGCAGAGACGCTCGAGCTGGTCGATGGTGCCGATGCGGTAGTGCTCGAAGATGAGCGCGATGCTTTTGGGACCCAGCCCTTGAATCTTGAGGAATTCGAGCGCCGTGGGAGGGAACTTCTGCAACAGGAGGTCGCGCCGCTCGCAAGAGCCGCGCTCCACAATCTCCGCCAGAACGTGCGCCAGCCCTTTGCCGATTCCGGGAATCTCGGTGACAGCGCGCTGGGGGTCGCGCAGGATATCCGCGATGCGCTCGGGATAACCTTCGACGGCGGTAGCCCCATTGCGGTAGCTGCGGATGCGGAACGAGTCTTCGCCGGCGATCTCCATCAGGTCGGCCGTCTCCCCGAGCACGCGCGCGATTTCCCTGTTTTCCAAATAGATCCCTCCATTCAATTGTAAACTGGCGGCCTTGAAGTTTCGTCCTTTTCGACTCCGCGGCGCGTCTGATAATTGTGAGACCCGGGCTTCCGTGTTACGCCGCGATCCTGGCCGGCTTGATCGCTAATTCGACCCTCTTGGCGCAGTCCGCATCCATGGCCGTGGTATCCGCCGCCAGTTATCAGCCCGGGGGGGCGGTGGCGCCGGATTCGTTGGCAGCGCTGTTCGGCGTCAACCTGGCGGGGTCCACAGCCTGGGCAACGCTCGACCAGAGCGGGCAGTTACCCACCGAGTTGGCCGGAACCAGCGTGGAAGTGAACGGCGAGGCCGCTCGTCTGCTGTACGTGTCGTCTTCCCAGATCAACTTCGTGGTGCCGGGGGACACCGCCACGGGGACAGTGGACGTGCTGGCACGAAATAAGGCCACCGGCGCCTCACAGAGCACCACTGTCCTGGTCCAGAACACCGCCGCCGCCGTGTTCAGCGCGGACGGTTCCGGAAAGGGCTCGGGCGCGATTCTCAACGCGGTCACCAACGCCGCCGCGCCGTTTCTGACGGTCACACCCGAAATCGCCGGTAGCGACCAACGCACGCGCCTGGCCGTCTACGCCACCGGTCTCCGCTACGCGGGTAACGCGACCCAGGATTCTGCGATCGTCAACGTGGCCGCCAACGTCGTGGCGACGGCCAAGGATGCGGCCGGCAACAGTTACACCCTCACGGTGGAATATGCCGGCCCCGCTCCGGGTTACTTCGGGCTTGACCAGGTCAACATCGTTCTGCCTCCCGATCTGGATGGCGCGGGAGTGGTCTCGTTGTTCCTGACAGCCGAGACCGGCACGTCCAACGTGGTCTCGTTTCAAATGGGCAGCCTGCCGGCGGACTCCATACGCGTGGCGGGGCTGGCTTTCTCCCCGTCTTATGTGAACGGCGGAGACAGCGCCATTCTGACGATTTCCCTCAACGGAGTGGCCCGGGGGATTGGTTTCTCCGTGTCGCTGAGAAGCAACAATACGGCTGCGCAGCCACCCTTTATGGTGACGGTTCCAGCGGGGAAAGCGTCCCTTCAGGTCGCGATTCCGACGGCGTCGGTAACCACCGTCCAGACAGTCGCAATTACCGCGCAGGGCGAGACAGCGACGCTCGAAATCGACCCCGCGAACGCGCTCCAACTATCCGCGTTGTCGGTCACGCCCACCAGCGTGCTGGGAGGGCGAAACGTGTCCGCGACCGTCACGCTCACCGGGACGGCGCCTCTGGGAGGAATCAGCATCGGGATCTCGAGCGACAACTCCGCCGCGCAACCCCCGGCGAAGGTTTCGGTACCATTCGCAGCCAGCTCGGCCAGCTTTTCGATCCCCACGTCGGCGGTTACCGCCAGCCAGACTTGCATCATTACCGCTACGGTCGGGCGGACCAGCCAGATCGCTCAGTTCACCGTGGTTCCGGCTCTGCAACTGGCTCTGGCGAGCAGCTCGGTGGTGGGCGGAAGCGGAAACACCGTGAGTGGCACGGTCACCATCGCGGACGGTGCGCCGATCGTTGGAGCGATCGTCAATTTGCAATCCAGTAACCCGGCCGCGACGGTGCCATATAGCGTCAGCATTCCGTCCGGCCAGACTTTCGCGTCGTTCACGATTACGACGTCCGCGGTGACGGTTGCGCGAACGGTCGCCATCACGGCCACCTATGGGAAATTCACGCAATCGGCGGCGCTGACCGTGAATCCTCCGGGATCGGCCACGCTGACCGGAGTCGCGATTTCTCCGAACCGCGTCACTGGCGGAACCAGGGCCACCGGGACCGTGACACTCGGGGCGCCGGCTTCGGTGGGCGGAACCATCGTTGGTTTGCAGAGCAGCTTGCAGACAATTGCCCAAGTGCCGGGATCCGTTATTGTCCAGCCGGGTGCGACCTCGGCTTCGTTTACGATTCAGACCTACCATGTGACATCCACGCAAACCGTCACGATTACCGCCACGGTACCGGGTGTCGCCAAGACGGCTGTTTTGACGGTTCAGTAGGCGGGCTGCATCACGGCTGACCCAATTTGACAGTCGCGGTGCTCACCACATCCATCTTCACTTCGAGGCGATCACCGGCATCGACATGGACCGGCTTTGCCGCTTTGCTTAATATCGCCGCCACCTTGGCATCGCGATAGGCCACGTCGTTACCGTCGCTGAGAGCGATCAGGAAGTAGTCCCCCGATGGAATAGTCGCCAGACGGTAAGAACCATCGCTATCGGTCTGATCGACCCGGTAGGCCCATCGCTCGGATGCGTTCTTCGGCATCAGGAGAACAAAGGCTCCAATCTGCGGCGCTCCTGCGTTTTCAACCGTTCCCTCGATCACCGACACAGCTCTTGTCAGTGTCAAATCGCGATGAGTGGTTTCGCCAGGAGGAATGGTGAGAGTCAGCGGTAGGCGCTCGCCGTCCGAGCCCGTGAAATATGCCGCGATGTAATCTGCGTTCCCCGCTGTGACTTCATAGCGGCCGGCAGGCAGGCGGGGCAACGAAAAGCTCCCTTGCGGACTCACTTCCGTTCGAGCAAGACCGCCTTCCTCGTTGCGGAGAGTGACGAATAGGTCGGCCGTGGGCGCCGGACGTTCTCCTTCGAAGAGCACACGCCCCGACAGCGATCCCAGCGACTGAGGTGTCAACGTTACTTCTATGTCCGACACCCCAACCTCCACCTGGTCGCGAACGTGCCAACTGGACGCGCCGGTGCCCGCTTGCGAGGTCGCTATGATCTCGTACGATCCTGGCGGCACATTATCGAAGTGAAACTTTCCGTCTTTCGAAATCCAGACATCCAGGAATGAGACGTATCCGTCATGGACTTTCTTGTACAGGCTCGCCCGGCCCGCGCTCGTCTCAGCCGGAACGCTTATCGTGGCCGTTACGGACACTGCCCTTGCCAAAGGCAGCGTGATTGAGACTTGCGCTTCGCCGCCGGCATCCAACCGGACCAGCGATGCCTGTTCGACGGACTGCCCGTTGGGATAGAACGTGGTCGAAAACGCAGTGCCGCGAAAACCTGGGTCCCGCGAGAACTTAGGCGCCGATTGACTGGTTTCCTCTCGATGCTCGCCACCCGGTTCGGTTCGAACCGCGCCTGGTAATCGAGCGGCGATCCGTTGCATTCCTTGAAGCTGGATTATCGGATCGGCAAACCATGGACGCCCCATGGCGCAAACGTAGTAGTTTCCGCTGGGCAGGCCGGAGAGCCGGAATTCCCCGGCGGCATTCGCGCGCGTCTGGCCGCGACCAATGATTCTGCGCTCGCCGTCCAGAACAGCCGACTGAAAGATGGCGACAAGCGCATTGGCCACCGGCTCGGAATCTTCGTCTTTAACCAGCCCGGCAATGACACTTCCGCGGCGTGCCTCGAACACGATATGGCCCGTGTCCTGGTCGTCGCGGGGGACGATAGCGCTCGACACTCCCGCAAAGGCCGCCTCTTTGTAGGCCTGCGACGGATAGCCTTGTTTTGTGACGGAGAGCGAGTACTTACGCGGGCCGCTCACTGTGAACGAGAATCGGCCATCCTTCTTCGTAACCTGTTCCAGCTTCCGCTCCCGCGCGGTGGCCGGCGCCAACGAAACCATCGCATTCGCGAGCGGCGCGTGAGATCGTGAATCCACCACGACGCCGCTCACGAAATAGTCCGAGGCGCCGTCGAGCGGAAGCGCGAGGGCAAAAGCCACTGCCAGCAGCAAGCCGGCGGGGCTTCTGGTGGGTGCTCCCGTCATAAGAGAGGCCCTCCTCCCGGGTTCGATTGGTCGCTGCCCGACGCCGCTTCCAGCGGCACTGTCCGGTGTTCGCCGGGATGCAGCGTCAACTGCGCGCCAGAGGTTGACAGGACTTCCGCTGCCGTCGGCGACCCTCTCCAGGCCTGGATCCGATAGTCTCCCGGAGACACACCTTGGATGTGATAAGCCCCCTCCTCATCGCAGTAATCGACTTTCAGACCGCCTCCGCCAGCCGCCGCGGGCATGAGATAGACGGACGCACCTGTCGCGGGCCGCCCTTGGAAGGTCGCCCTCCCCTCCACGCTGGCACCGTCGCCTCGAATCGTCACGTGGAGTTCGCCGCCCGTGCCTCCAGCTACCGGAAACTCGCCGTGCAGGACTTCCAGTTCCCCGAATTTCGCGGATGCCACATAGTTGGTGCCACCTCCCGACAACATCAGGTTCAGCCGGTACTTATCTGGAATCACGTCGGTCAAGGCCACGGCTTGCGCCGGTCCCGATGCCGGTTCCGGAGCGCCCCCCACCGGCCGCCGCGCGTTCGACACTTTGCCGATTGATAACTGGCGCCTGTTGGATGGCGTGTGTTGTGGCACGAGCATCAGAAGAACGATCCCATCGGGTTGCGCTCCGGCTTCGTATGAAACGGAAACGGGTATGTCCGCACCACCCGCCAATTCAACCACGATATTTCGAATCGGTTCCGAGGAGACGATCACTCGCGCCTCCGCCGCCAGCCACTTCTCAAGATCTGCGTGGTATTGCACGGCCCGCAGCGTGTAACTTCCGCGAGGGACATCGATGACGCGGAACAGGCCGCTCGACAGGTTCACAAAAGCTGCACCCACGGGCAGGCGGTCGCCATCGCGGTACAGTTGCATCTGCGTCCAGGCGTCCGGCGCGAAACCGGCGAGCCGTCCGTCAATATCGAATGCCGGTTCCATAGCGCCCCGGAAGTCTGCATTAGCTCGTTCGCCTGGGGCCAGATGCAGCACCGAGGCGGAGGCCGGCGAGTCCCCGTTGGGGTAGTACAGCGGCGGCAGCCCACGGTGGTCGTTGTTCAGGTTCAATCTGGTGCCGATGAAGTAGCGCGTGGATGAGGCTTCTCCAGCCAATCGCACGACGTAGTCACCGGGCACGAGATCGAGAAACGCGTACCTGCCGAGGTCATCCGTGCGAGCGGTCCGCGCTGGTGCGTAGTCGCGGCCGTCAAGAGACACCTTGACGGAAACGGCCTGGACAGCGGCACCAGCGAGAGGCTCGCTGTTATCGTCGAGAACGACTCCAGCAATTGAGGAAACGGGTACAAGCCGAATCCGTGTGGACGACGACCCCGGCTCGACATTCACACCCGTGAATGTTGCCGAGAGTGGACGAGCGGTCTGCTGCGTCTCTTCGTCATCGAACGACGGCGGCCCAGCGGAGTCGATGACGCTGCTGAGTGGTGGAGACAGGTCTTGTTCGGACACGAAGCCCGGCTTGGAGACATTCAGTGAATAATAGCCGCACGGCACATCCTCCACGTGGAAATTGCCGCCGGAATCCGTAAAGCGAAATCCGGACGCGCCTCCATTGTAGGAGACTAGCGCGCGCGCAATGCCTGCGTCTGTGGCTGAATTGAGAACGGCGCCCGACAACACACAGCGCTCCGGCGTTTGTGCAAAACCAACTTGCGCTCGGTTGGCGCAAATGCAGCCGAACGCGGCGAGCGCCGCGAGTCTCCATCCGGCTCGAACCACCATTCCTCACAATGTAGCTCACTACGCGCTGGCCAGGGTGGAGCGAGGCGGAGCGTCCCACTTCGCTATCCTGAAGGGTTCATGCCCGAGGGATCGTACCTCTACTGCGACGTCAGCCTGCCGGTGCCGATGGATCAGCCATTCACCTACGCGCTGCCCGAGACACTGCGGCACCGCGCGCGCCCGGGCAGCCGCATCGTGGCGCCTTTCGGAGCGCGCAGGCTGACGGGCGTGATCCTCCGCTGCCATGACGAGCCGCCGCCCATGGCCGCGCGCGAGGCGCTCCGGCTGATCGATTCCGAGCCGGTGCTGGATGCGGAGTTGCTGGCGCTGGGGCGCTGGATCGCGGGCTACTACTGCGCGCCTCTGGGCGAGGTGCTGCGCGGCATGCTGCCGCTGGCGTCGGAGATGCGGCGGGGGAAGATCTGGTCGCTGACCGATTCCGGCCGCGACGCCGCGCGCCAGCTTGTGCTCGACTCTTCGCCCGACGATCCCGTTTCCAAGATCCTGCGCATGCTGGAAAGGCGTTCTCTTTCGGCCGCCTATCTTGCCAGGGCGCTGCCGCTCGCCGATAAGGCGATGCGCTCGCTCGAGCGCAGAGGATTCATCGTCGCCGAACAGGTCGAGACCGATCGCGATCCGCTGCGCGCGCCCTCGGAGCGATTGCGCATCGAACTGGCCGGGGTGCCCTCTGGGCCCGCGGTGTCCTCTGGGCCCGACGCCAAGCTGAATAAACCCGAACGGGAGCTGCGGGCGTTTCTCGAGCTGCATCCCGGCTCGCATAACCTGAAGGATCTCGAAGGCACCGTCAGGAACGCCAGCATGGCGGCGCGCTCCCTGGCGCGCAAGGGGCTGGTTTCCCTCAAGCCGGAGACCGTCGCCATCGCGTCCGTGCCGGTGCGGGCCCGGCACGCGCTGAACCCGGCGCAGCAGGCGGCCTTCGAGCAGATTCGGGACGCCATCCTCACCCGGCAATTCCGAACGTTCCTGCTGCACGGCGTCACCGGTTCGGGAAAAACCGAAGTCTATCTCACGGCCATTGAAGCCGTGCTGGCGCAAGGCCGCGGCGCGCTGTTGCTGGTGCCCGAAATCGCCCTCACCCCGGCCATGGCGGGCCAGTTTTTCTTGCGATTCGGCGACCGGGTGGCCATCCTGCACAGCGCGTTCACCGATGTCGAGCGCACCGAGCAGTGGCGGCGNNGCGCCGGTGCGCGACCTGGGCCTGATCGTGGTCGACGAAGAGCACGACGGCAGCTACAAGCAGGAAGAGACGCCGCGCTACAACGGGCGCGATGTGGCCGTGGTGCGGGCGCAGCAAGCCGGCGCGTGCGTGGTGCTCGGTTCGGCCACCCCGAGCCTCGAGAGCCGCTACAACGCCGAGCGCGGCAAGTATACGCTGCTCGAATTGCCGGGCCGCGTCGAGGAACGGCCCATGCCATTGGTCGAACTGATCGACATGCGGCAGGAATTCCTGGAAACGCGCAAGCAGGCGACTTTCTCGCGGAAGCTCGAGGAGGCCATCGGGCAGCGCCTGGAAAACGGCGAGCAGACCATCGTGCTGCTGAACCGGCGCGGCTTCTCGAGCTTTGTGGCGTGCCGCGCGTGCGGCGAGCGCGTCCAGTGCATGAACTGCTCGGTGACCCTGACCTTTCACAAGCGCGAACGGCGCCTGCTGTGCCACTACTGCGGCTACGCCGAAAAGGTCCCGAGCGTCTGCCCCAAGTGCTCCAGCGAGCACATCTACTTCATGGGGATGGGATCGGAGCGGGTGGAGGAGGAACTGCACCGCGCCTTTCCAACAGCCCGCATCGCGCGCCTGGACCGCGACACCGTAACCGGCAAGCGGCAGTACGAGACCATTCTTCACGATTTTCGCGAGGGCAACTACGACATTCTGGTGGGCACGCAGATGATCGCCAAGGGGCACGACATCCCCAATGTCACGCTGGTCGGCGTGGTGTCGGCCGACGTCGGGCTGGGAGTGCCGGATTTCCGCGCGGCCGAGCGCACCTTTCAACTGCTCACTCAGGTCGCGGGACGCGCCGGACGCGGTGCCGTGCCGGGGATCGTGCTCATCCAGACCATCAATCCCGATCACTATGCCGTGCGCATCGCGGCGGCGCAGGATTACCAGGCGTTCTACGAGAAGGAGTTGGCCTTCCGCCGCATGATGCGCTACCCGCCGTTCAGCGCCATGGCCAACGTTCTGGTGCGGAGCGAAAAGAAAGAGATGGCCATGCGCCTGAGTTCCGAGCTGGGAATCCTGCTCACGCCTCCCCCGGAAAAGCTCCGGGTGATGGGTCCGGCGGAGGCGCCGGTGGCGCGCGTCAAGAACGAGTACCGCTACCAGTTTCTGATCAAGGCGGCCAGCCGCACGGCGCTCAACGAGTTGCTCCAGCGGATTCGCTCGTTCGCTCTCGAGCGCAAGTGGGGCGCCACCGCATTGGTCATCGACGTGGACCCGCTTTCGCTGACGTAGGTGGGGCAGACGATCGGTTTGTGTCGTCTGCCAACCTGTGCGAAGATGGCCACAGGAAACGATGGTCTGCCCCACTTACTCTCCGGTCAAAAACTCCTGTACGCGCTTCAGCGTACGTTCCGGCGGATCGCCGGGTTGGTTGTCCACCACTGCCACGCTGACCTCAAGCGAGGGACGCACGGTTTTTCCCTGTTCGAGGCAGGCATAGACCCCGGAGAGTTGATCCGCAACCCGTTTTGCGCTGGCCACGGCCTCAGGCTTCTCCACCGACAGCATGGCGATAAACCCCTCCTCGCTCCACCGCCCGATGGCGGTGTCGGGCGGAAGGCTGTTTCGCAATCGCTTGCTGAAGGCGGCGGCAAGTTCCGCGGCCACCCCACGGTTGAACTGCTTCTCCGCCTGCCGGAACCCATTCGCCCTCACCAGCAGCAGACACAGCTTCCCCCCGGACAGGGAACAAATCTGTCTCTCCATTTCGTCGCGGTTGAAGAGCTTGGTCAGGTCGTCAAGCGACGCCGCGGTCTCCAGCAAGTCGATGCGCTTGTGCAGCATGCGGATTTCCACCAGGAACTGGGAAACCGTAAGCTGATGCTGTTGGCGGATCTGCTCGAGGCTCTGCTCGATGCTGTCCGCCGCGGCCAGTATGGCCGCGCGTGCCGCGCTCCCGTCCAGCGATTTCGAGATCTCGCGCAGGCGGCCCAGCTCCGTTCGAAGCTGCACCTCGTGATCGCTGTCGGTCTGCGCGAGGGAGTCCAGTATCTCCTGAAGCGCGCGCGCCGAGCTAGCCAGCTCTTCCCGAAGCGTGCCCAGGTATTTCGCCGCCTTGTCGCGNNCTGGCGATGCGGAGCGGTGATTTCGTCATCCAACTCGACGCTGTAGTGGGCCACGTTCCTGATCGCCGCCAGGTAGCAATCCAGCACCATGTCCCTCGCCGCATGGCACTGTTCCAGCTCGTTTTGAATCGAGGTCATACGTTGTCGCCCAACAGAGACTATCGGCAGATCGCGGAATCTCTTTAGGTTGGGGCCAGCGGTCAGCGATCGGCTTTCAGCTTTCAGCCAACACCGGCTCGGCTGATTGCGGACGGCTGATCGCTGGAAGCTTACTTGCTTTTCTCTTTTTGTTCGCCCACAATAGCTTTAGGGATTAACATGGCACTGACGAAGCGGCAAAAGCAGGTGCTGGATTTCATTGCCGGTTTCATCGACGAAAACGGCTACTGCCCCAGCTATGAAGAGATTGCGGGGGGCCTGGATCTGGCTTCGCTGGCCACGGTGCACAAGCACATCTCGGTTCTCGAAGCCAAGAATTACTTGAAGCGCGGGTTCAACCAGAGCCGTTCGCTGGAGCTGGCGCCCAAATACGTGCAGGAGCAGCGGCGCACGAAACCGCCGGCGCTGGAGATCCCGCTGCTGGGCCGCATCGCCGCCGGCGCCCCGGTCGAGTCGGTCGAGCAGCGGGAGATGCTGAATTTTGCCGACTTCGCCGCCGGCGGCAACACCTTCGCGCTCGAAGTGACAGGCAATTCCATGATCGACGACCACATCTGCGACGGCGACTTCATCCTGCTCGAGCGAGTCGCCGAGGCGCACGACGGCGATATCGTAGTGGCGCTCGTGGCGGTGCACGAGACCACCCTGAAGCGGCTATACCGCGAACCGGGAGACATGGTCCGCCTGCAGCCCGCCAATTCCGCGCTGAAACCGATCCTGGTTCCTGCCCGGGACGTCCAGGTGCAGGGCCGCTTGCTGGCCGTGCTTCGAAAGTATAAGTGAAGGTTGCGCGGTAGCGATTGGGGACCCGGGCGACGTCCGCGGCGGCTTAATTCCCGCGGAGTTCCCGCTCGGAGCGGAGCCAATCTTCTTCGGAGGAACCGCCGGCATAACCACGAGCTTCCCAGTAGGAATATGCAAGACGCGCGATTTCATCCTGGGACGGCCCACTTACAGCCGCGCTGGCGGCCGGCTCCGACGGCTTCTCAGCCGGGGAGGCGGAACGTTTCGCGCGCCGGGCGCTGGCGGAATTGCGGCGCGGCGGTGCGGCTGCGGAGACAACTAGATCGTTCTCGGAAATGCGTTTTCTTGGCATATTGTCTTTCGGTGCTCTGAGAGTAAACTGCTTCTCTAGTATTCTAACCTATTTGACCAAAAAATCGTATTAAAACTTTCTATCAATCCCATTACAACTGCGGCGCCGGCGGGCCACGCCCGATGCCGGTCTTGCCGCCCGTGGGTTTGCCTTTTTCGGACGGCGCTGTCCGACTAGTGTATATTTAGGTTAGATTGCGGAAGAGTGGAGTTCCGGCGTTGGCGCTTGCGCTACTGGCGCAGGCCGCGTTTGCCGCCCCAAAAGTAATTGCGGTGGACGTGGACGGCATGGTGCACCCCATCACCGTTGAAATCGTGAGCAGCGCCATCGCGCAGGCGAAAGCGGAGAACGCGTCGCTGCTCCTCGTCCGTCTCAACACGCCCGGCGGGCTGATGGATGCGATGCGCGAGATCATCGAGAAGATCGTCTCCTCGCCCGTCCCGGTAGTGACCTATGTCGCGCCCAGCGGAGGACGCGCCGCTTCCGCGGGCTTCTTCATCCTGGAGTCCGGCGACGTGGCGGCCATGGCCCCTGGAACCAACACCGGCGCGGCGCACCCCGTGCTGATGGGCGGCGAAATGGACGCCGTCATGAAACAGAAAGTGGAGAACGACGCCGCCGCCTACCTGCGCAGCATCTGCGCCAAGCGCGGGCGCAACAGCTCGCTGGCGGAAACCACGGTCCGCGAAAGCAGGTCCTTCACCGAGCGCGAGGCGCTGGAACAGCACCTGGCCGATCTCATCGCGCCCAACGAGCAGGCCCTGCTTTCCGCCCTGAATGGCCGCGTGGTCACGCGCTTCGACGGCAGCACGCAGACGCTCGACACCGCCGGGGCGGTCATCGAGGTCTATCAGAAGTCGCTGCGCCAGTCTATGATCGCCGCCATCGCCGATCCCAATATCGCCCTGGTGCTGCTGGTGATCGGCGCGCTGGGCCTGTATGTCGAGTTCTCTTCGCCGGGGCTGATCGCTCCAGGCGTGATGGGAGCCATTCTCGTGTTGTTGGGACTTTCCGCCATATCGGTGCTGCCCATCAACTGGTTGGGCGCGGCCCTCATGCTGCTGGCCTTCGCCCTGTTCGTGCTCGAGGCCAAGCTCGCGTCGCACGGCATTCTGGGCGTGGGAGGGGCGGTGGCCATGGTGTTGGGGGCCGTGATGCTGATCGACAGTCCGTTTCCCGAAATGCGCATTCATTGGAGCACGGCCATCGCGCTGGCGCTGCCGTTTTCCCTCATCACCGTTTTGCTGCTTTCGCTCGTCCTGCGCGCGCGGCGCCTGAAAGTGGAGACCGGCTCCGCGGGCATGGTGGGCGAGACGGGCGCCGCTATTACCGACCTGGCGCCGGAGGGCAAAGTTTTTGTGCACGGCGAATATTGGGACGCGGTGTCGTCCCGGCCGGTGGCCGCCGGGACGCGCGTCCAGGTCAAGGCCATCGACAAATTGAAACTCACGGTAGAACCCGTTCCGGACTAAGAGGAGGCTGAAATGATCGATGTCACCACCGTTGGCGTAATCATTGTGGTTCTGTACCTGCTGACTTCCATCAAGATTCTGCGGGAATATGAGCGCGGCGTAATCTTCCGGCTCGGCCGCGTGCTGCCGCAGCCGAAAGGCCCTGGCATCATCCTGGTGTTTGCACCCATCGACCGCATCGTGCGCGTTTCGCTGCGCGTCGACACCCTCGAGGTGCCGTCGCAAGACGTGATCACGCGTGACAACGTCACGGTGAAGGTCAACGCCGTCATCTACTTCCGTGTCTTGGATCCGCGGTTGGCAATCCTGGAGGTTTCGAATTTCCTCTACGCCACCTCGCAGCTTGCTCAAACCACGCTGCGCAGCGTGCTGGGCGAAGTGGACCTCGACACCTTGCTCAGCCAGCGCGAAAAGCTCAACGTGCGGCTGCAATCCATTCTGGACCAGCACACCTCGCCCTGGGGCGTGAAGGTGACCATGGTGGAAGTGAAGCAGGTGGACCTCGCCGAGTCGATGATCCGCGTTATCGCGCGCCAGGCGGAGGCCGAACGCGAGCGGCGCGCCAAGGTCATCCATGCCGAAGGCGAGTACATGGCCGCGGAGAAGCTGGCCATGGCCGCGGAAGTCATCCAGAAACAGCCGGCGGCGCTTCAATTGCGGTATCTCCAGACCCTGGTCGAGATCGGCGTCGAGAAGAACACCACCATCGTATTCCCCCTGCCGCTGGATATAATTACGTCATTGGGGCGCGCCCTGGACCGCGTAGGCACGGGCGGCGAGGCGGGCGTCGCAAAATCGTAAACCATGAGAAACAACGAAACCGGCGAATTCGAACTGTTGGTGGGCAACCGGCAACTGCTGAGCGGCTTCTTCATCGTCGTTCTGCTGTTCGTAGTGGCGTTCTCCATGGGCTATATCGTGGGGCGGAACTCTTCGCCTTCGGCCAAATTGCAGACCGAAACGGCTTCCTCGGCCGGCACCGCGTCCCAGATGCCGGAGACCCGTCCCCAACCGGTGGCACAGGCTCCGGCGGCAGGCGGGCCGACGGGCGAGACGATTCCCCCCCCAGCCAACGCCCCGCCCGCCAACACTCCGCCGCAACCTACCACGCAGCCCGAGCACGGGCCGCAATCGGCTGCACCGGCGGCTACCGCGCCACCCATTGCGCCGCCTCCGGCCGCCCCGCCGCCACTCGAAGCTACGCCCGGATCGTATTGGCAGGTTCTCGCAACGGCCAGCCAGACCTCCGCCGATGCCATGCGTCAGACCATGAAGGACAAGGGCTTCCCGGCGTCTTTGCAGCCCGGCCCCAACAACCTGATCCGCGTGCTGATCGGGCCGTATACCGACAAGCAGTCCCTGGGCCGCGCCAAAACGGAACTGGAAAACGCCGGCGTCCATCCGGTCCTCCTGAAGTAGCGTGGGCGATTCCCTGGTACAGCTCGCCGCGGCGCCGCGACCCCGGCTTCCGGCGTGGGCGCGCAACAGCCGCACCGATTTCGAATCGCTCAACCGGGTCAAGCGCGGCCTCCGGCTCCTGAACCTCCACACCGTGTGCGAATCGGCGCGCTGCCCCAACATCCACGAGTGCTTCCACCGTGGCGCCGCCACCTTCCTGATTCTGGGCGAGCGCTGCACGCGCGGCTGCGGTTTCTGCTCGGTGCCCAAGGGTGACCCCGTCAAACACGATATGCGCCTCGACCCCGCCGAGCCCGCCAACGTGGCCCGCATGGCCGCCGAAATGAAACTGCGCCACGTGGTGATCACCAGCGTGAACCGCGACGACTTGCCGGACGGCGGCTCGCACCATTTCGCCGCCACCGTGCGCGCAGTGCGGCGCGCGCTTCCCCAGGCGCGGGTGGAAGTGCTGACGCCCGACTTCTGCGGCGACCACGGCGCCGTTGCCCGCGTGCTCGATGCCGGGCCGCACGTCTTCAACCACAACGTCGAGACGGTTCCGCGGCTCTACCGCCGCGTGCGCCCGCAGGCCGATTACCGGCAGTCGCTCGACGTGCTGGCGTTCGCGCGGTGCTATTCCGAAAGCGTGCTCACCAAATCGGGCTTCATGCTCGGGCTGGGCGAAACCGAAGACGAGGTTCGCGCGCTGCTTCGCGATCTGCGCGCGGCGGGCGCCGGCGTGGTCACCATCGGCCAATACCTCCAGCCCACGCGCCGCAACCTGCTGGTGGCCGCATTCATCGATCCGGGCCGGTTCCAGGCCTATCGCGATTACGGCCTGGCGCTGGGTTTCCGGACGGTGTTCAGCGGTCCGCTGGTGCGCAGTTCCTACATGGCCGAGGCGGTGAGCGGCCCGTGCTGAACTGGCTGCTGGCACTGCTGTCCGCGGCGCTCCTGGTCCTCTCGTTCCCGCGATTCCAGATCGCGTGGCTGGCGCCGGTGGCGCTCGCACCCTTGCTGGTCGCCCTGGCGCGCGAGCCGCGGCCCCTGCGGCGTTTCCTGCTGGGCTGGGCGTCGGGCGTGGTCTATTGGTTCGGCGTCTGTTACTGGATCCAGTTCGTGCTCTCGTTCCACGGCGGCCTCGGCAACCTGGCCGGCTGGGCCGTGTTCCTGCTGTTCTGCTTTACCAAGGCGCTGCACATGGGCGTGTTCGCCTGGCTGGCGGGAATCCTCATCCGCCGCTGGTGGGCCGTGCCCGCGGTGGCGGCGCTGTGGGTGGCGATAGAAGCCACGCACGGGTCACTGGGTTTCGCCTGGCTGGCCCTCGGCAACGCCGGAATCGACATGGAGTTGCCCATGCGCCTGGCGCCCCTAACCGGCGTCTACGGCCTTTCGTTCGTCTTCATGACGATGGCCGCCGCCCTGGCCCTGGCAGCCCTACGGCGCTCGCGTCTGGAGCTGCTGTGGCTGATCCTGCTGCCCTTCCTGGTCTTCCTGCCGCCCCTGCCGCCCGCCCAGCGCGGCCATGAGACCGCGCTGCTGACCCAGCCCAATATCTCCGAAACCGAGGACTGGACGCCCGAATCCATCGACCGGATGGAGCGCCGGCAGGTGATCCTCACCATGCGTGGCGCGCAGTTGGAAACCAGGCAGCCGCCCTCGATCGTGGTTTGGCCCGAAGTCCCCGCGCCGCTCTACTACGACGAAGACCCGCGCTTTCGCGGCTATGCCGACAACCTGGCTCAAGCCACCCGCGCCTACCTGCTGATGGGCCTGGTGGCGCACACCGCCGGCGGCGCGCCGCTCAACTCGGCCGCCTTGATTTCGCCCGCCGGCGGCTTGGTGAGCCGTTACGACAAGGTGAACCTGGTTCCATTCGGCGAATATGTGCTGTGGCCGCTCGGCCCCATCGCCAGCAAGATCTCCACCGAGCTCGGCGACTTCGTGCCGGGCCGGCGCGTAGTGGTCTCACCCGTGGGCGATCACAAGATCGGCGCATTCATCTGCTACGAATCCGTGCTGCCCAATTTCGTGCGCCAGTTCGCGGCCGGGGGCGCCGAAGTGCTCGTCAACATTTCCAACGACGGCTGGTTCGGCCACAGCGCCGCGCGCTACCAGCACCTGGAAATGGTGCGCATGCGCGCGGCCGAGAACCGCCGCTGGATTCTGCGTTCCACCAACGACGGCATAACCGCCACCATCGATTCCGCCGGCCGCTTGCGCGGAACGCTGCCGTTGTACGTGGAAGCCACGTCCTACACCGGGTTCACGTACATTTCCGAGCGGACGCCCTACACGCGGTACGGGAATTGGTTCGTGGTGGTTTGCGCGCTGTTGGCGGCGATGGGGTTGCTGGCAGAGTGGATGGCCCTCAGCCGTGCCGGATCACCAGCACATCGCCGTCCTTGACGATGTACTCTTTCCCTTCCAGCTTGAGCAACCCTTTCTCCCGCGCGCCCGCGTACCCGCCCAGATCCACCAGCGATTTCCAGTTCACCACCTCGGCGCGGATGAACTTCTTCTCGAAGTCCGAATGAATCGCGCCCGCGGCCCTCACCGCGGGGGTGTGCATGGGGATGGTCCACGCCCGGCATTCGTCCTCGCCGGCGGTCAAGAAACTCATCAGCCCCAGCAGCGAATAGGTGGCCGAGATCAACCGCTCGAGGCCAGATTCCCGCAACCCGTAGCTGGCCAGGTACTCGCGCTGTTCCTCCACCGGCAATTCGGCCAGCTCGGCTTCGATCTTGCCGCACACCGCCGCCGCCGCAACGTGCCGGCGGCCGGCCAGCACGCCTTCGCGATACTCGCGCTCGCGCTCGTGCAGCTTGCCGGCCTCGTCTTCACCCAGGTTCAGCACGTAGAGTATGGGCTTCTGCGAGAGGAACTGAAAGCCGCGCAAGCGTTTTTCCGCTTCGGCGTCGAGCTCCAGTTGCCGCAGCGGCTGGTTCGCTTCCAGGGTGGCTTTGCACTTCTCGAGAAGCTCGAATTCGCGGTCCAGTTCGGGGTTCTTGATCTTCTTGCGGTCCTTTTCCAGACGCTCGAGGCGCTTTTCGACCACCAGCAGGTCGCTGAGCATCAGTTCCATCTCCACGTCTTCCAGGTCGCGCACCGGATCGACGGACCCCTTCTCGTGCGCGACGGTGGCGTCCTCGAACAGGCGCAGCACGTGGGCGAAGGCGTCCACCACCCGCAGGCTGGCCAGGTAGCTGGGATCTCGAAGGCTCTCCTTGGAGACGGAGGGCATGTCCACGTACTCCACCGTGGCGTGCGTGACCTTAGGCGGTTCGAAGAGGCGCCCCAGTTCTTCGAGACGCGCGTCCGGCACTTTCGCCACGCCGGTGCGCACGGCCGTGGAGCCGATGTGGGTTTCCTGGTGGACTCCGGTGAGGATCGTGAACAGGGAGGTCTTGCCTGTCATGGGCAAGCCGATAATGGCGGTTCGCATATTTGGATTATCTACAGGGGAACATCCACCTGGCTCAGGATTTCTTCGATGATGCGCTCGCCCACGTCGGCGCGGCGCTGCACCAGGGTGGTGCGGGTATTGATGACCACGCGATGCGCGAACAGCGGCACGGCCAGCCGCTTCACGTCGTCGGGCGTGGCGTAATCGCGGCCGTCGAGCAATGCCAGCGCCTGCACCGCTCGGTACAGCGCCTGCGACCCGCGCGGGCTGACGCCCAGCGCCAGCGATTCGTGGTTGCGCGTCTTCTCGACGATGGCCAGCATGTAATCGACCAGCGCCTCTTCCACGGTGACGCCGTGCACGGCCTCCTGCAGCCGCAGCACATCCTCCGCCAGCAGTCCCGACGCCGCGGCTTCCGGCAGCCCGCGTTCGGAGTTGCGCACAATCTGGCGCTCGCTGGCCAGGTCCGGATAGCCGATGCGCAGCCGCATCAGAAAACGGTCGAGCTGCGATTCCGGCAGCGGGTAGGTGCCGTGATGTTCCACCGGGTTTTGCGTGGCGATCACCATGAACGGCTGCGGCAGCGCGTGCGACTTCCCGTCGATGCTCACCTGGCCTTCGTTCATGGCTTCGAGCAGCGCCGATTGCGTCTTCGGCGTGGTGCGGTTGATCTCGTCCGCCAGCAGAAAATTGCTGAAGATGGGTCCCGGCTTGAACTCGAAGGCTTCCAAGTGGGCGTTATAGATGGTGACGCCGAGCACGTCGCTGGGCAGCATATCGCTGGTGAATTGCAGCCGGTGAAAGCGGCACGAAACCGCGCGCGCCAGCGCCTGTGCCAGCGTGGTCTTGCCGACGCCGGGCACATCTTCGATGAGCAGATGGCCGCGCGCCAGCAGACAGACCACGGAGAGCCGCACCACTTCCGGTTTGCCGCGAATGGTCCTGCCCAGGGCCGTCTCCAACCCGGCCAGCCTGGCGAGGATTTCGGGCGAGAATCCAACCGGCGGGGCGACCATTGATTCCCGCTGGGACATTACAGGTTCATCATACTAAAGATCGGCCGGCCTCAGCCTTTTGGGTGGGGCATGCTTTAGCTTGCCATTTGTCCCCGTGGGCCAGCGCCACTCAGCCTGGTGTACACGAACTCTCAGAACCCCGCCATTTCCCAAGAACACCAAAAAACACTACCCTTTCAAGTCGCGCACCGCGCGGGCGCGGTGCCGGCGCGGAGCGCGGTGGCGGCGTCCCGCATTTTCGGTTAAACTCGAATTTAGCCCGCCACTCCAGGGCGCGTAGCTCAGTTGGTTAGAGCGCCTGCTTCACACGCAGGAGGTCGCAGGTTCGAGTCCTGCCGCGCCCACCACTTCCTTTCAAGAGCTTCCGCATGTAGCAATCTCCGCCCAAACTGCTTCAGTGGGCGGTTTTGGGCGGAAATTTCATCGTTTTCGCCCGGTTTTCGCCCCTGTTTGCTCGTCCTTTTTGTCCTGCTCCTCGATTTTTGTCGTCATTTGATCGACGAGTTTGTTGACCTCTTGCTTCACGCTCGCAGGAATCACCTTGCCGTAATAGAGGGACATCCGAGCTTCGGTGTGCCGCATCTGGCCTTGAACATCTTTCGGCGACGCACCCGAATCCAGCGCCATCGTAGAGAATGACCTGCGGAGCATCTGATGCGTGATACCTTCCAAGCCGACCACCTCTGCGGCTGGTTTCAGGACACGTTTGAGGTAGTTATCGTAGCGCATCGGCGTGTCCCGCTTCGACGGGAATATGAACGCTTCCGGCCGACTGTCGCCGCACCAGGCCCTCCACTCCTGAAGAAGCTCTTGGACTCCGGACGGCAAGTACACGTAGCTATCGCTGCGGGGCGTTTTCGGATCGTCCAACCCAGACTTGCCGAATGCTTCGTCAATCCGCAGATGACCGGGATCGTGCGTGTCCCAGTCGTTCCACCGGAGCGCGAACAATTCCCCCGGCCGTAAAGCACAAGCGTAGAGAATCCAAAGGATCAACTCGTCTCGGCGCTGCCCCTTGTTGCGGAAGTAGAGCAAAAGAGCGCCGATCTCCTCATCCGTCATGAACCGCTGGTCCACCTTCTTCACCCGTTTTGGAACTCTGACTTCTTTCGCATAGTTGTAATGGATCAGGCGCCGCTTCATTCCCTCGTTGATCGCAGATCTCGTGAAGATCAGGAGGTGCTGGATATACGACCTGGATTTGTCTTGTTCGGCCAATTCGGTGAGCCACCCCTTAATGAAATCTTTCATCTCCGGATTGCAGAAATCCCTCGCGGGAATTTGACCCAGCTTGTCACGGAGGATTTTGAAGTACATCTGGTTAACTCGAAGCGTGTTTTTCTTCCAGTCTCCCTTGCGGTCGGCCTCGACCCGTGCGAGTAGGTAGGCGAAATTCGATTCGTCGTTCGGACTGATAGCGGGGGCTACGGTTTTGAGATGTGCATGGAAGAAATCTCGTATGCGCTCCGATAGTTGGCGCTCTGCTGCCTTCACCCCCATCGCGCGAGGACCGAGGACAATGCGCTCATCGCATGCTTTCTCAGTGCCGTCAGGCAGCTTCCAGCGCGTAGTGAATCGACCGTGAATCTGTGAGCCACGCCCGTCTAGCCAGCCGCGTTGGTCCTGCCCGATCGGAAGAAGTGTCCATCGAGAGCGGTCGAGAATCCTGGGCATCTTGGCCTACCACCGTTTTTCAGTGAGCGTCCGGGATCGGGCACGTTCGCGCTGGCCCCGAATGAAGTCTACGATGTCATTCATGTGGAATCGGACCAAGGCGGTTCTACCTTGTCCCAACTTCATGGCTGGAAGGCGTGGCTCCTTGCCGTTGGAATGTTCGCGGACCCAGGATTCGCTCACGTGCAACAACCGAGCCACTTGTTTGGCGTCCAGGAGCGTTGCCGCGACCGAGACACTTTCTGTACGCGTGGCGGTCATGCTGGCTTCGTCGAAGCTCGGAGCAGCCTCCGCCGACAGTCTAAGATCGAGATAGTCTCTGAGCATAGTTCATCCCTTTGTGGCTGCGACACTTCCGTTTCTGTCCGCGGCGGATCGAGATCTAACTTCAAAGCGGCGATCCAGGGATTCGAGGCGCTCCAGGGCGTCCTGAAAACATGGATTCGTTGGACCCCTGCGTTGGCAAATCCTGCGGTTTAACACCGTTTCTGACAACATTTTCGTTCATCCCCTCGCCTCCTCCGGCCTCCCGTTCTGGGGAGGAGGAGCCATCCGCGACCGTACCTGAAAGCGGCGGTCGAGCGCTTCCAGGCGGTCGAGCGCATCGAGCAATTCCAGGCCGACCTCGCGCACCGCGTCGCAGGGCCTCGCAAACTGTTCGGCGTGCTTGATTGCGAACTTGATTCGGTCGATCGCGACGCGAGCTTGGTAGGCCATCTCGAATTCCATCGCCGATGGCCGCGACTGGACGTCGGCTTCGATGGCCTCAACGATTTGGTGCATGATTTCCGACCTCATAGACTTTCCCCACCGGTGGGTGTGTTGGCCCGCCGTAGAGCAATAGTAGGGCAGACTACGCAACTCTCCAAAAGCGCCGAGGCGATTTGGCGTCCAACTGGTTCTGGGGTACAACGCGAATGAAAGCATGAACAGGCCATTAGCGGGTTTAGAGAGACAGCGCCTGGCGCGGTGCCGGCTCCTCGCGGAACTCCGTCATCGTCGACTCGTGCGCCCTGGTGGATGGAGCCATTGCGGCGCGCAGTTCGGGACCGAACCGACTTCGCTGGCGCTACTGGCCCTCTACTCGTCCCCGTCCGGCTCGATGGTGACGAGAGAGGAACTGGAGCCATTGCTCGCGCGCCGACGGCCGACTGGGCTTTGGCCGGCGGTCGGCGTTGGGACGGGGGAAGTTAATTTCTGGGCGACCGGAATGGCGGTCAACACGCTCATCACGCTGGGGGCCAATCCGGAGACATTCCGTGCTTCGCTTGACGCCCTGGTTCATTGCCGGCCACTGGAGGCTTCGTGGCTTGTCCGTCTGAAGTTTCGGCTCTCAGACCGGCAAGTTCGGTTTGATCCCACGAAGTACGGTTGGCCGTGGGTCCCCGACACGGTGAGTTGGGTGGTGCCGACATCGATGGCGCTCATCACTTTAGGACGCGCAAAGAGACAGGGACTGATCCGCGGCAGCGAATTGGAGAAAAGGATGCGCCTCGGAGCGGAGATGCTCCTTGATCGGGCGTGCCCGGAAGGCGGCTGGAACGCAGGCAACGCTGTCGTCTACGGTGTTCCTTTGCGCCCTCACATTGATGCCACGGCACTCGCACTGGCTGCGCTCCGGTTCCACTACCAACTGCCGATCATGCGCAACTCCCTGACCTGGATGCTGCATCGCATCGATTGCCCTTCGGCGTACAGCCTGGCATGGGTGATCCTTGCCGCTGCCGCGTACAAGGACGTGAGATCGGACGTCTTGCCAGCGCTCGATATGGCGCGCGACCGTCTCGCCACATTGGTCGAAGATCCCAGGGCCGTCGAGGATACATCCACAGTCGCGCTGGCCGCTCTCGCCTTGGGACCGGAAGACACGAACAACCCATTCGAGGTACAAGTGTGAGCCCCCTCACGAGCCGACGGGTCTTCGGTGGCGCCCTCCTCGCCGGGACGGGCGCCTTGGCTGTCAGGCAACTGTGTTCCACCGGTTTCCTTCGGGACCGCCGCAGACGTCGATCCCGCGCTGCGATTCTTCATGAGGATTCCTACGACGGCCCGCTGGACCGCACGCTGATCGAAGGCCTCCGTTTGTTCGATCTGAACCTTCGCGGCAAGACCGTACTGCTGAAGCCGAACCTGGTGGAGTACATCCCAGGCGCTGAAGTGAACACGAACCCTCGGTTGGTGGGAGCCACGGCGAGCGCTTTCCTGGCCCTCGGAGCGAAAACAGTCCTTGTGGGCGAAGGACCGGGCCACCAGCGGGATACGGTGCTCGTTCTCGCCGAGAGCGGATTGGAAGCGGAACTTCGCGAGAGGCGCATCCGGTTCGTGGATTTGAACCGCGACGAGATCCGGAAAGTGCCGCTGCAGACTCGCTTCACCGGCCTCGATTGCTTGTGGCTCCCGCGGACGGTCTTGACGAGCGACCTCGTCGTTTCCATGCCCAAGGTGAAAACGCACCACTGGGCGGGGGTCACCCTGAGCATGAAGAACCTGTTCGGCGTGATGCCGGGCGTTGCTTATGGCTGGCCGAAGAATCTGCTGCACTGGAAAGGCATCGATCGAAGCATCCTCGACATTAACGCCGCGGTTCCGGCGCATTTTGTCATTGCCGACGGGATCATTGGCATGGAGGGCAACGGGCCGCTGCATGGCGCTCCGCGTAATCTCGGGCGGATCGTGTTGGCCGACGATCCCGTGGCCGCCGATTTCGTATGCAGCCGCCTGATGGGTCTCAACCCGTTGCGCGTGAACTACCTGGCGCAAGCGGCTGAGTTCCTCGGCAACGGAACGCCTGAGCGCATCGTGCAGTTGGGGGAAATGCTGCCACCTGCTATGCAGCCGTTCACGGTTTTGCCTGAGTTTGCTCACCTGCACCTTTAGGTTCCGCTGCTCGAAATTCCGAGAATCTCAGCCCGGTTGTTGGATTTGGCCATACCGGTTGACTACCCCGGGGCAGAGACGACGGGGTTTTTCGGCGAAAACCGCATCTTCCCGTAGAATCCTGGCTGAGGGTACAAGCGAACGTGTTTCCGTCGATNNGGCTGCGGCAAGACGGAGCTTGCGAAGGCCTTGGCATTTGCCCTTGATACGGTCATGGAGCGACTTCAGTGCTACCCGGGAATCGACGAAGAGAAAGCCATCGGAAAGTTCGATACCGCCCTGCAGAGGCTCTTCCTCGAAACACAGGCGGACCAACTCGGAACAGACTGGGAGTTCATTCGGGGCCGGCTTCACACCATGGACTTCTTCGTTCAAGGCCCCATCATGCGCGCTCTGCAGCACACGCCGAAACCGTGCGT
>PLMF01000238.1 GCA_003142355.1 Bryobacterales bacterium
GCGAGTTGTTGGAGCGCGAGTTGGAGCGCGAGTTGGAGCGCGATTGCCATTTTGACGCCCGGATGTCGCCAATGCGTACCGGAAGGGGAGTCGCGGCAAACGACCAGCCATGTGCTGACAATGCACCCTGGCGGAAAGTTAACGCCAAAACAGGTATGCCCCCGATCGTGCCCGCACGCCACCGGAAAGTCGATCGGTTGGCCCCATTCCGCTTGATCGGCACCCCTTCTTCCGAGGTTCCAGAGCCTGCTCCCGTGCCCGCTGGCCGATGTGCGGATGGTATGGCTGGGGGCCTTACGGTGGCGTTGGGCCGCTTAGCCCGCCTACACGCTTTAGATCGCAGGTTACTGCCTTCGCGTAAGGACACCTAGGGACAGCGATCTTGGGGCGCGCATCCGCATAAAGGGCGCTATGCTGTGCTATGTGCTCCCCAAACAGGCGATCTAGTGTACATCTACATTGATGAATCTGGTCCGTTCGCTGCTGTACCGCCTTCCCGCGCACACAGGATATCGGCGGTGGCTGCGCTTGTCATTCCTGACACACAGCACGATCGGCTGATCTCCGAGTACGAACGGCTCGAACAGTCATGGGGTGGCGGAGCTGAGCCTAAAGGCAGCCAACTACAGGAAGAGCAGATCAGCAGTGTGATTGAACTTGCGTCGCGTTATGACGTGCTCTTCGATGCCGTGGCAATCGACATGGCCCTTCAGCGCGACGCGGACACTTCCGAGTTCAAAGCGGACCAAGCAGCGCGCATCATGAAGGCGGTCACCCCCCTTACACCGCCCGAGGGCCTGCAATACTACCGGGATCTTGCGCGCGCTTGCGGCCTGTCCAACCCACTCTTCATTCAAGCCTATCTGACGATCTCGCTGATCGAACGGCTGCTGAAGACGGCAACTCTGTTTTACGTGCTGCGGATTCCAACCGAACTAGCCACCTTTCGCTGGGTCGTCGATGCGAAAGAGATCGGCGGCACCGAATACGAGCGGCTTTGGCGCGCCCTAATCCTCCCATTGACTCAGTGGACTTCTATCCGTGAGCCGTTCACAACGATCGAGGGAGGCAACTATTCTCATTTCGAGCGCTTTCGCGTAGACACCGCATCGCTGCCAGAACACCTGAAACCTTGCGCTCGCGGACGCGGCGGGATGAACCTCGGGCTCATCCTGGGGGAGCACTTCACGCTCGGCGAGTCCGCATTGACGCCGGGTTTGCGGCTCGTCGACATTCTCGCTTCCGCATTCACACGTGCCCTGAACGCCACCCTAGACCAGAGAGGGTGGCGCGGTCTCGGCCGCCTCATGATAACCCGAGACTGCGCCACCATCAAGTTTACCCGGCTCAAGGTGGACGGGCTGTCCTTTTCTCTGAATGCCGCACCCTATGCAGGCATGGTCCACGAGTGGGTCGCGGAAACGAAGTCCATGTTCCCAGGATACAGCCGCTGGGCTGATCGCTGATTGCTGGCCTGTGAATGGCGTCTAAGCCCTTTATCTCTGGGAGGTTTCGGAGGTTTCGGGGACGAGGTTTCGGGAAGGTTTCGGAAGGTTTCGGGGACGGAAGGTTTCGGAAGGTTTCGAGGGTTTCGGGGACGGGCGACGCAACCCCCAATCGATTAGCCGCTGGCGCTTGGCAGCTTCGCTGCCTCTGAATCGGCGAACTGGGGAACCGCGGTGGCTTGAGGGGTGCGTACCGGCTCTACGCTGCGTCGGAGACAGCGTCCGCCGACGGCAGGCCGCCCCAGATCAACACGTCGGGGCAGAGATCCGCGCCGCCCGGCCACACCAAGGTCCCTGCCTCCACCCGAAACTCCCGAAACCGCTCCGGACTACTGCAAATATCGGCAAAAACCGGCCCCGTGAGGTATTCCGCCAGATCGCGCTCGATTACCCGGCCATCTGTCAGCTTGAGTCGGACGCGGTAGCCGTCGAGGAGCGCAGCCTCCTGAATGCGTACTAAGTTCATGCTGCCTTCATTACCTCAGTTTTCGTGGGATGCACTCGTCGAGGAGAATCCTCATCCAAGCTGGCCGGCGAGGACGGAGTTGGCAAGTTCCAACGCGGAGATGGCGGCTTCACGGGTCACGGTCGGGAAGTCGTCGATGAACTCAGCCAGGGTTTGGCCGCCCTCCAGGTAGTCCAGTAACGCCTGAAAAGGTACACGCGTGCCGCGGAAGACTGGGGCTCCGCCGAGAATATCGGGGTCTTTCACAATCACTTCGCCGGCAAGATTCACGCTGCGCGCCCTGGGGCCGATTGCCCTCAACACCAGTTTACTCTCAACGGGGCCGCGTTTCGGAAGTCCGACAGAAGCCCCCGGAGACTTCGCGGTATCGTAAGAGTATGAGTGCCGCCACCGCGCTCGATGGTTTCCTGGACCCCTTGAGCCGCTGCCTGGACGCCGGGTCGGCTCGCCGCGTCGTCGAATTGCGCGTCGCTCCGCCGGTGCAGCAGCGAATTGACACGCTCGCCGAACGGGCCAATGACGGCGTGCTTACCAGCGACGAAGCCGCCGAGTACGAGGCGCTGATCAACGCTGTGGACTTCATCTCAATCCTTAAAATCAAGGCCCGCCAACACCTGCGCCCGACTTGCATGTGACCCGATGGATGCTACCACGCGAGACTTCGTGCGGCGGCGGGCAGCCGGCCGTTGCGAATATTGCCTGCTCCGCTAATCTCCAAGCTTCCGTTGCCGCCGAACCGAGTTGACCTATTTCATTCACAAGCTTTTTCCTCAACCGTTTCAGTCACTTAGGCGCAGATCCGATTCGCCGCGTGCTACCCTGGTGGCAGGTCGCAGTCCGTTCGGGAAGCTGCCCAGAGGGGATCTCAGAGTCGTGCCGAAAGCAAGAATGACGAAACGAACCCAATTGGGACGGAACTCCCAATGAATCAACAGCTCTGAGACCCTCTTTGGACGACGTCCCGAACGGGCTCCGCTGCGTAACAAAGCCAAATTGTCAAAGAACACGGTTCAAGGCCGGGGCACCAAGGGGTCGAAAGCAAGAATGACGAAACGAACCCAATTGGGCCGCAACCCCCAATGAATCAACGGCTCTGGGACCCTCTTTGGACAACGTCCCGAACGGGCATCCGCTGCGGAACAAAGCCAAATTGTCAAAGAACATGGGTCAGGAACCGGGGCGCCAAGGGGCCGAAAGGAAGAATGACGAAACGAACCCAATTGGGACGCAACTCCCAGTGAAGTGCCCCGGCCCCTGACCCGTGTGCTGTACCCGGTTTGCCCATCCGGCGCCGCTTCGCCTCGGAAACGCATGAGAGGGGGCCAGTGAGGGCCGCAAGCCAGCACGGCCGCCTCACAAAATCGTCGCCAGCCCCAGAGGCTTGATAGTGTGGTAATGCAGGGAGACGGTAATGAGCTTACGACGTCGCAATCTACTCCAATCCATCGGGGCTGCCGGGCTGCTAGGCCTCGTCGGCCCCCGCGAACAACAGGCGCAGGAGGCGGTGGCGCGCGCCACGCGCGGCATGGGCGCGCCTCGCATCAAAGACATCAGCGTGATTGAATCCCAACCCGCCGGGGTGCGGCTCACCGTGGTCAAGATCACCACCGACCAGGACGGCCTTTACGGATACGGGTGCGCCACATTCACGCAGCGGGCCGACCTGGTCAAGCCCGCGGTGGAGAAGTATCTGAAGCCGTTCCTGCTCGGCAAAACCACGGATCGGATCGAAGATATCTGGCAATCCTGCTACGACAGCTCGTACTGGAAGAACGGTCCGGTGCTGAACAACGCCATCAGCGGCATCGACCAGGCGCTCTGGGATATCAAGGGCCGCCAGGCGGGCATGCCGGTGTATCAGTTGGTGGGCGGCAAATGCCGGGAGGCCGCCGATACCTACGGCCATGCGGATGGGCCCGACTATAAGGACGTGGTCGAATCGGCGAAGCGCTATCTGGCGCAGGGATTTCGTAATGTGCGCGTGCAGGTGGGCGTTCCCGGAATGGCCGGCTATGGCGCCGGGGCCGGCGGCGCCGCGGTCAAGGCGCTGCACGATAAACCGGTCTTTGAACCGGCGGTCTACCTCCGCCGCGCGCTGAAACTTCTGGAAGTCTGCCGGCAGGAGCTGGGCGAAGAGGTCGAACTGCTTCACGACGTGCATGAGCGCGTGTCGCCCAACCAGGCCGTGCAGTTCTGCAAGGACGCCGAGAAGTTCAAGTTGTTCTTCGTCGAGGATCCGCTCTCGCCGGAGGACCTCGGCTATTTCCGGCAGATCCGGCAGAATTGCGCCACGCCCATCGCCATGGGTGAACTCTTCAACAGCCCGCACGAGTGGATTCCGCTGATGGCGGAACGCCTGATCGACTACATCCGCGTGCACCTCTCCCAAACAGGCGGATTCACGCCGGCGCGCAAGATCGCGGTTCTGGGCGAGATGTACGGCGTCAAGACCGCGTGGCACGGTCCGGGCGACGTCTCTCCGGTGGGCCACATGGCGAACGTCACGCTCGACGTGACCTGCCACAACTTCGGCATTCAGGAGTACTCGCCCTTCAACGACCGCACCCAGGAGGTTTTCCAGGGCTGCCCGGTGATGAAGGACGGCTACTTGTGGGTGAGCGAGAAGCCCGGCTGGGGCATCGAGGTGGATGAGAAGGCGGCCGCCAAGTTCCCCTTCACCGCGGGGAGAAACAACCTGAACGGCGGCTGGGGAGAAGTCCGGCGCCGCGACGGCACTGTCATCAAGCAGTGAGCAGGATTGAGAACGCGAGTATCATATTAAGTCTATGAGCAACCCTGCGCGCGGCCACGTCAGGTGGATCCTGATCGGATGGATGTTTGCGATCAGCGCCATCGCCTACCTGGATCGCGTGAACATCTCCATTGCCGGCAGCTCCATCGAACGGGAGTTCCAGCTTGACCACATCCAGCTCGGCTGGGTGTTCAGCGCCTTCGTGCTGGGGTATGCCTTATTCCAAGCGCCGGGAGGCCGCCTGGCCGATCGTTTCGGGCCGCGGAGAATTGTCGCCCTGGGAACCGTGTGGTGGGCCGTATTCACCGCCCTGACGGCGCTGGCGCCCACGGGCATTTCCGGCGTGCTGATCATTCTGCTGGCCGTGCGCTTCTCGTTGGGAGCGGGGGAGGCCGTGGTTTATCCCGCTTCCAACCGGCTGGTGGCAAGCTGGATTCCTTCCCAGGAGCGCGGGGTGGCTAACGGATTGATCTTCGCCGGGGTGGGCGCGGGCGCCGGCATCACGCCGCCCCTCATCACTTATATTCTGCTGCACTGGGGCTGGCGCTGGTCCTTCTGGATCAGTTCGGTGATCGGGCTGGCGGCGGGCGTGGTCTGGTATTTGCTGGCGCGGGACCGGCCCGAGGAGCATCCCTGGGTGACCCCGCAGGAGGCCGCCCACATCCGGTCCGGGCTGCCGGACCAGCCGGCCGGACCCTCGGTAAAGGCAGTGCCGTGGGGAACGATTCTGAAGAGCAAAGAGGTGCTGGCGGTTTCGTTCAGCTATTTCTGTTATGGCTATTCCGCCTACATTTTCTTCACCTGGTTCTTCATTTACCTGAGCACCGTGCGCGGCCTGGACCTCAAGTCGAGCTCCTTTTTCGGGATGCTTCCGTTTGTGGCCATGGCCACCTGCTCACCCCTGGGCGGCTGGATCAGCGACGTCCTGACGAAGCGCTATGGGAAACGCACGGGCCGCTGCGGGGTTGCGGTGGCCGGTATGGGACTGTCGGCGCTGTTCATCGCACTGGGGACGTTGGCGGCGGACGCGCGCCTGGCGAGCATCGTGCTCGCGGGAGGCGCCGGCGCCTTGTATCTTGCCCAGAGTTCCTTCTGGTCGGTGACGGCCGACATCGCCGGCCCTTCCGCCGGCTCCGTTTCCGGCGTAATGAATATGATCGGGCAATTCGGCGGTGTCGTGACCGCTTCTCTCACTCCGCTGGTGGCCGCGCACTTTGGCTGGTCGGCGTCGTTCCTGGTGGCCGCCGGCCTGGGAGTGGCGGGAACTCTCGCCTGGCTGT
This sequence comes from Bryobacterales bacterium, assembly GCA_003142355.1. The sequence goes on from PLMF01000238.1 coordinate 6,004, forward strand.
TGGTGAATCCCGAGCGGACACTGCTTGGGAAGTTCGTGGAAAGGATCTAAAACGTGAGTCGAAAATTTTATCTCGTAGGCCTCCCTGTAGTCCTCCTCGCCGGTTGGGTGATGGCACAACCTTCCGGCGATCCTCTCATCGAGGGCTTTCGTACGACGGAAGTGGCCGCCGTGGCGGATGCCACGGAGCAATTGTACGGGCAGCGCTCGTATATGTCGCACGACATGCGGCCGCTGTTCAAGACCAAGTTTGCGGGTCCCGCCGTGACTGTCCTGATGAAGAAGGAGGAGCACAAGGAGGGCTCGGCGGCCTCCCAGGGAATGATGGACGCAATCGATGCCGCTCCGCCCGGATCGGTGTACGTCATGGTGGTCGAGGACGGGCTGGATTACGGAGCGATTGGCGGATTAATGGCCACCGCCATGAAGTACCGCGGCCTGGCCGGAGCGGTGGTGGATGCCTCCATACGCGACACCCCGCAAATCGGCAAGCTGCAATTCCCGGTTTTCAGCCGCGGGGTGGCGCCTTCCACCACCATCAATCACTACCGTTGCGCCGGCGTCAACATCCCAGTGACTTGCGCCGGTGTGCGGGTGAGTGCGGGAGACATCGTCACGGCCGACGAAGATGGCGTGGCCGTGGTGTCGCGCGCGCGCGCCGCCGAGGTCCTCAAGAAGGCTCAGGACCTGGACAACACGGAGCACAGCATGTTTCCGTTTATTGAGAAGTTCCGCTCCCTCAAGGAAGCGGTGGCGAAGTTTGGCAGGATCTAGCTTTCATGACTACCGTACTCGGTGTGGATATCGGCACTACCGGCATGAAGATCGGCGTCTTCAGGGAGTCGAACGGCGCCCTGGAGCCGGCCGGCCAGTTTTCGCAGAGCTACGCCATCAATACCTACTGCAACGGCCAGTTCAGCGATGTGGAACCGCGGAAATGGCAGGACGCCTTTGTGGCCGGCTGCGCGCAGCTCGGCGATGCCGTCGCCGGCGTGGACGCCATCGGCATTTCGGGCACCACGCCCGGCATGACCACCATGGCGGCCGATGGAGTGCCGCTCTATCCGGCGATCCTGATGCTCGACCAGCGCTCGCGCGTGCAGGCGGCCGAGATCATCAGCCGCATTGGCCTCGAGCGCATCCTGGCCGAGACCGGCAATATGCCGGTGGCCGGGGGCTGCTCCCTGGCCAGCATTCTGTGGCTTCGCGATAACCAGCCCGAGGTATTCAAAAACGCCGCCTGTTTCGGCCACTCCAACACCTTCTTCGCCAAATGGCTCACCGGCAAATTCGCCATCGATCCGTCGTCGGCTTCGCTCACGGCGCTGTACAACACGGTCCGCAACGACCTCACATGGAACCGGGAGATCGCGGACGAGTTCGGGATCCGGATGGACCAGCTTCCGGACGTGATGCTCGGTTTTGGAAGCCCGGGCCGGATGCGGAGCGAGCTGGCCTCCGAGCTCGGCTTCCGCTGGCCGCCGGTGGTGGTGATCGGCGGCAACGACGCCGCGCTGGCTGCCTATTCGATCGGCATCAAGGAGCCCGGCGACTATGTCGACGTGACCGGCACCTGCGAAATCAGCATGGTGTGCCTGGAGAAGTGCTATCCCTCGACCAGGTACAACGTCCGCGCGCACGTCATCGCCAACCGCTGGGTGACTCTCTACGTGATGAACGCGGAAGGCAAGGCGTTCGAGTGGTTCCATGGCGTGTTCTGCAGCGAGATGACGCCGCGGCAGTTCTACCACGAGTTCATGCCCCAGGCCGTGGATGACTGGGTCGGGCGCGAGAGTACGGTCGCCTACACGCCGTACCTGATGGGTTCCCGCTACAGCCTCCAGCCGCTGAAGGCCGAGTTTCTCGGCATGACCCCGGAAACCACCCGCCAGGAGCTGATGGCCGCCATGGTCAGAGGTCTTGCCGAGTACCAGCGCGAGCACCTGAAAGAGATCTCGCTGGTGCAGCCGATCAAGCCCGTGGTTCACATCACCGGCGGCGCCGTCAACCCGTCCATCATCAACGCCAAGAAGAAATGGATGCTGGGCAACGCGGAGTACGTCTTCGAGGAGCAGTCCTCGATGAAGGGCGCCGCGATGCTGGCCCTGAAGAATCTCCAGGAACGATAAGGAGTATCCGGTGACACAAGCATCGCAGAGAAATATGTACCTCGGCGGAGCGCTGATGCTCATGCTCGCCGAGGCCATCCTGCTGGCCGGCGGGAAAGGCGCCCTGCCCGTATCCGGAATTGCGCTGTTCCTGATGTTCTACGCGTTCTCTTATGCCGTCAAGAATACGAAAACGCTGGCCGGGCTGGCATTTACGTTCCAGATCTTCGCTTTCTGCGCCTTCACCATGTACTTCCCGTACCTGTTCACCAACTGGGGCTTCAACACCAAGGTCCTGATTGTGCCCTCGGTGCAGATCATCATGTTCGGCATGGGGACCAAGCTCAGCCTGGCGGACTTTGCCCGCGAGTTCAAGAAGCCGGCGAAGATCCTGATCGGGACGGCGCTGGGCTATATCCTGATGCCGCTGGCCGGCCTCGTCATCATCAAGGTCTATCACTTCCCGGCTGAAGTGGCCGCGGGCATCATCCTCATCGGCGTGTGCCCCACCGGCGCGGCTTCCAACGTGATGACCTATCTGGCCCGCGGCAACCTCGCGCTGGCGCTGAGCCTCACCATGCTGGCCACTTTCATTTCGCCGTTCGCCACGCCGTTCATCATGCAGATCTGCGCCGGGCAGCTCATCAAGGTGGATACCGTCGGCATGATGATCGGTATCCTGAACATGGTGATGGTGCCGGTCTGCGCCGGCCTGATCTGCAATAAGATCCTGTACGGCAAGCTGGCCTGGTTCAAGAAGGCGGGTAACCTGCTCGGCCTGGCGGTGCTTTGCTTCCTGGCGGGCCTGGCGCTGATCTTCGTGCCGTTCGCGGCTTCCATCACGTCCCTCCAATCCGGCCTGGTGCTGGTGTTCTGGGCCGTGGCCGCCGTCTCCTTCACGAAGATGATGGTGGACCGCGCGCAGGGTCCCGAAAACTGGATGGAGATGGTGCTGCCCAAGCTGTCGCTCACCTCGATCATGCTGTACATCGTCATCGTGGCGGCGCACAACAAGGACATCCTGCTGAGCATCGGACCGCCGCTGTTCATCGCGACCATCGCGCACAATTCCCTGGGTTTCATCCTGGGATGGGTGTCGGCGAAGATGCTCCGGCTCGATGACGCGGACACGCGCGCGCTCGTAATCCAGGTGGGCCTCAAGAACGCGGGCGTCGGCGTCGGCCTGGCCTACGACGTCCTGAAGAGCTCGGCTGCCGCGCTGGCGTCGCTGATTTTCGGGACCTGGATGAACGTGTCGGGGTCTACCTTGGCGAATTTCTGGCGCCAGCATCCACCGCGTGAGCCGGAATCGAGGTAACCCCGCGGCCGCGGTTACCGCGGCGGCGGCCCCTGCCTTTGTTGCGCCGCGCTCCGCTTTTGGTACTCTTCGTACGCCTGGGCGCCCAGCTTCTGCTTCAGGTAATCCTCGTATTCCTTGATTAGAGCCGGATCGTGCGGGCGGCCGTAGATGTCGGTCGATACGTACCCCTTGCCCTGGGCGAATTTCATCTTCGTCCACTGGTCGTGGATGTGGGTGACATCCGCCTCATCCACGATCTCCTTCACCAGGCTCGGCGGGATGAAGTACACCCCTTCCCGGTCGCCCAACACCACGTCGCCGGGCATCACCGTCGTGCCGCCGATGCGCACCGGAACGTTGATCCCCGTCACCATCAGGTCGTGGATCGCCGGAGGCACCGCCCCGCGGTAGTATCCGCCCATATCGAGCGGCATGACGCCTTCCAGGTCGCGGATGGCGCCGTCGATCACAAAGCCGGCTTTCGTGGTCTGCATGATATAGAACGCCAGGTTGTCGCCGATCACGCCACCGAAGGCCACCCCGCACGCGTCCGCCACAAAGACGTCGCCGGGCTGCAGCAGATCGATGGCGCTCTGGTGCGACAGACGCCCCAGGCCCTTCGCCTTGCGGGCCGCCACGTCCGCGTCCGCCACGTCCGGGCGCATGGGCATCAGTTGCAGCGTAAGCGCGCGCCCCACCAGCATCCTGCCCGGATGCAGAACCTGAAAGTTGCCATCGAACTGATTGCGATATCCGCGCTGGATGAGACCCAGCGCCTCTTCCGCGGAAAGCCCCTTCACCTTCTCCAAAACGGCATCCGGAACCTTCGGCCTGCCGTCCGGAAAGCGGTCGTAGGGGTTCTGAGCCGTGTACTGGATCAGTTGGTCGCGGGTGAGAGTGAACACTTGCCCGCGGACATTGGGCGCAACCACCGCCGCCGCCAACAGCGCGACCAGCAGTCCTCGCGGCACTACCGCCCGCCGTTTCCACTCGGGAACACACATATTCGTCATAAGCACCTCGATTGCGATTTCCGTGCCGGCCGTGCGCGTCCTCAAGCCGCAAACCAGGGGCTGCCCGGCCGCGCCATCTTGCGCACCGCCTCTTCGTTCATCTCGACGCCGATTCCGGGGCGATCCGTCACGGTCACGAAGCCCTTCTGAATGATATCGCCTTCCTTGACGTACTGCTTCCACCGGGCCGTGCGTTCGGCCGGATGGCCCCAATGCCACTCCTGCACCAGCGCGTTGGGAATCGCCGCCATCACGTGGCAGGACGCCATGAATCCGATGGGCGACGCCTGGCAGTGCGGCGCCACCGGCACGTAGTAAGTGTGGGCCATGTCCGCGATCTTGCGAGCTTCCAGCAAGCCGCCGCATTTCTGAAAGTCGGGCATGATGATATCCACCGCGTGCTTTTCCAGCAGCTCCCTAAAACCGTGGCGCAGGTACAGGTTCTCGCCGCAGCAAATGGGGGTGTGGGTCGATTCGCGCACGTCGCGCATGGCGTCGATATTCTCGGGCGGAACCGGCTCCTCGAGCCACACCAGCTTGAATGGCTCCACCTCCTTGGCCACCCGCTTGGCCGTGCCCAGGTCATACCGGCCATGCATGTCCACCGCCAGATCAATGGTCTTGGGCAGCGACTCCCGCATGAAGGCCACCTTGTCGACCATGTGATCGATCTCGGCGTTGTTGGCGGTCCAATTCACCCGGTCGAACCGCGCCGGGTCGCGAGCGTCGTCGATGTCGATCTTGGCCATGGTGAACCCATTGTCGACGATCTGCGCGATGAACATCTTGGCTTGGGGGTCGTTGCGGCTGTCGGTGCCGGAGTCGCAATAGATGCGGACGCGGTCCCGCATCCTGCCCCCCAGCAACTGGTAGATCGGCAGACCCAGGGCTTTGCCCGTCAGGTCCCAAAGGGCGATCTCGACCGCGGTCAGTGCCGCCACATATTGGCCGGCCTGGGCGCCGAAGAAGATTCCGCCGGTCCGGATGCGCTCCCAGATGGCATCCACGTTCAGTGGATCCTGGCCGACCAGGAAATAGCGGAATCCCGCCACGATAGCCGCCCCGCCGCTGACCGCATCGACAGCTTCGCCCTCGCCGATCAGCCCCTGGTCGGTATAGATCCGCACGTGCAACCCTTGCACGAACGCCGTTCGCACGTCGGTGATCTTCAGTTTCGGCCGCCGATAAGGGGAGGCGGACTCCTGCACGGCCGCGGCGAGCCCGCGCAGGCTCAGCACACCGGCTAAGCCGGCGCCCGCACTCTTGAAAAACGATCTTCGGTTGCTGGAATTCATGACTCTTTTCTCCGTACTGCCGTCTAACGCGGTTAATCGCCATTGTAACCTCCAATCTCACGGGCGAACGTCGGGTACGCGGCGCCGGCGCCTTGTATCTTTCCCAGAGTTCCTTTTTAGCTTGCCCGAACCACAAGGAACAGCGTGCACCCAACCGTTTCCGGCATAATGAATATGATTGTGCAATTGGGCGGCGTCTTGGCCCTTCTCTCACTCCGTTGCTGGCCAAGAACTTTGGCTGGCCGGCGGCGTTCCTGATGGCCGCGGGCCTGGGCGTGAGGATCTGAAGTCTGGAGCATTTATGCGAAATTGTGACTTGACACGGCGCACGTTCGTGGGAGCGGTAGCGGCCGCGGGGCTCATGGCCGCGGACGAGGGTTGGGTGGAGCTGTTCAACAAGCGCGACCTGGACGGATGGCGCCCGAGCGAGAACAAAGGCTCCTGGAAGGCGGTAAACGGCGAACTGGCGGCCGACGGGCCGAGGTCGCACTTGTTCTATACCGGTCCGGTGCGCGGCGCCAACTTCCGCAACTTCGAGCTCGAAGTCGAGGCGCTGGCGCGCCCCGGCTGCAACTCGGGAGTCTTCTTCCACACCGCCTACCAGGAGACGGGCTTCCCGCTGAAAGGCTTTGAGGTCCAGATCGACAACACCGCGGCGGGTGAAGGCACATACCGTGAGAGAAAGAAGACCGGTTCGCTCTACGGCCTGCGCAACATCTACAAGCAACTCATCCCCGACGACCAGTGGTTCAAAATCTACGTGGTGGTGCGCGGCAAGACCATCCAGGTGCGGCTCAATGGGATGTTGCTGGTGGATTACACCGAACCGGCGCCGCCCATCATGGCGGAGGGCGACGAACGCCAGCGTGTCCTCGACCGCGGCACCTTTGCGCTCGAATGCCACAATGACGGGTCGAAGGCGCGGTTTCGGAGCGTGCGCGTCCGGCCGCTCCCGGATGATCTTCCCACGGCTGGCCCCACCCCCGTGGTGGACGACGTCTTCCGGCAAATCGTCACCATGGGCGCGCACAACATCCCCATGGTGGACTATCACGTCCATTTGAAAGGCGGTCTCACGCTCGAGCAGGCGCTGGCGAAATCGCGCCAAGACGGCATCCAGTATGGAATCGCGGTGAACTGCGGAAAGGGTTTCCCCACCGAGAACGACGAGGGCGTCCGAACGTTCGTGGATAGCCTCAAGGGCCAACCCGTGTTCATAGCCATGCAGGGCGAGGGCCGCGAATGGACGCAGATGTTCTCGCGGCGGGCGGTGGCGTTGTTCGACTATACCTTCACCGACTCGATGACGTGGACCGACAACCGTGGACGGCGTATGCGCCTGTGGATTCCCGAGGAAGTCGGCGCCATCGCCGATGCCCAGGAGTTCATGGATACGCTGGTCGAGCGGGCGGTCGGAATTCTGGAGCGGGAGCCCATCGATATTTACGCCAACCCGACCTTCCTGCCGGATCTGCTCGCGAAAGACTACGACCGGCTCTGGACCGAGAAACGGATGAAGCAGGTCATCGGCGCCGCCGCGCGCAACGGAGTGGCCATCGAGCTCAACAATCGCTATCGTCTGCCCAGCCTGGCGTTCGTCCGGATGGCGAAGGAAGCCGGATGCAAGTTCAGCTTCGGAACCAATAACACGGGTCCGGACGACCTGGGGCGTTGCGAGTACGGGCTGCGCATGGCGACCGAGTGCAAGCTGGGGTGGCAGGATTTCTTCGTGCCCGGCGCCTGGGGGCCCAAGGCGGTGGAGCGCAAGGGCGGGGCGCTCCGAGGCTGAGAAACCCGCGCCTTACGCCAGCTTNNAATCCGATGAAGACCGGCGTATAGGAATAGCGATCCACCACCCACCCCGTGATGAGGGTGAAGACCATGCCTCCGAAGCCGGCGCCCATGCTGGCCAACCCGAATACCGAGGCCACGGCGTTGCCGGGAAACACATCCGCGGGAAAGGTGAGCATGTTGGCCAGGCTGCCGGTATAACCGAGCATCGCAACCGAGACCAAAGCGATGGAGAGCCAGGCCTCCCGCACCAGCACGGCGGGGATGGCGCTGGTCATGAGGATCGCAAAGAAGGTCACGGCGGATTTGCGCGCGATGGTCACGGATACGCCGCGCTTCAGGAGAAAGCCGGAGAGCCACCCGCCTAACAGGTTGCCGAAACCGGCGACCAGGAACGGAATCCAGGCGAACTTGCCGATGGCCGCCAGGTCGAAGTTCCGCACGCGCTTGAGGTACTCCGGAAACCAGAAGATGTAGAAATACCAGACTGGGTCCATGAAAACCTTCGACACGGTGAAAGCCCACACGAAGCGCGACCGGAGCAACGCTCCCACCGGGACCAGCGGCTCACTCGCCCCGCCATCGGGCGCGGCAGGCGTTCGGTACATGCGCCCCCAGAATGCCAGCCAGACCAGGCCCGCCATCCCGACGAACAGAAAGGCCGACTGCCAACCCCACTTCAGCAAGAGGAACGCCACGACGGGCGGCGCCAGAATGGCTCCCACGGCGGAACCGCTATTGAACAATCCAGCGGCCAGCGCGCGCTCGCGTTCGGGGAACCACTCCGCCACCACCTTTACCGCGCCGGGCCAGTTCCCCGCTTCGCCCATGCCGAGCAGAAACCGATAGACGCCGAGACTGAGAGCCCCTCGGGAGAGTGCGTGCAGCATGGCGGCGATGGACCACCACGCTATGCACAGCCCATAGCCCAGGCGCGTGCCCAGCCGGTCGATGAGCGGGCCGGAGACACCGTTCATGATGGTATAAGCCAGCATAAACGCGAAGACCACGCGCGAGTAATCCACGTTGCTCATGTGGAACTGGTCCCGCAGCACGGGCGCGGCCACGGAGAGCGTCTGGCGGTCCAGATAGTTGATGACGGTCGCCCAAAAGGCGAGCGAGATCATGCGCCATCGGAGGGGCGAAGGGGTCACGCGAGGTTTACCTCGATCTGCTAGTATCTAACAGTTCAGTAGGCCGCCGCGACCCAGATTCGCAGAGCCTTCGACAGCTACCCGCGGAACTCGGACGGCGGCTTGTGGCACAACCCGAGGCCGGCCGGCGAGATGTGGATCGAGGGCCGAAGATCCGGCCTTGACGCTGGAACCACTTTTCGCCGACAATGAGATCCGGTAAAAACATGAAAGCTATCTACGCTCTCTCCATCAGCGTTTTGCTGGCCGGCTGTTCCACCGCTCCAGCGCCCGCTCCCGTGGCGGAGTCTCACGGCGTGGGAAGCATAGTCCGGCTCGAGGCCGCGTTCGATTCCCTGGTGCCGCCGGGCGCGCAGATTGAAAAAGTCGCCGGCGGATTCCAGTTCACGGAAGGACCTCTGTGGCGGCCCGATGGCCGCTTGTGGTTCAGTGACGTGACGGGGAACGTGGTTCGCTCCGTCACCCCCGCCGGGCAGGTTGAAGTGCTGATCCAGAATGCCGGCGGCCAGACGAACGCGCCCCCGGGTTCGTTCATCGGCCCCAACGCCATGGCCGCCGATAAGGATGGTTACGTGCTGCTCTGCCAGCACACCAACCGCCGCATCGTGAGGGTTGCCAAGGACCTCCAGATCACTCCCTACATCGAGAAGTTCGAGGGCAAGCGCTTCAACAGCCCCAACGATCTGGTGTACCGGTCCGACGGTTCCCTCTACTTCACAGATCCGCCGTACGGCCTTCTGAAGCAGGACGACGACCCGGCAAAAGAGCTGAAATTCAACGGCGTCTTCCGCTACGCCGGCGGCAAATTGCAGGTCGTGGTAAAGGACCTAAACCGCCCCAACGGCCTGGCGTTCTCTCCCGACGAGGAGACGTTCTACGTTGCCAACTCGGACGAGAAGCGAAGAATATGGATGCGATACGATGTGGCGGCGAATGGGACCGTCTCCAACGGCCGCGTCTTCGCCGACGTGACTGCCGAAAAGGAAGAGGGGCTCCCCGACGGCATGAAGGTGGATTCGCAGGGCAACGTCTGGGGCACCGGACCCGGCGGTATCTGGGTCTTCTCGGCCGATGGCAAGCATCTCGGGACCATCAAGCCGCCCGAACAGCCGGCCAACTGCGGCTGGGGCGACGATGGCAAGACGCTGTATATCACGGCCCGCACCAGCGTCTACCGCCTTAAACTCGCGGTGGCGGGCGAGAACCCGCTTTACCAGTAGCGCAACCGGGCGCAACCATAAAGCGACGATTGTACCTCAAAGCTATGCTGGCCGGCCTCAGAGGTGTTGCCGCCCAAGGGGCGAAGAACCCTTCAACGCCGTTCCGCCCTTGAGCGCCAGTCGTCCTTGCAGGAAGGGGTGCGTTTGCAACGAGATGATGACCGAGCGGCCGAAGCTCGAAGACGCTCTCCGCGCTGTCTTCGCTCGCGAAGGCTTCCCGGTGACGGGCGCCGATTGCGTGCCGGCTGCGGGTGCTTGGCTCTTTACTTCGCTTCTTTGGCGATGAATTGGCCGATGGCGGATACGAGGGCCTCGATGCGGGCTCCCAGTTTCTGGTCGGCGGCGTGGGCCTCTGCGGCGTGTTCCGCCAGTTGGTCGGCGAGTTGGTGTACTTGCTCGTTGGTGTCGGCGATGGCGAGTGATAGCCGATTCATGTTGGCGGCAGTCTCGTTGATTTGACGCTGGGTGTCGCGCCAGAGGGCCTTGTATTCGTCGCGGTCTTTGCGGCGTTCTTCGGCGATTCCGGCAGTGAGGTGCTCGATGCGTTCGAAGCGTTCGTCTGTGGTCATTGGAGGTGGCTTCTCCTTTCTTAGTTTACGCGAGTGGCCTTGGTTTAGGCTCGCGCGGGTTGTTCCGGCCGACCATGCGGGCGGCCGGTGGGCTCTCGGATACGGGAGCGCGCTCGGACAAGGCGGCAATCTCGAAGTGGACCCGACCCGGGCCATCGGGTCATTCCGGGCTTCGGGCATCCCGCTGCTCGACATTCACGAACTGGCTGCCAGCAAGCTCGCCGCTCTGCTAGGGAGTGCCGTCCGGGACCTCTACGACGCTCATCAATTGTTCACTGGCTGCCACTTCGACTGCGCCCGGCGATCGCGGGATCGCTCAGAGAATCAAGGTAGCTGGCGGCGCTCGCATTCCCGCGAGACACATCGATTCATCACATCGGTATCGATCAGGGAGGCCATCCAGTCACGCCCCACTACCCGCGCGGATTGTCCCTGAGCTTGTTCACGCAATCGACGCCATCGCCGATGTCGGTACGGTCTTTCCACATGCCATAGAACGGAAGGTCCTTGATGGAGCGCCGCTTGCGTGCTGGTTCCTGCTCTGCCGGAACAAGCACCTCAACGACCGTGCCCTCTTTCATTTGCACGATTTCAAGGGGCCTGAAGACGCCGCTTTCGTATTTCGCGGGGATCGTCATGAGTGGGGCTCCGGTGATTCCGCTGCCTACGACAAGTCTAAGGGTTTCGGGCAGAGGGCAGCAAGCGGCCGCCATTCGCGCCTTCGCGCAAGGAAGGGCACCTGGCCTCAGCCGTTGTCCTGGTAAATGCCCTCGCGGCTGAAGGCGGCCGAGGGCACATGGGGCAGACTCTTCCCCATCTCCGCTAACGTGTCGAGCGTAGCTCGAAACTCCTACAGGCTGGCGGCTGGGGCCGCCTGTGCTCGGGCGAGATCTTCGATCACGTCCTGGAGGTACGCGTCGAGGGGGATGCCCATGGCTGCGGCCTGAGCATTCAGGGATGCTTCGATTTCCGGTTTGATTTCCAGCCTGACAGTCATAACGGCCTCTTCAGCCTTCACCAATTATCCCGCGCTTGGCGGCGGCTCAGACGCCGGCGGTATACTTCCAGAAGGAGACAAGGCGTGGCGGACCCGACTGTCGGCGACACGATCCGTGAAAAGCGCGAGGCGATCCTCCGCATCGCTGGCAGGCACGGCGCCACCGAGGTGCGGTTGATCGGATCTGCCGCGCGCGGCGAAGCCCGTCCCGACAGCGACGTCGATCTGCTGGTGACGTGGAGCGAGGGCACCAGTCTCCTTGACCAGGCCGCTCTCATGCTGGAACTCGAAAAGCTGTTGGGCCGGAGAGCCGACATCGCCAGTGACGGCTGGGTGAAGCCCTCCATCCGGGAATCGGTCTACCGGGATGCGATCGCCCTATGAGGAGCGCCGCGAATCGCTTGGGCGATATCCTCGATGCCATCGCGAAGATCGGAGAACGGGCCATGCCCTTGACCATGTACACTGGAAGCGTTGCCGACAGTTCTTCGATCCGGGCCATACCGGTTCTTTTTCTACTCGGCGGATCGAGACGAGCCGCCCCATGTTCACGTGGAGCGGGAGGAGTCCGAGGCCAAGTTCTGGCTCGATCCAGTACGCCTGGAGTGGAGCCGCGGCTTTGCACGCATGGAGATTCGGAGGATTGAGGCTCTTGTTGGGGAAAACGGGGCGTTATTGGTGAGGGCATGGCATGAGTACTTCGGGAATTGAACTCAGGGAAGCGGTTGCTCAGGGCGTGACCGCGAGCGGCGAGGCGCTGATCGTCGATCTTGCCGATGGTAGGACAATTACTGTACCTCTGGCTTGGTTTCCACGTCTGGCGCACGGGACACCGGCCGAGCGAGCCAATTGGCGTCGTATTGGCGGCGGCGTGGGGATCCACTGGCCGGACCTGGACGAGGATATCAGCGTGGAAAGCCTCTTGGCGGGCCGCAGGTCTGGCGAGACTCAGGCGTCCCTTCGACGCTGGCTCACTGCGCGCAAGACCGTCTAACAAGGCGCTTCCAAGCGACGGCCAAAATGTTGTTTGAGTCAAGCGCTACTGGTGCCGAGAAATGACAGATGCACAGCGAGCGAGGGACTTTGTCGCGGCGGCTTGGTCAGCGATGCTCGCCATCCTGGATGCAGTGAAGCAACGTTTACCCGGAGAACTGTTCAAAGTGTCGTAGGTCGCGGTCAGCCGCGTCCTGCGCCTGCTCGATACCTTGCGCTCCCGCCGCGCTCTCCCGTTGGCACCCACCAGATCGCCTGTCGCTGCATATAGAGACCATTCAGGTCTGATTTGCTTGAGTTTGGTACGCTGGTTGCTGCAAACTAGGTGGAAATGGGCATCAATATCGGTCTGGACATTGGGGCTATTAGTCTCAAATTGGCCCGCTCGCTGCCCGGCCCACGTCACACCTTCTGGCAAAAGGTCTCGTTGCGAAGCGCCCAGACCCCCAGTTGCGCCCGAAGACCATGTACACTGCACGTTCTCCCTGGTGAAAAGGCGTCCGCGCTCGCCGACCTAGCGGGTGATAACCCTAGGAGAAAAAATACTCCGACGCCAGGACATCCTCGATATTGAGGCATCCAGACGGTGGCGGCATCGGCAGCGATCCACGCATGCCTGGGTTGGCCCTGCATTGTTCTTCGAAGAAGTTCACCAATACCGGTTCGCGATAAACCCTAACAAACTCTTCCCTAAGTGCCACATTCATGCAATCGATGTCGCACGCATGGACACCGTAACTATCATGAACCATTGCAAAGTGGCACAAACCGCTTTCTGCAAGGTGCACGACGGTGAGCATCATGTGGGCTGCATCAAGAGAATGTATGAGGTTAGGCACAATTGCGTTGACCTGCTTTCGGACATTGATCCTCGCCTCAGCATCATCTTCATAGATGACTAGCGTTCGCTCCGTGGTCACGATGCGCCGCTGTTTCCGCATTCGGTATTCATGGGATGCAACAAAACCCGTGGGAAGTGTCCAGTGTAGTGGTCGATCAGATCTGGCCAACGTCCGGGTCAGCGCTTTCAGCCATTTCATGAGTTCAATTCCCTTATCGAGCACAGCGGCGATTGACTCCTGCAATACGTCGGCAAAATAGGTTGCACATCTCCATCTCTCGGTGCCCGTTAAACCAGTGTTAGAGAAGCCCTCTCGAATGAGTTGTTCACGAACACCTCTCCGCGTAACACCATAAGGCGTGGTCATCGTTGCGCGCTTGACCAGCCTGCGGTCCACAATCGGCAGCGCGAGCGCCTCAAGAAGGCCAGCTTCTCGATCCAGCTTCACTCTCTCTCCGGCGAGTACGGCCACGTCGCGATAGATATCCTGTGGTGTTGAGGTTGGAACCAAGTTAGTCGCTCTCGCACCGACCGGATCACGTGCCAAGGCGCTCAAATGTTGTAAGCCGTTGCAGGTGCCATCCATAGTCACCGGAATTTTGGAACGGAAGCTTGTTCCGACCGACCGATATGAAGCCCATTCGAAGCAGGCTGCTAAGAAGCACCAGGGACGATCTGCAGTGAGCCAGAGGCGGCCAACTCTGAGAGGATCGGCCGCTGATTCAACAATCTCTTTATCGTGCTCGATTACCCACTGAAATCTATCTGCAAACGAGGTCTTGTCGAAACCAAACGAGTTCGCGAGATGAATACCCAACCAGAAGACGCCACGTTCACCAAGTGGCTTAGCGTCGTGAAAATACAAGAGTGAGCGGCCGATATCGTCGGCCTGTGGGTGAAAGATCTGAGGAATTGGATAAGCGCGTCCGCGGGTGTCAAGTTGATAGGGAAAATATAGAGGCGCCTGATTGAGCAGTTTCTGGCACCATTGGAGCCGAATCTCCATTATTTGCCGATTCGAAGCTGCAACGGAGTTGTAGTGATGAGCCCTTGCGCGCTGGGCCTTGTGCTCCTTGATTCGCTCCGGAGGAGTGTCATCTGGCAACCGCGGTGGCAATGGCAGCGGCTGAAATGTAGTTTCGCCGGGGAAAGGAAAGGAGTGTTTCCAGGCATCATGCATGGTCCGATAAATGGCAGTATTGATCTGCCAGCGCGTCTCCTGGAGGGCGTTGACCGCTTGAAGAACGCAATTCGAATCAACTGATTGGAGATCCTTGCGAATTTGTCCTCGATCTCTCTTGACCAGCTCCAAGTGTCTGGCGGTAAGATAGCCGCCGCCTTTCGCCGATTTCGACGCTAGTGGCGGCACCATCATCGGCAGGTATACAGGCCTTGCCCAGCGGTCATGGTGGAGATCACGGTCGTTAAGCCACGTCTTTGCCGCGCTGGTCAGAGACAGTACCGCAGCCTTCGTTCCCGTGACTTCGAAAGCTGCTGTCCCCTCGATGAGGACATGCTCTATCGCGAGATTAGTAAGCTCAAGGCCCAAACGGATGCCGCGGTCGTCGGCGTACCACGAGTCGTCAGCCAAGAGGGCGAGCTTGCGGGCCCTTCGCTCGGCGTTCCAAGGGTTTCGGTTCCGGCCAGCCAACAACTGCTCGATCTTCTTCTCTCTGCCACGCTGAACATCGAAGTTGCGCTCCAGATAGCTCATTGTCCCGGTCTCCCGTGCTACGCTTGACAGCTTGCGTTCAGCTTGGTCACCGGTCTTTAGCGCGATAAGGTTCAAGATGCCGCGTAGAGTGATGAGTGCGAGCTTGTCGGATTCCACCGAAAGCAGAGGGATGTCATGCTTGAGGAGTTTGGGACGACGCGCGGCATTTGCGATTGCCTCCTGCTCCTCACGTATAGCGTTGCTGAGAGCCTCGAAGGCACCACGAAGAAAATCCTGCCCAGATTTGGTTTCGGCAGGAAGTCGGCTCGCCTGTTTTTTCCGAAAATAGGCCACTCCTGCTTCCACTGATCCCATCTCCAGCTCTTCTTGACGCTTGCGAAGCTCATCCATGGTGCGTAACTGACACGTTATGACACCCTTAGGTGGTATTGGGGCCGTTCCTAACCGATTATTGACGCACTTGGACACGAGAAGCGCTCTGTCCACCGCAAGGAGGGAAACACCTCTATATGCCCACAGTCGTCCGGTTTGCTCCTTTGTTTTCTGCTGTCCGGTACGTCGGCCTGATGGAGTCGGAGTAATATTATGGCCGACGCGCTTGACAGACCTATTTCTTTTGATGATTTTAGTGGGGAGCAGCCTGGTTCATCCAGGCGGTGTCCCGACATTAGAAAAGGCTCTGCCGATCGCGTTGTAGCGGAGACCCATTCGAAGCTGCGGTTCGCGTGGGGACCCATAAGCTATGAACGTATTCGCAGAACAACCACTCGTAAGCGATTTCCAGAAAGACGTCGAAGGCTCAGCCGGACTGATCTGCTCGCTGGCCTGAGCATTTCGGTCGTAGCCAACTACGTCTGGGAAATACTGAAGCCGCTGTTCTCACAGTGGTCTTCCTAAACCG
Organism: Bryobacterales bacterium; assembly: GCA_003142355.1. The sequence continues at coordinate 21,860 of PLMF01000238.1, forward strand.
TCAGGTTTAACGGAACGTACGCACACAAGTTCACACAGCCGCAGATGTGACAGAACCGCCCTCACCCTCCCGGTGGGGGCTTTTTTTCGTCTTGGCAGGCGACAGGCGCGACATATCTGCCGATCTTCCGATCGGAAGCACTGCCGGTAATTCTTCGATCCGGGCCATGCCGGTTCCTTTTCTACTCGGCGGATCGAGACGGACCGCCCCATCTTCACGTGAAGCGGGAGAAATCCGAGGCCAAGTTCTGGCTCGACCCAGACCAGTAATGCCCCGTTTTCCCCGACGAGGGTCTCCAATCCGCCGAATCTCCGTGCGGGCATCCAATTCCGGCCAGTGGATCCCAACGCCGCCGCAGGTCTGGCGAGGCGTTCCTTCGGCGTTGGCTTGAGGCGCGCAAGGCCGGCTGAGAACGCCCCGCTGCGCGGTCCCGTTGGCACCCCGCAGATCGCCTGTCGCTGCAATTAGAGACCATTCGGGTCTGGTTTGCTTGAGTTTGGTACGCTGGTTGCTACAAACTAGATGGGAATGGGCATCAATATCGGTCTGGACATCGGGGCGATTAGTCTCAAATTGGCCGCGCTGGGCCGGCCAGCAGACCGGGCGATCCTCGAAGCGCTGTGCGCCACGCACCCGCAGTTCCGGATGACCGAAATGGGGGAACGGCCGCTGGTCCTTTCCGAATACCGGCGCATCGCGGGCAGCCCCATTCAATCCACCTACGACCTGCTGCAGGAGTTCTACGAAATCGTTCCCGAGACCCAGGTGGAAGGCATACGCGTAACCGGGTCGGGCAGCCGCACCATCGCCAAGGTATTGGGGCTGTTCTTCGAAAATGAGTTCAAGGCCATCGCGCGGATGATGGCGGCGGTCTACCCGCAGGTGCGTACAGTGTTCGAGATCGGCGGGGAGAGCTCGAAGTACATCCGGCTCGAGGGCGGCAGCATCGTGGACTATGACCGGTCGGGGGAGTGCGCGGCGGGTACCGGGTCGTTCCTCGATCAGCAGGCGCTGCGCATGCAGTACTCGGTGGAGGAGGTCGGCGGGATCGTCGGCACGGCCAAGAGCGCGGCGCGGATCGCGGGGCGCTGCTCGGTGTTCGCCAAGAGCGACATGATCCACGCGCAGCAGAAGGGNNGAGGAATACGCCTGGTGCGGAGCCATCGGCACGGCCATTCTGGAGGCCGAGGAGCAGCGCAAGCGGTCCATTCTGGAGATCCATCGCCTGCGCCAGCACGATTCCGAAGAGAAGGTGCAGGACACGGAGCCGCTTTCCTCCGAGAACGTGGTGCAGTTGCGCGACCGCGTGGGCGTGTACGTGCCGCCGCCCAACGACGCGCCCATCCCGGCGTACCTGGGGCTCGATATCGGCTCGGTCTCGACCAACGTGGCGATGATCGATGCATCCGGCACGGTGATCCACGATGTCTACCTGCGCACCGCGGGGCGTCCCATCGAGGCCGTTCAGCAGGGCCTCGCGGAAGTGGAGCGCATCTGGGGCAAGCGGCTGAAGGTGTGCGGCGTGGGCACCACCGGCTCGGGGCGCGAGTTGATCGCGGAGTTCGTGGGCGCGGACGCGGTGAACGACGAAATCACGGCGCACAAGACCGGCGCCATCCACGTGAGCAACACGCTGGGCGGCGAGCCGGTGGACACCATCTTCGAAATCGGCGGGCAGGATTCCAAGTTCATCTCCATCGAAAACGGCGTGGTGGTGGATTTCGCNNCCCAGCCCCACGCGCCTGGGCGAGCGCTGCACGGTTTTCATGGAGCGGGACGTCACCGGCTGGCTGCACAAGGGCGAGACCGTGCCCAACCTGGTGGCGGGCCTCTCGTACTCGATTGCGCTGAACTATCTGAACCGCGTGGTGCGCGGGCGGAAGATCGGCAAGGCGATCTACTTCCAGGGCGGCACGGCGTATAACGACGCCGTCACGGCGGCGTTTGCGAGCCTGCTGGGAAAGAAGATCACGGTGCCGCCGTACAACGGCGTGATGGGGGCCATTGGGATGGCGCTTATTGCGCGGCAGTGGCACCAGGCCACGGGAGCCGCCAGCCGTTTCCGCGGATACGATCTTCACAAACTGCGTCTGGCCACGCGCGATTTTGTGTGCAAGGCCTGCTCCAACCTGTGCGACATGAAGCAGTTCGACATCGAGGGTCAAAAGAGCTACTGGGGCGATAAGTGCTCCGACAAGTTTCGTAAGCCGTCGCTGACGGGGCGCAAGCCGGTGATCGAGGATTTGTTCGCGTATCGGGAGCAGTTGCTGGAGGGTAGCGGCAACCGCTCTCTTACGTTCGCGGCTCGGAATGAGGGGTTGCGTTTGCGGGTCGGGCTGCCAAGGGCGATGTCGCTGCTGGATCAGTTGCCGTTCTGGAGGCGGTATTTCGCAGAGCTGGGCATCGAGACCGTGCTCTCGCCGGTGACCGATCCGCGCATTTCGGCGGCGGGCATCGATATGGCGGTGGCACAGCCGTGCTATCCGGTGCAAGTGGCCCACGGGCACGTGCAGGCGCTGGCGGAGGGGGGCGTAGATTACATTCTGATTCCCAACATCGCGGACGCCGAAGGGGGCGAAGGCCAATCCTGCCCCTCGCACTACTGCCCGTGGAACCAGACGCTGCCGTGGGTGCTGCGGTCCGCGCCGGCTCTGGCGCCGCACCAGCACAAGTTCCTCATCCCGACGCTGCATTTCCAACTTGGCCCGGCTCAAATAAAGAAGGCGCTGGCCGAGACCATGCGGCGTATCGGGGTGACGCGGCGCGCGAGCGACCGGGCGGTGGAGGCGGCCTACACGGCGCAGCGCGAGTTCCAGGAAAAGCTGCTGGCGGCCGGCCGGCGGGCGCTCGAGACGCTGGAATCGACCGGCGAGCCGGGGCTGGTGGTGGTGGGACGCAGCTACAACATCTACGACCGCGGCGTGAACTGCGACATCCCGCGCAAGCTACGGCACAGGTATGGCGCCAACGTCATTCCGCTGGACTTCCTGGTGACCGGCCGCGAGCCGCTCGTGGACACGCATGCCAACATGTTCTGGGCCTCGGGACGGAAGATCCTGGACGCGGCCCGGCTGGCGGCCACGCACCCCAACCTGCACGTGGTTTACATCACCAACTTCAAGTGCGGGCCCGATTCCTACATCAAGCATTTTGCCCGCGAAGCCGCCGGCGCGCCGCTGCTGGTGCTGCAATTCGACGGGCACGGCAACGACGCCGGCTACATGACGCGCTGCGAAGCGTATCTCGACAGCAAAGGGATTCTGCGATGCTACCAACCGTCGACGGAGCCGCCGCCCCTGCGGGCGATCATCCACTAAGCGGCAAACGTATTTATATTCCGCCGATGGCGTACGGCAGCGCGCAGGCGTTTGCCTCCGCCTTTCGCGCCATCGGCCTGGAGGCGGAACCCACGCCGCCCTCCGACAGCCGCACGCGCGAACTGGGCGCGCGCTACACTTCGGGCGACGAATGCTATCCCGCAAAGGTGACGGTGGGCGATTTCATGAAGGTGCTGGAGCGGCCCGCCACCGACCCCGCGCGCGTGGCGCTGTTCATGCCGACCGCGCAGGGCCCCTGCCGCTTCGGCCAGTACGCACCCTACCTGCGCCACATTCTGGACGCCAACGGATACCAATCCGTGGAGATCCTTTCGCCCAGCAGTCAGAACGCTTATGGAGGCCTCGGCTCCCTCGCCAAACCGTTCGTGCGCACGGGCTGGCGCGCGCTGCTGTGCGCCGACCTGCTGCAGAAGCTGCTGCTCCTGTACCGCCCGTATGAGGANNCCGGTGGACCCGGGGGTGCAGCTCCAGTCGCTGCGCGATTCCATGGTTCGAAGCCGCGACCGTTTCCGCAAGCTGGCGGCGCAACGGAGCGGGGTGCCCTCTGGGCCCCGGCATCCTCTCATTGGAATCGTGGGCGAGATTTTCTGCCGCTTGAACACGTTCTCGAACGAGAACCTGGTCGAGTGTCTGGAGGAATACGGCGCGGAGGCGTGGATCTCGGATCTGGTCGAGTGGATCTGGTACACCGATTCCGAGCGCTTCCGGAAGCTCAAGCTAGAGGGAAGGGTCTGGACGCTCGAAGCGCTGGGCGCGTGGGTGCGGAGTCGCGTGCAGAAGCGGGACGAGCACATCCTGGTAGAACCGTTGCGGGAAGATTTCGCGGGCCGCGAGGAACCCGACATTTACGAGATCCTGGAATGCGCGCGCCCCTACCTGCCGCGCGAGGGCGCCTTTGGCGAGATGGTGCTGAACGTCGGCAAGGCGGTGTATCTGGCGAAGAAGGGCGCCGCCGGGATCATCGACATCAGCCCCTTCACCTGTATGAACGGCATCGTGTGCGAGGCGATCTATCCGCGCGTCAGCCGGGACCTGGGCGGGATACCCATTCGCAACTTCTATTTCGACGGAACGCAATCGGACCTGGACCGCGACCTGGGCGTGTACATGGAGCTGGCGCGGAGCTACCGGAAGAAGCGGGGGTAGGGGCCGGAACGTCCGCCTTCAGCCTCCGGCCAGGGTGCGGGGTTCCAGCAGCGCTACGCGTTGACGGGCTTTCTGGCATGCGGATGCCAGACCCCGATCAAACGTCACGAGCGTAGCATCTGCGACCTGGCCGACCGCAAGCAGATAGCAATCGCCAAGCGCTTTCGGCGACGACAGCCGGGAAACCGAACGGGTTGCCGCACGGAAGGCCCCATCGAGTTCAACCGCCTCCTGCCGGATTCCGACTCGCGAATCCTCAAGCCACCGGTCGTACACCTTCCAGGCTTGGCCGATGGTCCGCACATCGTTGCCCATCACCGCGGATGTTGCCAGCAGCCGCAACAACCCGAGTTGCGTGAGCCGGCAAAAGAAAAAGCGATTCATCCTCCCGCTGGGAAAACCAAGTCCAGGCGGCCCCCGAGTGCATGTGGTTGGCCCAACTCAAGGCCAGCCACACGTTGAGATCAGGCAAATAGGACGTCGTACGGATTCTCCCTGTCGGGACTGCCAGGGGCGGGCTTACCTTTCTTTCCCACCAGCGGTCCCGTCACGGGCCGCGATGGCCGCGGCCGGAATTTACTCTCGATGGCTCCGGTAATCAGCGAACGAATCGAGGTGCGCTCCGCCGCCGCAAGCTGCCGGAGCGCGGCGTGGAGATCGTCCGGAATGTCGATGGTGGTTCGGACGCTCATGCCATAATTATGTCACTTTCCGCTCTGCGGCGCGATGCGGAAGACGGGTGTGGCTTCGAGACGTCGGGGCCCGTGGGTGGGTAATCCCGACCAAAAATCAGCGGCTGAGGTATCGACCGCTGGAGTTGGCCGGGCTGCGGTCGAGCCAGGCAAGGGTGTTCATACTGGTCGCCGGCAGCCTCCGTGGAAGTGAAATCGCTGCCGTTTTCGTGGCAGCCCTGCCGCGGATCTGCAAGATTGTGGCCTGGCGATCGGGGCCCTTTGTAGCGTGCATCACGAAAGCCGGAGAGGTTGCCGGCGTTTGAGAGGTCCTGGCAGGCGAGCACCGCCTGCCCCACCTGCCCCGCCTACAGCTTTTTGAAGAGCTTGTCGAAGGCGTGGCGGGCGTCTTCGGAATTGCGCGGCGCGGGAGGGCCCACCTCGATCGGCACCGCCGCCGGCACGTTGTTGGTGCCTTCGCGGGCCACGGTCACCCGCGGCATAAACAAAGTGCACTCGTTGGCCTTGTCCTTCATGGCGATGCGCACCGGGATGGGCTTGAGGCACTGGAAACGCATGGACGGCTCAAAATAGGAGCACTGCTTGCAGCAGTGCAGCTCGGCGTTGCACTTGGGGCAGTTGCCGCGGAAGTCGACGTCGGGCGGAAGGGTTGTCGCGCAGTTGTAACACCGGGCCGCGGCGACATGCTGGACGAGACGCGGCAGGCGGGGGCCGGTCACATCGATGGGAGGACGTGGCCCGAATGGCTTGGGCCGGTCTTCACGGTAGCCTCTGGAATCGCGTTCCGAATCCATGTACCCTGGCTGTTTGTACTTGCGATCGCTGTCCATGGGGAAAAGTTGCTCCGTAACTAGGGGGACAATAGAACGTTTTTTCCGAAAAACCGGCGCTTAAGATACCGATCTATCCCCACGCGACCGCGCGGCACTCCCGACGACGGCGGTTAGCGTGGATTTACCGGAGGGGTTCTGCGGGGACGCCGAAGCGCCTGACACAAACAGGTTCGCGGCCCGCCCATGCTTCAAATACATATGTACCACGGATCGAAGTCAATTGCACACACTATCTCGCTCTCCTTGGATAGGGCGGAGACGCTTACCCGACGGAACTCCACTTCAGCAGGCTGGTGCAAGGCCGCGTAATGGGATCGTCAAAATGGTTGGGGCTGACGCGCAGCGCGTAGCCCAGGCGGCCGGTGCGTTCGGGAATGACGTCCCGGGCAAATACGGCAACCGAGCCCTGCTGCTCCACCGCGGGCAGTACCAGCACCTCGGTCTCTTCCAGGTGGCCACTGCTATCCACGCGGCCCATCACGGCCTCAACGCGCACATCGCCGGGTTTCAAGCCCGCCAGGTCGATGGCCGCGCGCACCGGAACGGGTTTGCCGCTGGTCACCGAACCGGCCGGCCCGGGCCCGGATTCCACGAATTTCACGCGATCCCAGACCTCGCGAATGCGCGCGTTCCAGCGCGCTCTTTCGCGCACCAGGCTGTAATCCGCCTGGAGGATGCGCATGTGCGCGGAGTGTGCCGGCTCGTATAATTCGGTCATGTACTCCCGCACCATGCGGCGGCAATCGAAATGCGGGCTGATGTACGCGATGGACTGCTTCATGCGGCGCATCCACTCGCGCGGCGTCTGCTCGCGGCGCTCATAGAACATGGGGGCGATCTCGCTTTCGAGCAGGTAGTAGATGGCGCTGGCATGCAGCGCGTCCTGGTCCTCCGAATACGGCTCCCGGTCGCCGATGGCCCAGCCGCCCGAATTCTCATAGGCTTCGTCGAACCAGCCGTCCAGAATGCTCAAATTGAGAACGCCGTTGATGGCCGCCTTCATTCCGCTGGTGCCGCAGGCCTCTTCGCCGCGCCGCGGGTTGTTGAGCCACAAGTCCACGCCCTGCACCATCTCCCGCGCCACCTTCATGTCGTAGTCTTCCACGAAGACCACGTGTTTCCAGAGGTCGGGATCGCGCGAGAGCTGCACGATCTCGCGGATGTAGCTCTTCCCCGGCTGGTCCTTGGGATGGGCCTTGCCGGCGACCACGATCTGCACCGGCATGTCCTTGTTCAACAAAATGCGCTTGAGCCGCTCGACGTCGCGGAACAGCAGCGTGGCGCGCTTGTAGGTGGCGAAGCGGCGNNNNTCCCAGATGGTGGCGTCGTTGAAGCGCTCGCGCCAGTCGGGTTGCAGGTACTGATCGTAGAGCGACGCCAGGTCGCCGTTCAGCCAGCTCGGCAGGTGCACGCCGTTGCTGATGGAAGTGATGGGCACTTCCCACAGCGGCAACCGCGGCCAGAGGTCGTGGAACATCTCCTGCGAGACCTGCCGGTGCAGGCGGCTCACGGCGTTGCGGTAGGCCGAGGTGTTCAACGCCAGAACGGCCATCGAGAAGCGCTCGTCACGGTCGAAAACGTTGCGCCGGCCGAGCGCCATCAACTGCTGGAAGTCAATCCCGACCTCGGCGCAATACTGCGAGAAGTAGTGGTACATCAGGCCGGGGTCGAACAGATCGATTCCGGCGGGAAGCGGCGTGTGGATGGTGAAGACATTGCTGGCGCGCGCGGCTTCCAGGGCTTCTTCGAAGGTCAGTTTCTGGTCGCGCATCAACACGCGCACCTGCTCCAGCGCGAGAAATGCGGAGTGGCCTTCGTTCATGTGGTACACGCTGGGCCTCAGCCCCATGGCCTCCAGCGCCCGCATGCCGCCGATGCCGAGCACGATTTCCTGGCGGATGCGGGTATCGATATCGCCGCCGTAAAGCGAATCGGCGATCCCGCGATCCTGCGGCAGCACGTTGTCGGAGATGTTGGTATCCAGCAGATAGAGGGTGATGCGGCCCACATCCAGTTTCCATACCTGGATGTAGACGTCGCCGGTGGGCAGCTTGACGGCGACCTTCAGATCGCCGCCATCGGCATTCTTAACGGTCGCCACGGGCAAGGTATAGAAGTCGTTCACGGGATAGCGCTCCTGCTGCCATCCGTCGGGGTTGAGGAATTGCCGGAAGAAACCTTGCTGGTACAGCAGGCCAAGCCCGATGAGCGGATAATCCTGATCGCTCGAGGACTTCAGATGATCGCCCGACAGAACTCCTAGGCCACCGGAGTAGACCGGCAGGCACTCCGTGAGACCGTACTCGGCGGAGAAGTACGCGATCAGCCTGCCGTCGGCGGGCGGCGGGCCCTTGCGCACGCGCGCCTCGTAGGTTTCGCACGCCGTGCGGTACAGGACCAGGTAGCGGGGATCGGCGCCCATCCTGGCCAGCGTGGCTTGGGGAACACGGCCGAGCATCAAGACCGGGTTGTAGCCGCACTCCCGCCAGAGATTTGGATCGAGCCGGCGGAAGAGAGCGCGCACGATCGGTTCCCAGCTCCAGAGGAGGTTCTGAGCCAGCTCGCTCAGGCGCGACAGGGAGGCGGGCAAGGTGGGGCGGACCAGAAACTCCCGAATTGGCTGAATATGAAAAGGCATACAGGAGGAGCTACTTCCAACATAACAGATCGGCGGGACGGGGCCGCTTCATCATGCCTCTCCACACTTAAAGGTGCAGATGCGTCATGTATAATGATACAAGGCAGATGCGTCGTCTTCTGGGAATATTTTTGTGGTCTGTGACCGGCGTGGCGTTCGCGGGCGAATATGCCGTACTCGCCAGCGGTTCCATGCTGCGCGTCGACCGGCACGAGATCTCCGGCGGCAAGGTTCGGCTTTACAACGTGGACGGCTATATCGAGATGGATGCGGCGGCCGTGCGGGGCTTCGAAGCGGAGGAATTGACGCCGCCGGCGCCAGCCACCCCGGCAGCGGCAGGATGGCAGGCTGAAGCCTGCCCCACCAAACTGGCCGATGCGGCAGCGGACAAGTACGGCCTGCCGCGGCGGTTGGTGCGCAGCGTAATCTCGAGGGAGTCGGATTTCCAGCCGCAGGCGGTTTCTCCCAAGGGGGCCATCGGGCTGATGCAACTGATGCCCGCCACGGCCGAAGCGCTGGGCGCCGACCCGCGCGATCCCGCGCAGAATGTGGATGCCGGCACGCGCTACCTGCGGGACCTCCTGGAGAAGTACGACGGCGGCCTGTGGCATGCCCTGGCGGCCTACAACGCCGGCCCGGGCGCGGTGGACAAGTACCAGGGCGTTCCACCCTACCGCGAGACCATCAACTACGTCGGCAAGATCGACCGGGATTTGAAGAAGGCCGACGGCGTCACGCAGTAGCCGCGTCCATCACCGCGGCCAAGGCGTGAATGACAGAGGCAATCCGCACCGCCGCCAGAATGGTTTCCTCGCCGACGCCTTTTTCGCGCAGCACCTTCTCGTGCGAATCGACGCACACGCCGCAGCCGTTGATGGCCGAAACGGCCAGGCACCACAGCTCGAAATCCACCGGGTCGCTGCCGTGAGTGCGGATTACCTGCATGCGCAGGCGCGCCGGCATGGAGCCGTATTTCTCGTTGGTGCTGAGATGGCGAAAACGGTAGAAGATGTTGTTCATCCCCATGACCGCGGCGGCGGCCCTGGCGGCGAANNGTGCCCCAGGTTTGCCGCTCGGTCAGTTCCGTCTGCCGCAGCACGGCGCCCAGGTTGAGCTTCAGATCCTTGGCGTACTCCGGACAGGTTTCCAGTAATTGTTCGAGTTCCATAGATTAGGGGGCGGGCAGGCGAGCACCGCCTGCCCCACCTTTCCTTTAGACTTTCAGGACCGCGTCACCCTTCTGCCAGTTGCAGGGGCACAGCTCNNGTTTTCGGGATCCACCACGAAGGTCGCGCGCTGCGCCACGCCTTCCTTGGGGTCGAGGATGCCCAGCGCGGCGCACAACTCGCGTTTGATGTCCGCCAGCATGGGGAACGGCAGGTCCTTCAGATCCGCGTGATTCTGGCGCCAGGCCAGGTGCACGAACTCGGAATCGGTGCTGCCGCCGAGAACCTGCGCGTCGCGATCCTGGAACTCATGATTGAGCTTGCCGAAAGCCGCAATCTCGGTGGGGCAGACGAAAGTGAAATCCTTGGGCCAGAAGAAATAAACCTTCCACTTGCCCGGGTAGTCCTTGCCCGTGATGGGCTGAAAGGCCTTCCCCTTATCGATGCTGACTGTAGCCGAGAGGGAAAAGGCCGGAAACTGCTCGCCAACTCCTAACATGTGTATGATTCTCCACTTAGATTGGATGCAGCCGATCGATTTTGGCAGCAAGAATAAAATCGCTCTCGGTCAAGCCGTCGATCTTGTGGGTCCAGGTCTTGACTTCGACCTTTCCCCACGCCAGGTACAGGTCGGGATGATGCCCCTCCTCTTCGGCGACGGCGCCCACACGGTTGACAAAGTCCAGGGCCGTCCGGAAATCGGAAAACAGGTAGGTCTTCGACAGATGGTGCTCATCCACCACCTGCCAGCCGGGCAACTGCGCCTGCATTTTCCGCAAGTCCTCGCCTTTGAGCGGCGGGACGCCACCCCGGCACGGCACGCAATGCTTTTCGGCCAAACTCATTTCTTCCCTCCTCGCTTAGCGCCCCGACGATCCGAACCCGCCGGTCCCGCGGCGCGAATCGGCCAGATCGCCCTCTTCCCACTCTACCGCCTCGTAGCGCGCCACAATCATCTGGGCGATGCGGTCGCCGGCGTGAACCGTGTACGGCTCGCGGCCCAGGTTCAGCAGAATCACACGCACCTCGCCGCGATACCCCGGGTCGATGGTGCCCGGCGCATTGGGCATGGTGATGGCATGGTGCAGAGCCAGCCCGCTGCGCGGCCGCACCTGCGCTTCGCAGCCGGCGGGCGCCTCGATGACCAGGCCGGTGGGGACCAGCCGCGGTACGCCCGGTTCGAGCGTGACGTCCTCCACCGCGTGCAGGTCCAGGCCGGCGTCCTCGAGCGGCCCGTGGGCATAAGAAGGAAGAATGGCGGCGGGATGAATTCTTTGGATTCGGATGCGCATCTGTTTCCGTTATGATAGCGTCTTGAGCCCCACCAAGCGCGTCATCACCGTGGCGCCCATGCCGCCGGAGAAGAGCGCCTACGCGCTGGCTCGCTACAGCCGCTCGCCCGATTCCATTCGCGATTCGATCGATTGGGTGCGCAGTCACGACTCGCAAAAATTCCTGGAGAGTTTCTATTTCCAGTATGGCCACGCTTCCATCGCCGACCTCGGCCACACGGTGATGTGTTTCGAGGGCATCTCCGAGCTGGCCGCCACCGAGGTCGAAGAGGAGCCGCTCTGGGACGGTCAGGCCAAATCGTCGCGCTACCAGGATTTTTCGCGCTCCGGCTTCGTCACGCCGCCGGAGTTTTCAGCGGGCGACGCTGAAGCCTACCGGAGGGCGGGCGAGGCGCTGCTGGCGGCCTACGGCAAGGTGAACGATCTGGCGTTTGCGCGCCTCTCGGAGAGCCTGCCGCGCCCCGAGGCCATGAAGCCGGACACCTGGCGGCGCAGTATCGCGGCGCGCGCTTTCGACGTGGCGCGGTATCTGCTCTTCTGGGGCGCGCCGACTAACGTAGGCCAGGTGACCACCATCCGCACGCTGGAAAAGCAGATCCGCCGCTTGCGGGCTTCCGAATATGCGGAAGTGCGCGAGCTGGGCGGCGAGATTGCGCAGGCCTGCGCGGCGGAGCCGGACTGCCGCTGGGATCTCGATGCGGCGCCCGAGCCGCTGGCGCCCACTCTGGCGCGCCACGCCGAACCCGACCAGCACGCCGCGCGTTCGCGCGAAGACCTGAAGCGCTGGGCGGAACAGAACCTGCCCGGCGCGGCGCCCGGCGGGCCGGCGCCCGAGCGGGTGGACCTGGTGCGCCCCACCGACACGCCGGCGGACATTGCCGCCACGCTGCTCTACCCGGTCACGGATCGCCCCTTCCGCGAGTTGTACGAAATCGCCCGCGGATGGAGCGCCGCCCNNTACGCCTACGATTTCGTCATCGATATCGGCGCTTATCGCGATCTGCACCGGCACCGGCGCTGCCAGAAGTTTCGCCAGGCCTACTCCGGGAACCTGGGTTACGATACGCCGAAGCTGGTGGCGGAGTGCGGAGCGGGGGAACTCTACGATTCCGCCATGCGCCGCGCTTTCGAGACCATGCGCCGCCTCCCCGCGCCCGGAGCGCACTACCTGCTGCCGTTCGGCTCGCGCTCGCGCTTTCTGTTCAAGATGGATTTCGCCGAAGCCGAGTACATTGCAAGGCTGCGCAGTGGCGTGAAGGGCCACTTCAGCTACCGCGAAATCGCCTGGGAGATGAAGCGCAAAATGGAGCAGGTGGAACCCGAATTGGGCCGCCTGATGGAAGCCACGCCACCGTGGGTGGAAGACCCTTTGCGGCGATAGCCGGTTCTGCCATAGTTAGGGCCTGAAAAGGTCTGAAGGTGACCACCTGCGCCTAGCCAATTTGAAACCTCGGGGTGTTGCGGTATTCGACCTGGCTAAACCGAGAGCATGAGCGCAGTGGTTGCCCCGCCAGTCAACGCGGTGGGATAGTGGGACGCGCTTCGTCACCTGGTAGCGCAAGGCGCGCGGGCCAACGCTTCGTGGCCGCCGGCGCCGCCGGGAGCGGCGGGTTACGAGGCCTTCAGAATCGCCTGCCCGGCCGCTTGGGGTAGTTTGATTGGCAGGAAGCAGACCTGCGGATAGAGATAGTCTTCTCCCGACTCGTCGACAATTCGGATCTGCCCGTGGCGCGCGGCGGACGGATCTAGCGTCACGCGGTAAATCTTCCGCAGTTCCAACGAAGCGGGATAATCCCGATTGTCGATGCACACCGCTAATTGCGGCTCGCTTTGTTTTCCGCGGCCCATAAGATCACTCCAGAATACGCTTGATCTTGAATTCTCTCCTTCCTATCCCGGAGGCTTCATACCAGTGTACTTCGGCTTCGCATGCCGTGCCATCCGCCAGGACAATCCGCCAGCGATTCCGCAAGCCGGGGT
>PLMF01000399.1 GCA_003142355.1 Bryobacterales bacterium
TCCCAGGTGTAGGCGATGGTGCGCCCGTCGCCCAGGACGGCCTGCGTCAGCCGGTTCAACGAGTCGTAGGTGAAGGTGGCCGTGCTGTTGGCGGTGAATCCGGAGCCGATGAGAGAAACGAGGCCGCTCGAGGCGGATTGCGCGTTGCCGGCGCCGTCGGTGGCGGTCACGCGGATCACAGCCGTGCGGCTGGGGGCGATGTCCGGCGGCACGAACCAGTTGAAGGTCTGGGTATTACCGGCCAGACCGCCGGTGATCGCCGACGCGAAGGTCTGCCCGCCATCCGTCGAAAGCGCAATATCGTGGCTGGCAATACCGACGTTGTCGTCCGACAGCCACTGAATGCGGTAAGTGGTGTTGCCAGCGATCACTTCGCCGGCGGTGGGCTTCAGCAGAGTCATCACGGGCGGCTCCGTGTCAGTGACGGAGCAGGGGTCGTAATCGTCCTGGAAGCTGGCACGATAGCTGCCCAGATTGACTCCGCTGCGGTCGCGGACCAGCAGCGTGTAGGTGCCGTCGGACCGGATGACGTAAAGAAGGGATCCGTTCGAAGTGGTGGGGCTGAGCCGGTTGCCGGAGGCGTCGTACAACTCCGTGTACGGGGAGTAGCTGCCCGAACGCGGCACCAACTTGATGTCGGCCTGGCCGCCGCGAGTGGCGGCGAACACGAAGGTATCGAGCTGGCCGGGGATGGCAACCTGCCGCAACGTCGGTTGGCCGCAAGCCAGGGTGGTGGGTGAGCACGGATTGTTGGGACGCTGGAAGGCCACCGTGAACGAGCCGGTCTCGCTCGAGGCGGTGGAAGGGCTCACCACCACCAGGTAAGCGCCGCCCGATTTGACCTTCACGCTGATATCGGAAGTCGTTGGGACCTGCGTGCCCGTGGGATCGAACAGCTCGATCTGTGGGGAGAAGTTGGCGGAGATCTTGGTAAAGATCAGCCGGATCAGATCGTTCGCATTGGCGCCGGCGAGGTAATAGCGGAATTCGTTTGCGGCCGACAGCGACGCGGTGGTGGAGCCGCCACACTGCAAGGCCGATGTGGCGGCGGGCTTGTTGAGCAACTGCCAGGAGAGCGCGTAGCCGCCGGTCGAAAGCGGGGCGGAAGCGCCCACGATCACGGTATAAGTGCCGGTGGCGGAGACCGGTTGCGAGAGCTCGAAGGTGCTGGAAGGGAGGTGGACGCCGGTGGGGTCGTAGAGGTCCATCTGGGCGGCGAAGCCCGGCGTGAGGGAGGCGCTGCGCACCATCAGCGTGTCCCCGTTGCTGGCCGGTATGCTGTACGAGATGAATGGCTGCGCGCCGTTGATGACGCCGTTCACCGTCTGTCCCTGCGAGGGGGCCGTCGAGCAGGCGTTCTTGGTGCTCAGCAGCTCGATGCCGAAAGGTCCTCCGGCTTGGCGGACGCTGGCGTCCATGGCGACCACGGTGTAGACGCCCGCCGCGGGCTGGACCACGTCCACGCCGGTGACGTTGCCGAAAGTGCTCTGCCCGACGGCGTTGCCGAGCGAGTCGTAGACTCTGAGATCGGGTTGGAGTGCGCCGGTGTAATCCAACATACGGAGGGTGAACGACTCACCCGCGGCGGCGGAGTACGTATAGACGGAGGATGCGAGAGGCCGCGAAAAATTGCCGGCCGCCAGCGCGCCGCAGCCGATGGTTCCGGCATTGCAGGGCCGGTTCAGCCGCAGCAGGGAAAGCGAATATGTGCCGGTCTGGCTGCCGCCGGCGCTGCTGTCCGACACCGACAGGGTATAGGAACCGTCCACGGTAGCGGTGAAGGGGAGGAGTTGCAAGTTGGTGTTGGTAAACGTAATGGGATTTCCCCGCGGATCGTAGATATCCACGCGGGGCCTAAAGGCGGAGTTTGGGATGGTCTGTTCAAGACGTATCAGGAAGGCGTCGTTGGCCTGAGCGGCCACGGAGTAGGAATTCGTCTGCAGCGCTCCGTTGATGGAGCCGTCCACGACGGAGGCGCAGGAAAGCGCCTGCAGCGGCGAACCCCCTGCACTGCAGGGTACGTCGAGCCGCGCGAACGCAATGCCGTAGCCGCCAGTCTGTGTGTAATTCGGACCGCCCTCGACCAGAACCGTGTAGTCGCCCTGCGCAGTGGTCTTGAATGTCGCCGTGCTGAGAGACTGGACCGATGTTACAGGACTCCCCGTGGGATCGTACACTTCAACGACCGGCACCAGGGAGCTGGCGGTGTCCGTGCTCGCGGTGCGAATGGAAATGGTGGCGCCGCTCGATACGGAAGCCTTATAGGAATCGATGGCGAGGGGGCTGGCAAGCTTCCCCTGACTCGCGGAGCCGCAGGTCAGAGACTTGTTGTTGCACGGACGGTTGAGGGTGGAGACGGAAATTCCGTAATTGCCGGTTTGGCTGGCCAAGTCGAAAACAACGATGTTGACGAGCCCGTTCCCGTCGGCGGGCAGCGCCGGCAGGTCCAGCTTCGTCGCAACTCCCGAACCGGTCTGCACCGCGGCTAACTGGCTGGTGGCGCGATTGTAGATTAGCGTTCCCGACGAGTCGTAAGCCAGCACGCCGAGGTTGAAACCGGAAGCGAGAGGCATCGTCTGGCTGGCGTACTTGGCAACCCGCACGCTGAGCATATCGCCGGGGTTGCCTTGAAACTGGTAACTGTTGAGTTGCAGCCACGGGGCGGCCGGCTGCGGTGGGCTGACTGGCGGAGGCGGGGGCGAGCCGATCTGCTGGTTCACCGCCGGAACGCCGCAGTTCAGAAGCGGAGGCACAACGCAGGATGGATTCGATGACGAGCACCTCAAGCTGGTGTAGACCAGCAGGAAATCCCCCGCGACTGGGTTCGGGCTGGAAACCACGATCGTGTAATAGCCTTGGCCACTGCCGGGAAGATGGTACTCTCCACCGTAGGTGACGCCGACAGTGGCCGGGCCGGTAACGGTCACGTCCGGTAAGCCCGGGGTCGGGTTGGGAACTTGATAGGTATAGCGGTCAATGAACTGCGAGTAGGAAGGGCCGTTGTGCACCTTGAACCCGAGCGAGTAATCCTGGCTGAGCGTCAGCAGACGGATGAGAACGGCATCACCGGGACTGGCGTAGAAGCTGAAGACGGACGCGGTTTGCGGCTCAATGTGACCTTGCGCAGCGACGCCGGGGGTCAATACCGGGGTCTGGCCGGACACAGCCCGGCTGAGCGTCATGGCGGCCCAGAGCACAAAGGCGGCGCGGCGCATCACCGGTCCCTCCCGCCAATAGCGGCAAGGCAGCTCGAGACGCCTTGGAAGAAGCAAGCTCCGGCGCCCGTGAATTGCGGCGACAGGTCCGCGCCGGGCGGCGATAGATCGGCGGTTGCGGGCAGGCTCAGGCGCAATTCCGGAAACTGGTAGAGGCGGTTGGTAAAGACGAGGCCGTTGCCGTCGTCCATCCAGCCGGCTTCTCCGCGCGCGCGGAACATGTTCTCGACGGCTTCATTGGAGGCAATCAGGCGGCCGGTGGGATCGTAACGGTACTGGTTCACCACGCCCCCGGTCGGAGTCGAAAGCGCCACCACGTTGCCGTCGCCATCGAAGTGGTAGAAGTACGTCGAGCTGTCGGCAGCCACCTTCCACAGAAGACCCTGGCCGTAAACGTACCAGGCGATGGGCGTGTAGGAGCCGTCCATCTCCATCACCACGCGCGGCCGCGCACCGGAGAGATCGTAGAGGAAAAGGCGGGCCGTTCCATCCACCGTGCGCACCACGCGGAGGCCTGTGGAATCGTAGCCATAGGTGGTCGAAGTGCCGCCGTTGAAGCTCTGCAAGCGGCCGAAAGCGTCGTAGCCGAGGGTGACGTTGCCAGATCCCTGAATGGCGGTGAGGTTGCCGCGCGCATCGTAGCTGTAGCTTTGGCCGTCGCTGCGCGTGACCGGATGGTTGGCGGCGTCGTAGTTGAGCGAGTTGGAAGAGAAGGAAACCGCCGCCGTGAAAGGCTCGAGCGCGCTCACCGCGGTGCGGTTGGCATTGCCGTCAAGCGTGTACCGGTAACCCGCTACCGGAGAGCCATCCGGCCCGGTGCTGACGATGGCGCGCAGATTGTGCGCGGCATCGTACTGATAGACCGTCACCGGGCCACCGGAGACGGTGACGCTCAGCGGCCATCCGGCGGCATCGTAGCGGTAAAGCGCGAAGTTGCCCAGCCAGTCCGAGACCTTGCTCAGCCGGTGAGCGTGATCGTACTGGTAGGTGACGGTGTTCCCTCCAGGCAGCGTCATGCTGGTCAATTGGCCGGCGGCGTCGTAGGTATAAGCGATCTGGTTGCCGAAAGAATCGGTGTAGTTCACCAGGCGGTTGAGGCTGTCGCGCCGACTACCCGAGAAATCGAACGCCACTTGCACGTTGCCCGCCGTAAGCCCGGTGATGCGGTTGCCGGCGTTGTAGCTGGCTGCGAGCACCCCGCCGCCGGGATCGGCGCGCGACACGGGGCGCGCGGCGCCATCGTACTGATAGCTCCACGTGCCGTTGAGGGCGTCTACGAACGTGGCGATCAGGCCGTTGGCGTCATACTGGTAGCTGGTCTTGTTGCCGCGCGCATCGGTGATGCCGGTGATCTGGCCGGAGACGGAGCGAACGGCGGAGACCACACCGCCGGCGGGGTTGGTCACGCCCGCCAGGTTTCCGGAAGAGTCGTACTTCAAAGCCCAGATGTTGCCGTTGGGGTCGGTAATGTGGGCCGGGCCGGCGGCTGTATAGTCCGCGGACCAGCGATTGCCCGCGCCGTCGGTGATTCCCACTAGGTTGCTATTGGCATCGTAAGTGAAGCTGGCGGAGGCGCCGTTGCCGTCCACCGTGCGGATGCGCCGGCCGGAGGCGTCGTAGGCGTAAGAGACGGTGTTGCCGGCTGGGTCCGTGGCGGAAAGCAACAGTCCGGCCGGGTTGGAAACATAGAGGGTGGCATCGCCATTCCCGTCCGTAACCTGCGTCTGGGTGGGGTCGTTGGGAACGCTGTAGTGGCGCACGGCGCCGTCGGGCGTGGTGACGGCGGCCACGGACGTGTACGGTGGATCGCTCGAGTAAGCGATGGCAATTTTGCCGTCGGCGCAGGAGACGGAAACCAGGTTTCCGGAGCCGTCATATTGATACGCGACAGTCTGTCCATCGGCGTTGGTCTGTTGCGCCAGGCGCCCGTCCGCGGTATAGGAGTAAGCGATGGACCGGCCCGCGGCATCGGAGACAGAGGTGACATGGCCGCCGACGTCGTAGGAGAAGTTGAGCGATCGCCCGCGATAAGTAGCGACTGTCAGCCGGTTGGAGGAATCGTAATTCAACGAAACACGGGTAGCGCCGGAATCCTGGATCTTCAGCAGCCGTCCATCGGAGCTGAAGACCCGCGTGGTGGTGGAGGCCGGGCTGCTCAGGGTGTAGGTGCCGTCTTTGTTCTGGACCAGCGCATCAGTGGTCGAGGTCACCGCGAAGAACGCGCCGGATGACGCAGGCGGCGCTGCGGGCGCGAACCGGTCGGTGCGCCCCGAAGCGCGCCGCAGCACGAGGCTGTCGTCGGTATCCTTAGTGAGGCTGTCTCCCAGACTGAAGGACCAACCCGTGCCGAAGGGCCAGGGCCCCGCATAGGGGTCGCCCATATTGTAGGAGCGTTCGAACGAGAATGCGGGCGCCGGGCCGCCAAACACAAGATCGGTGACCCGAATGAAAAGCGTCAGGTCGGCGGCGTTGACGAAAACCTGCGGGTAGCCGGAGTTGCGGCAGGCGTCGCCGCGGCAAATCGGGTCGTACGCGGTGAAGTGGTTATCGCCAGGACCTCCCAATCCGGGCTGGGCGCAATCCCGGCACGCGCTCCAGGCCGTGGCGCGTATCATTAACAAAAGACAACTGTAAAGCAAGTATCTACGCGTAATGGCGCACTCCTACTAATGATTAGGATAACAAATTGCCGGCGACTCAACCGGGAGGGCAGTATCTGAAATGTGCGTTACAGTGCATTGGACGGCGGGGCCGGTGGGTCCGTTTCGGAATTCCGGCCGCGCTCGCCGTCGCCCTGAGCATCCGCCACACGCCCGGCGGGACGATCATTTGCCGGCGGTGGCCGAGTTGCGCGCTTTTACGAAGCTTTCTACGTTGCTCTTGTCGATCACGGTGGCGCCCGTGTCCACGAACATGGGGATCGGGGAGAAGGAATCCTGAACCCAGTTCACGGTCAGGGACTCGAGCGGGTGGTGATGCAGGTCGTCAAGCAGTTTGACTCCCAGGTAGGCCATGGTGAACGGCTTCTGGCCGATGGTGGCGGTGATCAGGCCCTTCTGGATGCCTTCCAGCGTGCGCTGGTCCGTGTCCATGGCCACCACCAGTTTGCCGGTGACGTTCTTGCGGCCCAACACTTCAGCCACTTCCGGCCCGTCGATTGCGGTGAGGCAGACAAAGGCGTCGACCTTGGCGCCCTTTTCGACCATTTCCATGGTGTGGTCGAAAACCACGCCGGGATCGCCGTGTTCGTCGATCACTTGGGTGATATGGATCTGCGGGTGTTCGGCGAAGACATCGGTGTAGCCGCGCAGCCGGTCTTTCAGATTGGCCTGCTCGGGTATGGTGAAGACGACCACGTTGCCCTTGCCGGCGAGACCTTTGGCGATTATGCGCGCACCCATGACGCCGGCCCTGTAGTTATCGGTGCCGATGAAGAACAGACGCTTGCTGGCGGGAGCGTCCGAGTCGACGGCGATCACCGGCACGCCCTGGGCGATGGCGGCATCGATGTCCTTGTCGAGGATGTCCGGGGCACTGGCGGAGACCAGGATGCCGGTGGGCTTTTGCTTGAGCACGTCCTGGAACTGCTCGTGTTGGGCCTTGGGGTCGTAGCTCTCGGGGCCCACGAATTCGGCATGGACATGCAGTTGGGCCGCGGCGCGGTTGAAGCCGGCGGCGGCTTCCTGCCAATAGGGGATCTTAGTATTAGCGGACACGAAAAAGTACTTTTCCTGCACGTCGTGCTGCGAGCCTCCGCAGTTCATGAGCGGCAGCAGCAGAATCGGCGTCAGAAACGAAACCAAGCGGGACATGGACTCCTCCTTAAAAGGCATTATAGCGCCGCGGTTTCGCCACCCGAATCGACCCTTATGGCTGGGCCGGCCCGGACTTCGGTTCCGCGGCGTCGCCCGGCTCGGGCGCGTGCATGTAGACGGCCCTGGCGGGGAACGGAATGCGGATGCCTTCCTCCCTGAAACGGCGGAAGATCCTCTTGCGCAGCTCCTGGCGCACGCTGAACTGGCTGACGAACTCGGCAACCTGGTAGTTGAGCGTGAGGCCCAGCGCCGAATCGCCGAACCCGGGGTCGAACGTCACCGAGGGCGCCGGATCGGCCAGCATGCCCGGAATCTCCCGGGCGCCCTGCACCGCCACATCGAGCAGCAGGCGCTCGATGCGATCGGGATCGCAATCGTAGCTCACGCGCACTTCCACCATGGCCGACATGCGCTTCTCCGGCAGGTCGTAGTTGGTCACGATGGCCTGCGCCAGCTTGGCGTTGGGCACGATAATTAGACTGTTCCCGAGGCTCCGGATGGTGGTGCTGCGCCAGCCGATGTCGGTGACGTACCCCTCTTCGCCGGTGTTCAGCTTGATGTAGTCCGCCAGCCTGACCTGCCCGGCCACCGCCACATAAAAGCCGCCAAACAGGTTGGAAAGCGTGTCTTGCATGGCCAGTGCTACCGCCAGGCCGCCCACGCCCAGGGCCGTCAGCATGGGCGTGATGGAAACCTGGAAGTGATCGAGCAGTATCAGCGCCCCCAGGATCACCACCGCAATCTGGGCCAGGTTCTGCGTCAGGGTGGCCACCGGCAGAGCGCCGGGGATCTGGCTGCCGTAGAGGCGAATCGAGTCGCGGGCGATCCGCATGCACATCATCGTGAGCGACGCGATCCAGAGCACGAACAACGTCTTCGCGCCCCAGTCCGTGAACTTCCCCGGCAGATTGGAGGACTGGAGTCCCACGTGCAACGCGAGGATCGCGGCCCAGATGAGAATCGGACCGCTGAGGGCCTCGGCGAGGACCAGGCCGACGCGGCTCTCGGTGCGCGAAGTCCAGGCGCGCATGGCCTTCAGGATTAACCGGCGGACCGCCCACCCGATGAGGAAAGTGGCCACGAATATGGCGAGTGGCCACACCAACTCCATCGGATTCCTCGCCAAGATGCGCCCAATCGTTTGCATAGTCCGATTCTCACACGTGGGGCAGGCCATCGTTTTTCGTGGCCTGCCAACTTCGGCTGCACGCACCAGTCCTCCGCCGCGTCACCCTGATGTGCGGCGAAGTGTGTTCCTGCTGTGCGCGATGGTGGCCGGGGGCCTGATGGCGCAGGAGATCTCCGCCTGGGACCTCTATGAGCAGGGCCGCGAAGCGGAGAAGGGCGGCCACATGGCCCAGGCATACCTGCTGTATTCCCAGGCCGCCGTCATGGAACCCAAGAACCGGAACTACTGGCTGCGCAGCCAGGCGGTGAAGTCGCGCGCCGCGCTCGAGGCGAAACCCATGCCGCTGCCGCAGGAGGCTGGACCCGAGCCGGAAACCGCGGCCCCGCCGGAACGGCAGTTCGACAAGCCCAGCGCCCGGGACCTGGCCGAGGCGCGCCAGCCGCTTTCACCGTCGGAATTGAACGGCACCCCGGAAACCAGGGATTTCGATCTGCGCGGCGACTCCCGCAAACTGTTTGAAGATGTGGCGCGCGCCTACGGCCTGGATTGCGTTTTCGACGGCGATTATCAGCCCGTCAGCGCGTTCCGTTTTCAACTGCAGGGCGTGGATTACCGCGAAGCGCTGCACGATCTCGAGGCGGCCACGAACTCTTTCATCGTGCCGCTTTCGGGCAAGCTCTTCCTGGTGGCCAAAGATACCCCGCAGAAGCGCCAGGAGGTCGAGCCGGCTGTGGCGGTGGAGGTGCGACTGCCCGAGGTCACCAACCAGCAGGACTTCAACGCCATGATCACGGCGGTGCAGCAGGCCATGGCCATTGAGAAGGCCTCCTGGGATACGCAACAGAACGTCGTGATTTTCCGCGACCGCATCTCGAAGGTTTTGACGGCGCGCGCGCTGCTCGAGGAACTATCGCGCCCGCGCGCGCAGGTGATGGTGGACCTGGAGTTTCTCGAGGTCACCCGCAACGACATGATCACCTACGGCGTCGACTTCCCCACGTCTTTCCCGCTCGTGCCGCTCACCACGTTTCTGAACAATAAAGCTTCGTTGTCGAGTCTCACCAGGCTGCTGGCGTTCGGCGGCGGGAAGACGCTGATGGGAATCGGAATCGTCAATCCCTCGCTGGTGGCCAGGATGTCGGAGTCTTCGAGCAAGCTGCTGCTCAAGACGGAGATGCGTTCGGTGGACGGCCAGCCCGCCGCCCTCCACGTGGGCGACCGCTATCCCATTATGACCTCCGGTTATTACGGTCCGGCGAGTTACTCGGGCGCCGGCGCGTACACGCCTCCGCCTTCCATCACCTTCGAAGATCTCGGATTGAGCGTGAAGGTGACCCCGTCGGTGCACGGCATGGACGATGTGACGCTCGATATCGACGCCGAATTCAAAGTGCTGTCGGGGCAGGCCGAGAATGGAATTCCCATCATTTCCAACCGCGTGCTGAAATCCAAAACGCGGCTCGTGATGGGAGAGTGGGCGATCGTGGCCGGCCTGCTCAGTCCCAGCGAAGCTCGCACCATCGCCGGGCTGGCGGGCCTGTCGCGAATTCCCTACCTCGGACCGCTGGTCAGCACCCACGAACGCGACCGGAGCAACGACCAGGTGCTGGTTATGATGCGCCCGCATCTGTTGACGCCGCCGCCCAATGAGGCGGTCCCCCGCCGGTTCCGCACCGGCTCGGATACCAAGCCGATCACGCCGCTGTAGGGGGTGCGCCGTGCTCCGAAAGAGTTACTTCGCACTCGCAGCAGTCGCTGCATCGCAGGCATTTTTCGCAAAGATGGTTATCGCACGCGTCCTTGGTGCACTGCGCGCAGATCCGCGTGGATTCCTCTCCACAAATGCTGCACGTGAAAGGCATGGGTTGAGTTATTTCTTCCTTCCTGAATTTGGGGAAGCCGCGGGCTGCGTAGTCAGGATGCCGCGGCAGCGCTGCGCTTCACGGTCCATCACCTGAAACTGTTGCTCGCGCTCGGCGGCCAGGTTCACGATGTACTTCTGAAACCGGTCGCGGTTGGCGCCATTCTCGGCTTCCAGGCTGGCCAGCTTCTGGGCGGCCGCTGAATCCTGGTATTTCCGGATACCCTCTTCCAGAGAACCAAGCATGGTCTCGAGGCCCTGCACACGGAAGAGCAGTTCGAGCGAGGCCGACAGCTTCTCGGGGTTACGCGCCAGATCCCGGGCGCCATCGGCGAACGCCTTAGCCTGGTCTTTGCTGGATTGCAATTGCGCGGCGTAGGTCTCCGAAGCGCCCTTCTCGAACCACGCCTTCACGTCGATCTGATCGAGCACCGGCAGCAGGCGCCCGGCGTGCGCGCTCATCTCCTGCAAGATGACGCTGATGTCCCAGTCGGGCTCGAGGCCCGCGGGCTGTTGGTGGGCTGGTTGCGCCTGGCCGTACAACGCCGCGGCGCAGGCCCAAAGAATCAATCCTCGCAGGGGGCGACACATGACTGTTTTCAATCTATCACGAGCAGCTTTCAGCTAGCAGCTCTCAGCTTTCAACCACACCGACGCCGCTGAAAGCTGAAAGCCGATCGCCGATCGCTAAAAACTACCCGCCTGGCGGTGGAGGTGGCGGCGCTGAAGGCGGCGTTGGGGCGGTGGTGGTGCCGCCGCCTTTGCCTTTGTCGCCCTGCGCGCCGGTTCCGGAAGTGGTCGGCGTGGTGCCCACCCCTCCTCCGGCTCCCTGGCGCTGCAGCGCCACGCGGGCGGCATCCTCGATGGCCCTTACCACACCCCGGACAATGGAGCCTTTGTCCACCATCTTCTGGGCCAGCGGCTGGTTCTTGAACACGCGGATCGACTGGGTAGGCTGGAGGAGCACTTCGGCGCTCGCCACAGCCTTGCTGCGAACTCCCACCAAACCCTCGTCCACGCTGACGTAGGTAGTGCCGTCCTCGTCTTCCACCACCACTTCAAAGACCGTGCCGCGCACGGAAATGACGGCCGTCGGGCTGGAGACATTGTTGGGATTCGGAATGCCGTTGAGATGCTGGATGTAGACCTTCACGCGCCCGATCACGACGTCCAGCAGGTCTTTCCACGACGGTGGATTGGCGCGGAACACGACTTGCGAGTTGGGGAACACTTCGAAGGTGCTGCCATCGAAGACTTGGAACCTGGCGTAACCATCCGGGCCGGTCTTGACGATCTGCTGGGGCCGTACCGTGTTGCCTTCAAACAAAGCCCACGGGCTGTTATCGCGGAGTACGGAGACNNGCACCATCCCCGATAGCGTCATACGCCAAAGCATAACACCTTTTCCGGAGCCGGGCATCCTAAACCCTCGCTCCGATGCCATGACAAAATAAGTCTAGCACTAAACATGCTTTGCAAACAGGGGGCCGCGATTAAAATTCGCTTACAAAGTGCTCAGATTCAGCGGGTTGATTGAAATGGCGGAATCCGAAATAGGCTAAAATGAAACCGGTAGTGTGTCATAAGGGAACAATGCGGGTTCCAATGCGGCTCCTCGGCCTGGTGCTGGCCGTGGTGTTCCTGGCCGCTGCACAGCCGCGCCCGGACTGGCGGAAGGTGGGCAGCTCCTCGGTGGAGCTGATGCTGGCTTCTCCTGCCACGGGGCCGGTGGAGCGGGTGTGGTACTCCGCCGACGGTTCGCTGCTCTTCGCCCGCACGCTCTCAGGCAAGACCTTTGAGACCGCCGATTTCCAGACGTGGACCGCCGTCGCCAACGTGGCCGAGACGAACACTCTGATTCCAGCCACCCCCGCCCGGCTGCCCGAGCCCGGGGCGCGCGTGGTCTCCACCGCCTCGAATCCCCTGAAAATGTACTCCTTGGGGCGGCAACTGCTCCGCTCCGACGACGGAGGACATTCCTGGATCGACCTCACGGCGTACAAGTCGGAATCGGTCGTGGGTCCCGGGCAACACAGCCTCGCCCTCTCGCCGGCGGACCCGGATCAACTGGCTGTGGCCAACGATTACGGTGTCTGGCGGTCCATGGATGGCGGGCTGTCCTGGGCCGGGTTGAACCGGTCTTTGCCGAACCTGGCGGTGCGGCGGATTCTCTCGACACCCAGCGGCACGGCGGGCGCGCGCATCCAAGCCGATGGCCTGGGGGTTTTGGAATTGCCGCCGGGCGGCTCGGTCTGGGCTCCGGCGCCGGCGGCGGAACTGCTGAATGAAGCCGTGCTGCACCAGCGGTATTCGGCCGTGGTCCGCGCCGGCATTACGGTATCCGGATCGTCCGGCGACGTGGTCTATGCCGGCTCTTCCGACGGCCGCATCTGGGTTTCGTTCGACGGCGGTCAGACCTTTCCCGCCCCGCCCTGGCAGGCTGGCGGTCCCGTGGAGCGCATTTTTGTGGACGCCGCGGAGCCGCGCGTGGCGCTGGCGGCGCTGGGTGGCGAGAAGGGGCCGCACGTGCTTCGCACCACCAATTCCGGCAACTTCTGGGACCCCCTGGACGGCAACCTGCCCGACGCTCCGGCGCACGGAGTCACCGCCGAGCGCGCCGCGGGCGCCGTTTATGTGGCCACCGACAAGGGTGTTTTCTTTACCCGCGTCGATTTGGAAAATGCCACCCGGCCGGACTCGGTGGTCTGGGTGAGCCTGTCGGACCGGCTGCCGGCCGCCGCCGCCACCGATGTGCGTCTCGATCCGGCGGGCGTGCAGTTGTACGCCGCCCTCGATGGTCACGGCGTTTACGCCGTGGCCGCTCCGCATCGGCAGCGCAATCTGCGCGTCGTGAACGCGGCCGACTTCAGCACGCGCGCAGCCGCGCCGGGATCGCTGCTCAGCGTCATTGGCGGGCGCGTGAATGCGGCCCGCGGCGGCAATCTGGATTATCCGGTGCTAGCGGCCTCGGATGCCGAATCGCAGATCCAGGTCCCGTTCGAAGCCGTGGGGCCGAACGTCTCGCTGGCGTTCGAAACCAATGCCGGCCGGGTGACTCTCATGCAATCGGTGCAGCCGGTTTCGCCCGCGATTTTTGTCGGCCACGACGGCGCCCCCTGGCTATACGACGCCGACAGCGGCCTGGCGATTGACGCGCGCAACACGGCGCATTCCAGCGGCCGGGTTCAGATCATGGCGACGGGCCTGGGCAAGGTCCGCCCCGACTGGCCCACCGGCTTGGCCGCCCCGCTGGAGGACCCGCCGGTGGTGGCGGCCTCGATTCGGGCGTTCCTCGACGGCTCGCCCGTCGAAGTATCGCGAGCCACCCTGGCGCCCGGCTACATCGGCTTCTATCTCATCGAAGTGCAACTGCCCGCCGTCGTCAATGCCGGAGTCTCCGCGCTGCACATCGCCGCCGCCGGCCAAGAGTCCAACCACGTACAGATCGTGATCGAGCCGTAGAACCAACCTGTGGGGCAGGATGGCATCCTGCGGCGGGTTGGCAGCCCGCCGTTCTGCTAGCATGTAATTGCCTGCTTAAAACATGACGAGGGTGCTATGATCGACCTGCGAGAAGTTCGCTCCGTAACCGAGTTCCAGCGCAACATCAAAGACTATGTCGGCCGGCTCAAGCAGCGGAGGACCCCGCTTGTGCTCACCGTGAACGGCCGCGCGGAGCTCGTCGTTCAGGATGCCGAAAGCTATCAGGAAATGCTGGACCGCTTGGAACACGCCGAGTCACTCGCGGCAATCCGAAAGGGCATGGAGCAGTTTGACCGTGGCCAAGGTATGGCATTAGACGAAGCTGAAAAGAAGCTCCGGAAGAAGCATGGCTTTTCGCGTTGAAATCTCTCCACAGGCTTTTGAGGACCTCGACCGCATTTCCGCTTACATCCGCCACCGTGGAAGCTTCGAGAGCGCTGAGCGCTGGTTCAACGGCATCATGGCTGCGCGCCGGCGCATTTCTGCTTGCCGACAACGCAAACTGCAGCCCGGATTATCTGGCGCGGGTCCGTTCGTCCAACGGCGGATATCTCAGCATTCCCTTTGCAGACGACGTGGAACTGTCGATGCGGCTCGACGCGCCCAGCGGGGCGCGATAGCGTTTCGCCCAGATTCCCGCTTACGCCACCCGGATAGAACCCAACCGATTGGCGTCGTGTACGGATTGCCGATCCAACCAAGGTGCCCGAAAGGCACTTCAGAACGGCCGTGCGCCACTAAGTTCGCGCCAGAGGGTTCGTCTCACGACGCCAAACCGCCCGTCATTACAATACCGACTTGAGCCAAGTAGTCACGCCCACTGAGTTCCTCAACTTCGAATGTGTGGTCGGCTCTAATGATGGGCCAGCCTGCTGCATCGCGCTTCGGAAGGACGGGATTTGCCGATGGATCAAGCTTAGGGATGATATGCTCAACGAGCAGATAGTTGCCGAGGCCGTCCACTACGGAGATGGCCCTTCTGATCCAGTCGATCAGGTCAGCGATTCCGATATGGATATCCTGCGGGAATTCTTGGCGATCCGAGGGCCGACGAAGGCAACGGACGACGACAAGAGAGGTACCATCGATCTCGCCAATGGATATGGTTGAGGGATGTGCCCATTCGGTTCGAACTTCTCGCACCTTTCGGTACCACTCAAAGTCGTTCACCCATTGCGTCAGTCCTGTTTCGGAGAACTCACCGCATTCCACTTTCTTTCGTATGGCATTGAAACTCGCAGGCAACATTCCCGCGGACACCTTGTTGGCGAACTATGCGGCGATCTCTGCCATTCCATACAGGCAGTTCACCGCAGCTTCACACGCACTAGACAAACGAATTCTTGGAATCGGATCGATCAAGGTGATCATTGGATTCCGGTCATATGCCCCTCTTTGCCCCTCTCGGAAGTCGTCGACGAGCTTCGGCAAATCCTGAACGTGAATCGCGAGGTGCTCCCGCAAAACCAGCGCGGCCGCGCGCGTCTTGGCGTCGTAATACCGGTACTGCGCCTCCATCGCGCGCATATCGTTCAACAAGCGCTGGTACTCTTCGCGGTGCTGCTTTACAGACGGACCCGCGGCCTCGGCCGCGGCCACGGCGCGCGCCGCCGCTTCCGCAACTTC
>PLMF01000253.1 GCA_003142355.1 Bryobacterales bacterium
AACAAATGCGTCTGACCCCTTTTGCAGGCGGAACTTAACCATGCTGAACGTGTTACAACAGAACATCGGTGGATTTTGTCCGCTACCGGTGTGTGCGCCCGAGGATTGAATGGATCGTCGGAAGAGATTCCTGCTTTTCGGCGTCGCCTGGCTCTCGGCCCTGGGACTGACCTGGTTCCTGTATGCCAACGCCGTGGCCCCGAAAGTCGAGCCACAAGTGCGCGTGGTAGTGGCGGCGCACGATATGCCGCTCGGCACGCTGCTGCATCCGAGCGACATTAAACTGGCGGATTATCCGGAGCGCAACGTCCCCAAAGGCGCGGTGTTCCAGGCGGCCAACGCGCTGAACCGCGTGCTCCTGGTCGCCATGAGCGCCAGCGAGCCGGTGCTCAACTCCAAGCTTTCCGCCCCCACCTCCGTGGAGGGCGTTTCTTCCACCATTGAAACCGGCTATCGCGCGGTGTCCGTGCAGATCACCGACGTCACCGGCGTGGCCGGGCTGATCCAGCCGGGCTCGCGCGTGGACGTGATTTTCACCCGCCCCGGCTCCATGGCCGAAGCCACCACCGCCACCATCCTGCAAAACGTGAAGGTGCTTTCCACCGGCCGCCTCACACCGGCCGGCCAGACGGTGGACCCGCGCACCCCCAAGTCGCCCGTGGTGACCCTGGTGTTGTCGCCGGAAGACGCCCAGAAGCTGGAACTCGCCAAGAATGAAGGCAAGATCAGCCTGTCGCTGCGCAATCCGCTGGACGCCTCCCAGTCGCCCTCGACCGGCCCGATCACCACCGAGGTGCTGGACCCCATGATCGGCGCCCGCCTGGCACGCGCCCGGCCGGGGCGCACCACTAACGTCGCCAAAGCCAACCTCGATGATCCGCGGGTCTGGCAGGAGTTGACTGCCAGCCAGAAGAAGAAGGAAGCCGAAAAGCCCCGCGTGGTGGTGGACGTTTACCGCGGCGACAAGCACGTCCAGGAACAGTTCCGATGAAGATCGCGAATAAGCTGCTATGGGCCGCCGTGCTCGCTGTCTCGTCTTCTCTGGCGCAGACCGGCCCGGCCCGGAACATCGCCCTGGTGGAAGGCCGCGGCGAGCTGCTTCAGTTCCAGAGGGACGTCCAGAAGGTGGCCCTGGCGGAGCCCAAGATCGCCGACGCGGTGGTCCTCTCCCCTCGCGAAGTCATGGTCAACGCCAAAACCCCCGGCCACACCACGCTCCTGATCTGGGAGACCGGCTCCGACCCGGCGCGCTATGAAATCGAGGTCGACAAGGACACCTCCGACTGGGACAGCTTCCGCAAGCTGATCGAGGACAGCGCCAATGGCGGCGCCGTCACCGTCACCGGCTCCGGCGAGACCATCGTGCTGGCCGGCTCCGTCAAGAGCGCGGAAGATTCCAAGCGCCTGGCCGGCCTGGCGCAGACGCGCGCCAAAACCGTGATCAACCTGTTGAAGGCGCCGCCGCCGCCCGACCCGCGCCAGATCCTGCTGCAAGTGAAGTTCGCGGCCGTCAACCGCATGGCGCTCACTCAGGTGGGTTTCAACCTCTTCAGCCTCAACGGTAAAATGATCGGCGGCACCGGCACCGAGCAGTTCACACCGCCGCGGTTCACCGCCATATCCAGCGCCACGCCTGCCAGCAACACAGTCAATTTTTCCGATCTCTTGAATCTGTTCGCGTTCCGGCCCGATCTCAACATCGGCGCCACCATCAAGGCGCTGGAGGAGCACGACCTGCTTCAGATTCTGGCTGAACCGAACTTGATTTGCGAGGAAGGCAAGGACGCCAGCTTCCTGGCGGGCGGTTCGTTCCCCTTCCCGACCATCACCACCACCCCTACCGGCGGCGCCACCGCGCCCGTAATCACCGTGCAGTTCAAGCCCTACGGCGTCAAGTTGGATTTCACCCCCACCATCACGCCGCAGGGCGCCATCAACCTGAAAGTGGCGCCGGAGGTCAGCTCGCTGGACTTTACCAACGCGGTCACGCTACAGGGCTTCACCATCCCCGCGCTGGCGCAGCGCCGCGCTGAAACCGAAGTTCTTCTCAAAGACGGCGAGAGCTTCGCGATTGCCGGCCTGATCAACCAGCAAGTGATCGAAACCATGAACAAAGTGCCGGGTTTTGGCGACATCCCGATTCTGGGAAAGTTGTTTCGCAGCCGCAGCACGCAGAAATCGAACGACGAACTGCTGGTGGTGATCACCCCGCACTTCGTGCGCCCGCTGAGCCCCGAAGAGAAAGCCAAGCTGCCCGACATGCCCTCGGCCTTCCTCCCGGCGGTGGCCGATCAGAAGGGAAAGCAGTCGAAGAGCAAGGGCCAGACGCCCGCCAATCAGCCTGAGTTTGTAGGACCCCGTGGCCAGCAGATACCCAAGTAGACCGAGCCGCGAACGTAAGAGAGCGGTTCTTCGCGGCGCCATGACCCTGCAACTCGCGGTCATCCTGGTACCCGTGCTCTTTGGCATGATGGGCTTCGCCATCGACCTCGGCCGCCTCTATCTCATCCGCGGCGAGCTCAACCAGGCCGCCAACGCCATGGCCCTGGCCGCCGCCGCCCAACTCGTCGGCACCTCGGCGTCGCTCGATAATGCCACCGCCGCGGCGCAGCAATCGCTCGATGACACCAATCACCTCGGCAATAAGTACAATTTCGGCTCGCTCCCGATCGGCCAGACCACCGGCAACCTCGCCAGCACGGTCAACGACCCCGCCTTTTTCGCCACCGTCGCCGACGCCACCGGCGCGTCCGGCAGCACCGGGACCGAGGCCGGCGGCACTACCGCGCGCCACGTGCGGATCAGCCTGACGGCCGATGCGCCGCTGCTTTTCTGGAGCATGCTCCCGGTCGGAAAATCGCGCAAAACCGCCATCGCCGGCCAGGCCGTGGCCGGGATCAGCGCGCCTCTTTGCACGGCCTGCGGCATCGAACCACTCGTCGTTGCCGCGCTCGATACCAGCGACCCTGTCAACTTCGGCTTCGGAACCCCCGGCTCCGGCGCGCTCTTCACCCTCGCTTTCGAGTGCCTCCCCGATCCCAGCCGCATCAACCCCATCACCGCGCCGCCGACCCTGGCCGGCACCGTGCTCCAGTACGTCATCATCAACCGCCTGGACCTCGCCAACGGTATCCTCGACGAGAGTCAACAGTTGTACAAGAACGCCGCGCAGGGCCTCGTGGCATCGCCCCATCCCAACCCCACCGGATCTCCCGTCCCCTTGGCCTGCGCCGGCATCGGCGACGCTTCCGAGATGATGTGGGCCAGCGCGGTTCCCGCCTCCTGTTCCACCATCATTGCGCCCAGCGCCAGCGTGTCCGAGACGCTCTGCGGCCTGTATTCCCGCTTCGATGCCGCCACATCCCCGGCGGTGTGCACCAACGACGTGACCGATTTTGCCGGCCTCTCGGCGCTCTACCAGCCCGACACCGACGCGATCACCGGCGAGGGCGATCTCTACAGCGCCTATACAGGGAACAGGCGGCGCATCATCACCGTTCCGGTGGTGGACGTGCTGGGCACCAATGCCGCCGCCGTCATGACGGTGATAGGCTTCCGCCAATTTCTTGTGGAACCGAATCCGGACGGGTCCTACCCCAACCCCGCCGACCCCTACGGGCGCTTCGTGGCCCAGTACATCGGCAGCCCCGCGCCGGTGCGGCAAGGTTGGTTCGACGACCACTTCGGACTCGGCTGCCCCGTGCCTTTGACCTCCGGCCCGGGAAAGGTGGTGCTGCACCAATGAGGCGCGGGCGCAGAGGCAATATGGTTGTGGAGGTGGCGATGTGGATGCCGGTGCTCCTGCTCCTCATCGCCGGCGTCATCCAGTTCGGCAAGATCACGTACCTGTACTACACACTCCGTAAGATCGAGTACACCGTCGCACGCTCGGTCGCGATCGCGAGCGGCGTCAACTTCTGCCCCGACGCCACCGACACCCTGGTCCAGGGGGCTATTGCATTCGCGCTCACCGGCACTTCCGACGGCTCCGGACCGCCGCTGGTATCGAATCTGACGCCCGGCATGATCTCGGTGACCACCGAATGCATCGACCTCGCCACCGGTCTTCCGGGACCGTGCGACACCAGCGGCTGCGATGGCGTGGCGGGCGCCCATCGGCCCGATTACGTGGTGGTGACCATTCCCGGCGGCTACCCGGTGCAGCCGCGCATTCCGTTCATCCTGCTGGATTCGTTCCCATTGAAGCCCACGGTGGCCGTCCCCTACGGAGGCGTTTCATGAGGCGGCGCTCCGGGCAGGCGCTCACCGAATTCGCGGTGCTCTACGCCGGCGTCGTCCTGCCGCTCACCTTCATGATCGTCTTCGTTTCGGAGATGCTGTGGGTATGGCACAGCGTGGTCGATTTTACCCGCGACGGCGCGCGCTACGCCGCCACCCACTGCTGGATGGCCGATGCCGGCAACGTAGCCGGAACGGGCGGCTATATGCCGACCCACGTGCCGCCCATGATCGATATGGACCAGTTCCAGACCGGCGCCGCGGGAATCCAGGTCCAGTATTTTCAGGCCGACCTGACCACCGGGGCCCTGACGCCTTTCAGTTGCGATTCCGGCGAATGCAGCGCCGGCTGCGTGCCGGACGCGGTGAGCGTGAGCATCACCAACTACCGGTTCACGCGCTTCTCGGGTTTTTTCAAGCTGCCTGCGGTCGCCATCCCGCCCTTCACCGCCAGCGTGCCCATGGAAAGCGCGGGCTGCGACGAATCGGGGAACTGCCTGCCATGAGAAAGGGAACCTCTTGCCGAACACCGCATTGATGGTCGCTTCCAGCGACGAACATTTCCGGGAGATGGTTCGCGACAACCTCCTCAACATTCCCAACTCCAAAGTGGCCGCGGAGTACCAGGAGATCGCCGCCAACCTTTACATCCGCGTGTTGCAGGACCTGGAGCGGAATCCCAGCGCCGGCCTCATCGTCGATATCTCCGGGGATCCCGACGGGGCCATCAAGGCCATCGAGAAGGTCAAGCAGGCGGCCCCCGATCTGTTCGTGATCGCCTCCAACTTCCACGCCGACGGCGAGACCGTGATTGCCTGCATGCGCGCGGGCGCCAACGAGTTTCTGTTGCAGCCCATCAAGCGCACCGATTTCCGCGATGCCATCGCCCGTCTGGAGCGCGCGCCCCGCCACGCCGTCGCGGGCGAGAGCAAGCTCGGCCGCCTCTATACCTTCATTGGCACCAAGGGCGGCGTCGGCGCCACCACGCTGGCCGTGAACTTCGCCGCGGTGCTGGCCCAGCGCCGGCTTTCCAGTGTCCTGATCGACCTCGACTGGATCGGCAACGACGCCGCCATGCAGATTGGCGCATCTCCGCAGTACACCCTCATGGAGGTGGCGGAGAATCTCGAGCGCATGGACCAGGCCCTGTTCGAAGGCTTCGTCACGCGCGACCCGCTGGGCTTCTTCCTGGTGGGCCCCCCGGATGCGCTGGAACAGCACGGCCAGTTCAGCGACCACATGTTCCGCGAGTTCGCCACTTTCCTGGTGGAGAAGTACGACGCCATCGTGATCGACGGCGGCCGCGCGGTTTCCGACGAAGTGGTGCTGGCGGCGGCCCAGATTTCGGCCTCCGTCTTCCTCGTCATCGACCAGGAATTCCCGTCCCTCCGCAACGCACAGCGGTACATCACGTTCCTGATGCGGATGGGCTTCAATCAGGACCAGATCAAGATCGTGGTGAACCGGTACAGCAAGAAGGCTGGCCCCAACATGGCCTCGCTCGAGCAGATCCAGTCCACGCTGAACCAGCCCGTATTCTATGGAATTCCCGCATCGCCGGCGGTGATCGCGTCCATCAACAAGGCCCGCCCGTTTGTGGCCAACCGCGAACAGGCGCCCGACCTGGACCGCGTCTTCCGCGCGTTTGTGGACAAGGCCACCGGCGGAAAGAAGACCGGAGGCGATCTTGGGTAGCCGCAGCCTGATCCGGGCCAGTTCGGGGGCCGACCGCTGGTTCGAAATCAAGAGCCAGGTCCATCACAAGCTGGTCAATTCGCTGACCTCCGATCAGCTCCGGGACCTGAACAAGGAAAGCGTCCGCGGGGAGGTGGGCGCCGTGGTGGAGAGGCTCATCCTGGATGAATCGCTCCCCATGACCATGGGCGAGCGCGAGAAACTCATCGAAGAGATCCTCGACGAGGTCTTCGGCCTCGGCCCTCTCGAGCCGCTGCTCAAGGATCCCTCCATCTCCGACATCATGGTCAACGGTTTCGACAACGTCTACATCGAGCGCGGGGGACGCCTGGTGGAAACCAACGTGCGGTTCAAGGACCAGGCCCACGTCCGTATGATCATCGACCGCATCGTTTCGGCGGTGGGCCGCCGCATCGACGATTCCTCGCCGATTGTCGACGCACGCCTCATGGACGGCTCGCGCGTCTGCGCCGTCATCCCGCCGCTCTCGCTCATCGGGCCGGTGATCTCCATCCGCCGCTACGGGAAGAAGATCCTGTCCACCGAAGACCTGCTCAAGAACGAGACGTTCACTACCGGCATGCTCGATTTTATGAGCGGCTGCGTGGAGGCGCGGCTCAATATCGTGATTTCGGGCGGTTCCGGCTCGGGCAAAACCACCATGCTGAACACGCTCTCGCGCTTCATTCCCGAAGAGGAGCGCATCGTCACCATCGAAGACACCGCCGAGCTGCAAATGCAGCAGGGCCACGTGGTCCGCCTGGAAACGCGCCCCCCCAACATCGAAGGCGCCGGCGCCATCACCCAGCGCGACCTGGTGATCAACACGCTCCGTATGCGCCCCGACCGCATCATCGTGGGTGAATCCCGCGGCCCCGAAGCGCTCGACATGCTGCAGGCCATGAACACCGGCCACGACGGCTCCATGACCACGGTGCACGCCAATTCGCCGCGCGACGCCTTCTCGCGTCTCGAAACCATGGTCATGATGGCCAGCCAGCACGTGCCCGACAAAGTCATCCGGCAGCAGCTCGCCAGCGCCATCAACATCGTGGTGCACACCGCCCGCATGGCCGACGGCACCCGCAAAGCCACCGGCATCGCCGAAGTGGTGGGCGTGGAAAACGACCTGGTCGAGATGCAGGACATCTTCGAGTTCGAGCGCAGCGGCATCAGCGCGCGCGGCAAGGTGCTGGGCCGTTTCCACGCCAGCGGCGCGCGGCCCATCTGTCTGGACCGGCTGAAGGCCTACGGCATTCACCTCTCGGCCTCCATTTTCGAGGAGGAACACGTGGTGAAGGAGAAATAGGTATGGCGACAAATGAACCGCTCTCTGACGTTCGCGCCTCTGTCCCCGATTCCGAGCCGCTTACCGAGCCGCGAACGTCAGAGAGCGGTTCTTTGTTCGCGGGGAGCGATTGATGTTTCTTCTGGCCGCGTTCCTGATCTTCTCCGTGGCGCTCGTCGGCGCCGGCTATTACGTCTGGTCGGTTCCCGAACACGAAGCCTCGAACATGCTGGGGGCTCGTCTGCGCGAGCTGCGCGCCCACATGCGCGGGCGGTCGAAGGGCGCGTCGGAGCTGCTGCGGCGCGAGCAGCGCGGCACGTTCGCATTTTTGGGCGACCTGGTCGCCTGGGTCGCCATGCTGCGCCGTCTGCAGGAGATCATCCAACAGGCCGACCTGAAATACCGGGCGGCCGACGTTTTCGGCTTCAGCCTGGCGCTGGCCGGCGCCAGCTTCGTGGTCCTGGGAATCGCCGGCTCCAGCCTGCTCCTGGTGCGGCTGCTGGTGGCCGCCGCCATCGGAAGCGTGCCGCTGGTCTATATCTTTCGCGTGCGCTCGCGGCGGTTGCGCAAATTCGAAGAGCAACTGCCCGACGCCATCGACCTGTTCACCCGCACCATGCGCGCCGGGCACAACATCCACAGCGGCCTCGAGACCATCGCCAACGAGACCGCCGACCCCGTCAAGATGGAGTTCAAGAAGCTCATGGAAGAGCTGGCCCTGGGCTCGCAGGTGGAGCCCGCGCTGCACGGCCTGGGCAAGCGCGTCCCCCTCATCGACCTCAAGTTCTTCGTCACCAGCCTGATCCTGCAGCGGCAGACCGGCGCCAACATGGTGGCCGTTCTCGAAGGCCTTGCCGCGCTGGTGCGCGAGCGTCTGACCATGGCCGCCAAGCTCAAAGCACACACCGCGCAGCAGCGCTTTTCCGCCGGTCTGCTGTGCGTGCTGCCCATCGTGGTGGGGCTGGGCTGCTACATTTTCAATCCCGACTACATCCGGCCGCTGTGGACCGACCCCACCGGCAGCAAGTTTCTCACCTACGCCATTATTTCGGAGATCGTGGGCATCCTCATCATTCGCAGGATCGCCAACATAAGGGTATGAGGACCGCATGCTGACCGACCTGCTCTTCTTCCTGTTCACCGGCGCGACCATCAGCCTGCTGATCTGGACCGGCGCGGAGCTTTTCCGCAACCAGGAGGACCCGCTGGGCGACCGCCTGGAAGCGCTGCAATCGCAGGCCATGGTGGTGGCCGCGCGCGCCGAGCGCCGCAAACGGGCGGGCCGCGGTTTGGACCGCTTCCTCTACCTGGTGGGGATGGTCCCCGGCGGCGACGACTGGATGCGCGGCACCGAGAAGCTGCTGCACCAGGCCGGCGTGCGCCGCAAACAGGCGCTGGCGGTCTACACCATCCTGGTGATCTTCTTTGTGCTCTCGCTGGCGGCCGGCTTGATCTACGTCCAGCGCAACAGCCCTCCGACGTCGCTGATTGGCGGCATGGCGGCGGTTCTCATCCTCGGATTCATCCTGCCCAAGCAGGTTCTCTACCGCATGGTGAGGCGTTACCGCCGCAAGTTGCAGGAAGCCCTGCCCGACACGGTCGATCTGCTGGGAATCGTGCTCGGCACCGGCCTCAGCCTGGATCAAGCCATGATGCGGGTGAGCGAGGAGATGGACTACATCTACCCCGAGCTGGCCAACGAATTCGCCACCGTAGTGATGCAGGTGCGCGCCGGCCAGGAGCGCGGGACCGCCTTTAACCAGTTCGTGCGGCGCACCGGCATTGAAGATATCAAGTCGCTGGCCGCCATGATCATTCAAAGCGAAAAGTTCGGCACCAGCCTGGCGCAAGCGTTGAAAGTCTACGCCGACGCGCTGCGCACGCGCCGCCGTCTGCGCGCCGAGACCGCCGTGGCCAAAGCCGGCATCAAGATGCTGTTCCCCATTGTGCTGTTCATTCTGCCGGTGCTGTTCGTGGTCACGCTAGTGCCCGGCATGTTGAGCGTGCTGAAAAATCTGAAGCTGCTGGGGGCGGGAAGATAGGCACGGTTGACGCCTCCCTCTCCTATCCCCCATAATGGCTTGGACGGGTTGTCTGAAATTGAAGCTGATGTGATTCGACGCCATTCGGATCCACGGGCGGAGGCCGCTTCGCCACACTCTTCCCGGCCGGTATGCGGGTGGTCTTCTCGGACGGCGATAACGTCGATGGCGACGATCTCACCATCCGCACCACCACATTTTTTCCCGCCACGGCTTGAGGGTTGTGCCGATTTCGGAACGATCACGGGCCAGGCGAACATATCCCGGTTCTTGCAGATGAGCCTGCGGCTGGCGTGGCAGCGGCTGTATCAGGCACGAGGACTAGACGAATGAGAAGGACGATTCTATCGAGCGTCTGCGCGGTCTTCGCTATCTCCCTGGGCGCGGCTCCTGCATCGCCCGCGGTTCACGTTTGGGAGAAGCAGGAAATTACCCTGACCGCGCAGCAGAAGATCGCGAACCCGTACGTCGACGTGGACGTTTGGGTGGACCTGAAAGGGCCGGGGTTCGCGAAGCGTGTTTACGGCTTCTGGGACGGTGGCGCCACTTTCCGGGTGCGGGTGCTGGCGACCACGCCCGGAGAGTGGAGCTGGGTCAGCGGCTCGAACACGTCCGACGCCGGACTGAACGGCAAGACCGGGAGCTTCTCCGCCCAGCCATGGACCGAGGCCGAAAAAGCCGAGAACCTCTGTCGTCGCGGATTCCTGCGCGCCACCGCGAATCAACATGCGCTGGAGCACGCCGACGGCACGCCGTTCTTCCTGTTGGGCGACACCTGGTGGTCCGTTCCGACCCTGCACTTCCCTTGGAGCAGCGACGGAGCGGAGCATCCCATCGGCCCGCAGGCGACGTTCCAGGACTACATCCGGCTGCGAAAATCGCAGGGCTACAACTCGGTTGCGATCCTGGCGGCGTTTCCACACTGGGCGAATGACGGGCAACCGGCGCGCATCGTACTCAACGACGCGGAGAAGACCCCGCTCCGGAGCGCCTGGCCGGACCCCGACACCCACAGCGCCAAGGACATGCACAATGAGGGCGGCCGCCCATTCCTGTTTCCGGGGAAGGTCCCTGGCTACGAAACCGTGTTTCCCGACGTGGACCGCATCAACCCCGAGTACTTCCGCTATCTCGACCGAAAGCTCGACTACCTGAACTCGCAGGGCTTCATTCCGTTCATGGAAGTGGCGCGC
The DNA here is from genome assembly GCA_003142355.1 of Bryobacterales bacterium. The sequence continues at coordinate 10,458 of PLMF01000253.1, forward strand.
CGGGATGTCAGCACGGCCTGGAAGAAATATTACAAGTGGCCGGACACCTACGCCCGGTTCATCGAGTACATCTTCGCCCGCTACCAGGCGAACAACATGATCCTGAGCCCCATCCACGTGGATTCGCAGTCCGACACCATACCCGGGACCGACTACAATGTTCCGATCCAGATGATGCTGGGGCGCTACGGCCCGCCTCCGTTCGGGACCCTGCTCTCCGCCAACTGCGCGGTCTCGACGCTACTCACCTTTGGCAACGAACCGGACGGGCAGTGGGTGACGCTGCACCAGACCGGCAACGCGCGCGAACACGAATATTACTGGAACCACACCGAGATTTTCTTTGCGAAGCCGACGCGGCCGACGATGAGCGGGGAGCCATACTACGCCGGCTGGCGCTTCAATGGCACGGAAACGCCGTCCACGGCTAAGGGAGGCAGCGAAAAAGACAACCGTTTCTGCCGCTCCGCGATGTACGGAAATTTCCTCTCGGGAGGATTGGCCGGCCATATCTACGGCGCCGAAGGCATCTGGCAGGCCGCCACGGAAAAAGCCGCCCCGATCAAAATGTGGGAGGCCTTCCAGTGGGAATCCGGCGCCCAGATGAAGCACTTCCGTACGTTCGTGTGGACATTCGGCAGCAAGTTCCAGGACTTGATCCCGGCGACCGAACATATTCTGCCGAACAGCAACCACGTGACCCAGGGATTCGAAGGCTGGGCCTACTGTGCGCGAACCGAGGCAAAAGACCTGTTCATCGCCTACTTCGAGAAAGGTGTCGGGAAGGCCTATATTCGCAGCGCTCCTCCACTGCGGACCTACGCCGCGAAGTGGTTCAATCCCCGCACCGGCGAGTGGTCGGAGGCGGGGACCGTCAAAGTCACCCTGGTGGGCCGCATGGAATTGCCGGCTCCGCCGAGCGACGACGACTGGGCATTGAGCCTGGTTGCGGTGAATCGGAACTGAGCGCAATCACGGATGCGGCCATGAAACCTGCGGCCATTGTCAGTGGAGGATGCCAGGGCATCGGCCTTGCCGTCTGCCAACGGATCGTGCCCGATTGGGATATCATCCTGATTGACGTTCTGGACGGCTCGCAGATTGCCGCTGACCTGGAGAGAGAGAGTGGAGGCAGAGCCGTCGCTTATCGTGCCGACATCGGCGACGAAGGCGCGGTACGAGAGATTTTCACTCGCGTGGCCGCGGATTTCCCCCGGAGTGTCAGAGGCTTGGTGAATTGCGCGGGGATTTATTCCCAAGCGGCGCCGGGATGTGGGTCCGACGAGGAGGAGCTGCGGCTTTTCCGGGTGAACGTGCTCGGCGCCCAGCACATGGTGAACCATACCGTACCGCTCATGGTGGAAGCAGGCCAAGGGAGTATCGTCACGCTGGCATCCATGGCGGGCCGCATGGGCGCGGATGCCGCGGCCGAGGCCTACACCGGGTCGAAATCCGATCTCATCGGACGCAGCAAGCAGTGGGCGAAAGTCTACGGACCCCGCGGCATCCGGTCGAATGTTGTGGCGCCGGGCCCGGTGAAAACCGGGATGCTCCGAACCTGGAGTCCCGCGCAGTACCAGGCATTTATCGAGAAGACCCCGCTTCGCCGGATTGCCGAGCCCGAAGACGTGGCGGATGCCGTGTGTTTTTTCCTGAGCGATTACAGCCGGCACATTACCGGGGTGACTCTCGATCTGAACGGCGGTTACTACATAGCCCCATAAAGGAACCATTTCGAGAAAGGACAAACTACATGGCATTTCATCGTGCGACTTACTTCTACGGCGCGGCGCTCGGCGCCGCCTTGTGCGCGCTTTTCGCTGCAGCGTCGTGCAGCCGCGGTTCCGCTACGGCCGAGGCTGGCGACCTCAGTACCAAGCTCTTCGGAGGCGCCCAGGTGCAGGAGGTTTTCCGTCTCCGCCTGGACCGTGACGACCTCCTGCTTGAGTCGCTTCTGGACGCCATCAAGGAGCACGACATACAGGACGGCGCCGTGCTGTCGGCGGTTGGATCGGTGCAGGACTGCACTTATCACAGTGTCAAGACGCTGGCCGCGGTCGCTGAAGACCAGACCATAACCGTGAAGGGCCCCACGGAGATCCTGAGTGCGAACGGAATCATCGCGGCGGGTGAACCGCATCTTCACATCACGTTGTCCAACATCGAGAAAGGCGCGTTCGGCGGGCACCTGGAGAAAGGCTGCCGGGTTCTCTACCGCGCCGAACTGACGATCGCCAAGTTCTCGGGTGTGGCGCTTGCCCGGAAGCTGAACCGGGAGGGAACGCCTTTGCTGCAGAAGAAGTAACCGCAATCGGGCGCTGAGTTCGTAAGGAGTGAGCCAGGTTGAGAGCGTTGCTGTTGGTCGTGGCGGCCCTGCCTGCCGCCGCGCAGAACCGGCCTGTCCACGTCTGGGAAAAGCAGGAGATCGCCCTTCAGGCACAGAACTCCTACCAAAACCCGTACACCGAAGTTGACGTCTGGGTAGACCTGAGCGGGCAGAACTTCCACAAACGGGTGTACGGCTTCTGGGATGGCGGCAAGACATTTCGCGTTCGCGTGCTGGCCACGGCGCCGGGAGAATGGTCCTGGGTCAGCGGGTCCAATCGCCAGGACGCCGGGCTGAGCCATCGCCTGGACCGAGGCCGAGAAATCCGAGAACATCTGCCGGTGGGGTTTCCTGCGCCCCACGCCAAACGGGCATGCATTCGAGCACGCCGAGCTAACGCTTTCACTGGACCGAAGACGACTCGAGTCACGCGATGGGACCCGAGGCGACCTTCAAGGACATGGTGAAGTTCCGGAAAGCGCAGGGCCTCAACTCCGTCGCCATGATCGCGGCTTTCCCCAACTGGAGGGATGACGGGAAACCTGCCAACATCGTCATGAACGACGAGGAGAAGACGATGATCCGGTCGGCCTGGATGGATCCGGGAAGCAAGAGCGCCAAGGATCAGCACAACCAGGGCGGCCAGGCGTTCCTGGGAGGATTGGGGAGTGTCCCTGCTGCTGAAGAAGTAGTTTGGCGCCGCCGGGGGAGGGTGCATGACAGAACCTACATTCACAACCGCCTCCGTTGTCGGCGCGGGTACGATGGGGCCAGGGACCGCCGTGACGCTCGCTCTGGGGTGTGCGGACGACGATACTGGACCAAACGGAGGAGAGAGCCGCTAAGGGGCCCTGGTGGGTCTAGACTTGACCCATGCCGTTCTGGATTACACGGCCCCGGACTTGTATAGCCAACCACAGGCGCCGCCACTGCTCAAGAAACTCCTCAAGAAGGGCGAACTGGGAGTCAAGGTGGTTTCCGATCCCACGACGTCAATGGTCTTACTGATGTTCGCATGCGCATTGGGCAATTCTCTCAGTTGACGCCTCCCTCTCCCATCCCCCATAATGGCTTGGACGGNNGAAGCTGATGTGATTCGACGCCACACATGAAGAAGCTTTTCCTTGTCCCGCTGCTTCTGGGGGGCTTGCTCCAGAACGCCGGCCTCACCGCCACGCAGGCTAAGAAGACCACCCGCATACCGGCCAGGAAGAGTGTGGCGAAGCGGCCTCCGCCCGTGGATCCGACGGACGGCGATAACGTCGATGGCGACGATCTCACCATCCGCCGGGCGGCCGTCGCGGGGCTCGGCCCTCAAAGCGGCAGCGTGGTGGTAGTGGACCCCGCTACCGGGCGCGTCCTCACCATGGTCAACCAGAAGCTGGGTCTGAAGACCGGCTTCACGCCCTGCTCGACGATCAAACTGGTGGCGGGGCTGGCGGCGCTGAGCGAGCACATCGTCGACCGCGATACCTCCATCTTCGTCGCCCGGCACGTCGCCTTCAACCTCACCAACGCCATCGCCAAGTCCAACAACCAGTACTTCCACATCCTGGGCACGCGGCTTGGCTTCGAGCGCGTCACGCGCTACGCACAGATGCTGGGCCTGAGCGAAAAGGCCGGCCTCGAGATCCCCGGCGAGCAGCCCGGCGTTCTGCCGCCGGAGCCTCCCAAGAATGGCGGCGTGGGCATGATGACCAGCTTTGGCGAGGGCATTACCATTACGCCCCTGGAGCTGGCCGCGCTGCTCTCCGCCATCGCCAATGGCGGCACGCTCTACTACCTGCAATACCCGCGCACGCAGGTGGAAATCGATCAGTTCGCGCCCAGGGTCAAGCGCCCGCTCGAACTGGCCCCCAACGGCATTCCCGATATCAGGATGGGAATGCGCGCGGCGGTCGATTACGGCACTGCCAGGCGCGCCGGCTACGATCCGAGCGAGCCCATCCTCGGCAAGACCGGCACCTGCACCGATTTCCGCATGGCCAGCCACATGGGATGGTTCGGCTCCTTCAACGATGTCGGGCATCATCAGTTGGTGGTCGTGGTTATGCTGGCCGGCAGCCGATCCTTCAGCGGGCCTGTGGCGGCCGGTGTGGCCGGAGCCATCTATCGCAGTCTCTCCGAACAGCGCTACTTCGCGGCCGATACCGGCCAGAAGCCGGGCTTTCCGGAGATCATCGGCACCAGCCCGTGCTGCTCGCGTTGAACAGCAGTTGGCAGGCGGCACCGCCCGCCCCACCTGTCAACCCGCTGCTCCCCGATACTTGTCGCTGCATTCCTTGGAGCAGAAGTAGAAGACCTCTCCGTTCACTGTCCGCGTGATGCTGGCAGTGGTCGAGACATACGTGCCGCACACCGGGTCCTTTTTGAGTTCCCCTCCGGAGCGCACCACGGGCGGTTGCTTGGCCGCGCTCTGCGGCGCGACAGCGGAGCGGAAACCCTCGACGATGCTCCTGAGGATTGCTCTCACCAGCCAGAAAAGCAAAACGGGGAGGACAATGAATCGAAAGAAGAGCCGGATCATGGAATCGGGGCGGGACGCGGTGCTCCCGCCCCGGACTCTAGGTTACTACTTCTTCTTCTTAGGAGCCTCTTTGGCGTTGGGGTTCCGATAGGAAACGTCCACGCTGGCGCTGAGGGTGGTCAGCATGTCCTTGGCCGCTTGCGCAAACTGGCCGGTGGGAGCCAGTTCGAGGTACTTCTGGAGTGCCTCCACGGTCCCGGGAACCGGCGTCACCTTGCCATCGGCCCCATATGACGCCTTGGAAACCAAGGAGACGCCATATTGATAATAGGCCTCGGAGTACTTCGGATCGGCAGCGATGGCCTTTTGGAACGCCTCGACGGCGGCATCGCCCTGATTGGCATTGGTCATCACGGCGCCGAGGTTGTAGTAATACTTGCCGGCATTGGTCGGGTCGAGTTGCGCGGCCTTGGTCAACTCGGCCTGAGCCTCGGGGATCTTCTTGGCTTGCACCAGCGCCAGGGCGTAGTTGTTGTGGGTGGCGGCGTCTTCGGGCTTCAACTCGATGGCCTTGGCGTAAGCAGCCAGGCCCTTGGTGGCGGCGTCGTCGAACTCCGCACCGGTCTTGGTGCTGGCCAGCTTCATGTACGCGTCCGCCAGGTTGGCCCAAACGGCCAGTTCCATGGGACCGATCTCGCTGGCTTTGATCAAGGCTTGAACCGCCTGGTCGTACTGCTTGTCGGCGATAGCCGTCATGCCGACGTTGAAGGCGTCGTTCAACTCCTTGTGCTGTTTCAACTGTCCTTCCCGCTCCTTGAGGGTCTTCTCCAACGCGGCCTTCTCGGCGGCGCTCATGCCGCGCTCCATGTCCTTGGTCAACTGGCCACCGGCGGCGGCCTGCTGCATGGCGGCCTGAGCCGCATCGCGGGACCTCTTGGAAGCCTGAAGGTCGAAAGAAACATTGGTGGGATCGCCCAACCGCGACCTCACGCCCTTGGTCTGATCAACGTCTTTGCCGTCCACTTCTATCGTGACGTTATAATTGCCCAGCGGCAAACCGTTGTAGAAGTAGTGCCCTTTCTTGTCGGTCTTGGTCTTGTAGTGTGCGGTAATGTCGTAGCGATCGATCTTCACCACGGCGCCCACAAGCGGCTTCCCGTCGTCACCCTTCACGTCTCCTTCGATGGCCGTAATCTGGGCCAGCGCAGTGAAACCAAAGAACAGGAGCCCGGCGGTCGCCAGGATCAGGTTGCGGAACTTCATAAAACCTCCAACTTGAGACTCGATTGTATTAAATACTAGTATACTGTATCTCGTTTTGCCGGTGTTCGCGACACGGAACGCGCGCTTTTTTACTCGTCGAACAACCCGATCTGCTCCTTGGGGACAGCCTTGGCCTTCCGCTTCTTCAGCGGACTCCCCACCACGCCCAACACCTGGACGGACTCGACCGCGGCCCGTGGAATGAAAACCCGTTGCTGGTTGCTGTACGGATCCGGCGGAATCACGGTAAACCCGTATGGCTCCAGTGGCAGCAGGTTGTTGGGCATGATTCCCTCCATCACCTCGCCGTCCCGGAACTTGAGGCTCACCCAGAGCCCTTCCATTTTCGGGCGGGTATTGAAGACCTGCCGCCCGGTTTCCCCGGAGTCCTCAAAATCGCGCACAAAAGAGATGGTCTTGATCTCCTCGTAGGGGACGGTCGAGACGTTGCCCTGGGCCGAAAGCAGATGCACTCCAGCCGGCTGGAGGTAGGAAGCCGGATTGACGTACCCGGCCAGCGGTTCCTTCTGGAATCGGCGGATGACCGCTTTTTTGGTGGTGGAACTGGCCAAATCTTGCCTCTTTTGCTAGAACTATGTATCAAACATTTCGGCGCTTATTGTATCATTGGCACGATGTCTGGAGTGCCGAACGCAAATTCAGCCCGCTTCCGCAACCAGATGACCGCATTTCTGAACTTCTGCCGTCTGGAAAACGGCCTCTCCGCCAACTCATTGGAAGCCTATGCCACTGATCTTTCAAGGTTTAGTACCTTTTTAGGCGAGGATGCGGCGCTACCCGGTACGGAAACGCTCCGCCATTATCTGGATCATTTATACCAATCTGGTTTGAGCAGCCGGTCCATCGCCAGACATCTTACCACTCTGAGAAACTTTTACGGTTTCCTGCTGAGGGAAGGGCTCGTGGAGTCTGACCCGACGGAGCACCTGCGCACGCCGAAGCAATGGCAGACAATTCCTAAGTTCCTGAATTTAGAGGAGATCAACAGAATTATCGCGACTCCCGACAGTTCCCGCCCCACGGGTCTGCGGGACCGCGCGATGCTGGAATTGCTTTACGCCACCGGTCTGAGGGTCTCGGAGTTGTGCCGACTGGGGGTCGGCGACGTGAACCTGGACCTTGGGGTTCTGCGTACTACCGGCAAGGGTAATAAGCAGCGTCTGGTGCCAGTCGGGAAGGATGCCGTCCGCGCCGTCGAGGATTATCTCGCCAACGGCCGCGGCACTGTGCTCAAGGGCCGGGCCAGCCGATACCTATTCATAACCGCGCGCGGCGGTTGCCTCACCCGCCAAGCGTTTTGGAAGCTGCTGGCCGGATACGGCCGGAAAGCAGGGATATTCCATGGGCTTTCGCCCCATGTGCTTCGTCACAGCTTCGCCACCCACCTGCTGGAGGGTGGGGCCGACCTGCGTAGTGTGCAGGTCATGCTGGGGCACGCCGACATCTCGACCACCCAGATTTATACGCATGTCATGCGGTCGAGGCTTCGGGACACTGTAGAGAAACACCACCCGCGAGCCTGAGCGGAGACCCGATGCGATGAGCGATTACATTTACATGCTGGAAAGCCACCTGAGTCCGGATCAGAACCGGGTGGTAGAAGACGTGCAAACGGCTGCTGGACAGGCCAATGTCAACTTGTTCCTGACGGGTGGCGCGATGCGGGACATGCTGGCCGGATTCCGCATCCGCGACCTGGACTTCGCCGTGGAAGGCAACGCGCTAAAGGTGGCGAAAGCCCTCTGCGAAACTGCCGGCGCCAAGACGGTGCTGGAGGATGACAACCGAAAGAGCGCGGAACTGGTGTTCCCCACTGGCGTCACGGCGCAGGTTGCCATGTCGCGGCAGGAGAAATCCGCGCGCGCGGGAGGCAAGCCGCAGGTGACCCCGGCCACCATCCAAGAGGACCTCAGGGGCCGCGACTTTACGTGCAACGCCATCGCGCTGTCGCTCAACAAGGCTTCGCGCGGACTTCTGCTCGACCCAATGAACGGGCTGGCGGATATCGAGCGTCACGAGCTTCGCGCGGCTACCGCGTACGGCTTTTACGACGATCCGTCCCGGCTGCTGCGCCTGATTCGGTTCCGTGTGCGCCTGGGCTTCACGGTGGAGGAGCGCACGCAGATGCAGGTGGCCAACGCGCGCGAAGCGGGAGTGGAGAAGACGATTTCGCCGCGGGCCTTGGCCGAGGAACTCAGACGCATCGGCGCCGAAGACAATCCCGCCGATATTCTGCGGGCGCTGGGTGAGGCCGGCCTGCTGACGCTGTTCTCGCCGGCTCTGGCCGGTCCCAAGATCAACCTGCCCGGCATCACCAGGTTTGAAAGGATCAGCCACCTGCTGCCCGACGATGCCCGTTCGCGCACGGCGCGTCTGGGACCGTTCCTGTGGGCGCTCACCGAGAGGCTTACGCCCAAGGAGAAGCAGGCCCTGATCGCGAGCACGGATATGCCCAAGACGCAGGTGGATGCGTGGCAGAAGCTGGAAGCTCGCGCCAAGAAACTGGAGACGGCGCTACGTGCGGCGCGCATCAAGAAGGCCTCGCAGGTGTACCACCTGGTCTGCCCGGCGGCGCCGGACGAGGTGTTATTTCTGCTGTACCATTCGGCCCTCAAGCCGGTACAGGAGCGGCTGCGGAACTACTACCAGAAATATCTGCCCGCGATTCAGGAGATCACGGCGGAAGAGTGGGCCGCGTTGGAAGGCAAGCCGGGGACGCCGCGCCAGCACAAAGCGCGCGAGGAGTTCATCGCCAACCGCCTGGACCGCCGGCCGCCTCGCAAGCCGGCGACCGCGGAGACGCCGGGTCCCGAAGGCACGCCAAGCCCCGTGGGCGCGCCGGGCCCGGCAGTCGCACCGGTGGAAGCGGGCGTCGTCAGGCGGACGCGGTAGGGGAGCGGCAGGAGCGGGTCCAGGGGGACCGTCCCCAGAGGGGACCCCAGGACCGGGGGGTCCGCCCTACTGGAGGGTTGCCCTGCCGTTGAGGGCCGCCAGGAAAGGTTTGGAGGGCGTAGCGTAACTGCTGGCGGGCATTCGCACGGTCCGGAACTCGTGCTGGATCATCCGGATGGCGATTGTGCCGCCCTCCGACCGCACAATTCGGCCCTGCACCACGAGTTGCATAGGGGTTATGTTATGCAGCAGGGCCGGCCAGGAAATGGCTAACTCTACGTTGAATCCCTCGGGCAATGCCCGGCCGGATTCAAACCGGACGCCGCCGCTCGAGAGATCGAGGGTGCTGCCCCCCCCCGAATCCAGAACCTGTTTCCGGTGGAGCAGTTTCCACCGCAAGTCCAGCAGGGTCGGATAGCGCCGGTCGACGCGCCGCTCCCCCTCTATTTGTTCAGGTGCTTTGGTTTCTCGGTCCCAAGTGCTGCTGCAAGCCATAACGAGTCCATTATGCTTGCGGTCTGGCGGCAGTAACAGTAATGCTGGTACTTGAGCGGTACCTGAGAGCCTCACTCCCCGGGATGGTACTTCCGCTCGGTATGCCCCTCGAGTTGCGAGCGGTAGAAGTAAACCTCACGCAAGTTGCCGGTGGCGTATCGCATGGCTTCATCGTTGAAATGCGGGGAGGCGGGATGGCCGCTAACTCCCGCGGCCGTCACCGCCTTGGCCCGCACGGTCTGGCCGAACTCGACCACCGCCACGAAGCTGTTCCCGCTGGCGCCATACCACTTCTTGGTCCCTGGGTAGGCGCGCGCTCCGAATGACGCCAGCGAGCCCCACTGCGCGGATGTGAAGCCCACGGGAATACTCGGGCCGGCGTCGTCGAACCGCGGCGCGATATCGTCGTTCAGGCGCTGGAACCGATTGATGTCGCCCCAGGGGGTCTTCCAGGTCCCGAAATCGGCGGTCAGCCGGTCGGATGCCGCCGCCAGCGATTGCAGCGGTGCCTCGCCCCTCCGCCGCCGCATATCCTCGCCCCAGAAGACCGCCAGCGAGGTGGGGATGGAGTCCACTGCCCAGCGCAGGTCCCACTGGCGCAGCATGGCGATCTGTTCGGCGGTTTTCGCTTTCAGCGGATTGGAAGCGGGCGTCTGGTCCCACGCCTGAATCAGCGCCGGGATGGGCTTCTCAAACCAAGTGAGGTAGCTGTCGAACGCTGCCCGAATCAGCGAGTCGGGCGTGAAATCCTTGCGATTCTGGAGGACCCGGATGGCGTGCAGCCCGCGCGCCGATTCGCCGCCGGTCTCGACATAAGGCGGATAGTCTTCCTTCTTGGGGCTGCTCGGCCCAGCCGCCGACCAGGGCCAGTTGTTGGTGTTGTAGAGCCAGCCGCTCTGGGGGTTCAGCAGGTGCGGCGTCTCGTCCACCGAAAGAAGTCCCTGCCACTCCGTCGCCGGATTGCCGCCATCCACGGGCCTGGTCCAGTCGAAGCTGGTATCGCGCCGGGGGATGAAGTTGCCGTGAAAGTAGGCGATGTCGCCATCGGCATCGGCGAAGATCGTATTNNGTCAGCGCCTTCACCGGCTCCTGCATCAAGCGGATGGCGACCCACTTGCCGTTCAGCTCCCGCACGATGGGCCCGTGATGGGTGCGGTAAGCCGTGAATTTCTTCTCCGCCATGCCGCTGGCGGTGTGGTACGGAACCACGATCTCCGCCGCCGCCACCGGGCGCTCCTCGCTCCCGTACTTGTAGAAGAAGCGGCCGTCCTTCTGCGCCACCGTCTCCAGGTACTCGTCCACCGCATCCACGCCGCTCGAGGTGTGCATCCACCCGGCGCGGTCGTTGAACCCCTGGTAGATGAAGAACTGGCCCCACGTCACCGCGCCGTAGGCATCCAGGCCCTCGTCGCTCACCATCTGCAGTTCCGACCGGAAGTAAAACGAGGTGTGGGGATTGATGAGCAGCAGCGCGTGATGGGCAACCGTGTTCGAGGGCGCGATGGCGGCGCCGTTCGATCCAGCCGGCTCGGGCTCGTAGTTCTCCGCCGCCAGCGCCTGGGTCGCCGGAGTTTTGCCGTAGAACGCGGCAAGCTGGTTGAGGTTCACGGTTTCGATATCGCCGCCGATGCTGCCTTCGGTGAAGCTCAGCGCCATCCACGGCTCGAATCGCCGGATGACGCGCGGCTTCACCTCGGGGTGCTTGTAGAGGTAGAAATTCAGGCCATCGGCAAATGCGTCCATGAGCTTGCGCAGCCACGCGGGGCTGGCCGCGTAGTCCTTCTTCATCTCCGCAGGGTCGATGAAGAGCTTCATGCGCAAGTCCTGGTAGATTTTCGACTCGCCTTCGGCTTCGGCGAGGCGCCCCATGGCGTTGATGTAGTTCGTCTCGACGCGATTGAAGTCGTCTTCGGCCTGCGAGTACTCCATGCCGAAGACCGCGTCGGCGTCGGCTTTTCCGTAGACGTGCGCAATGCCCCAATCGTCCCGGATGATGGTGACTCGCGCGGCCTCTTGGCGCCAGCGCGCCAGTTCGGGTTTGGCTGGCTGGAAAGCGAAGGCGGCGGAGGCAGCGGCGAGAACCAGAACCAGCATCTTCAGGTAGAGCTTGTTTCGCATAATCTGCCTTGCACTATTCTAGCTGGGCAAGCTAAAGCATGCCCCACAATCGACTTTACAATTCTTAACAACACTCCCGGCGAGGATCTGCAACGCCGGGCGTATGCATGCCGTCCGACCCTTTTAGCAGTCTGCAATAACTCGCGATGAGATTACTTGTGGTAGATGACGACGTGGAGCTCTGTTCCATGTTGCGCGACTTCTTTCGGGAGTCGGGCTTCTCTGTCGATTTTGAAACCGATGGCGTGCGGGGCATTGCCCGGACGCAGACCGAACTTTACAGCCTTGTGATCCTGGACGTCATGCTGCCAGGAGCGGACGGCTTCGAAGTTCTGCGGCAGATCCGGCGGCGGTCGCGCCTGCCGGTGATGATGTTGACCGCCAAAACGGCGCGGTTCGATCGCATGACCGGTTTCGATTTGGGCGCCGACGATTATCTCGCGAAGCCGTTCTATCCCGAGGAGCTACTGGCACGCGTACGCGCCATCCTGCGGCGTTCCGCGGTTCCCGCCGGCTCGGCGGAGTCTCTTCAGGCAGGCGATCTGACCCTGCTGCCTGGGACCCGGAACGCTTTTTACCGGGGAAAGCAGCTTGATCTCACAGCCATGGAGTGCGAGATTCTCGAACAGTTGCTTCGTTCGAGTGGACGGGTGGTATCGCGCGATCAACTGAGCCTCCACCTGTACAGCCGCCCGGCTTCGCCGTTCGACCGGACGATTGATACGCACGTGAGCCGGATTCGCCGCAAGATGGGTGAGGGACGCGACCTGATCTTGAGCGTCAGGGGCACCGGCTATCAACTGCGCTGCCAGCCGGACCTGGTAAAGACATGAAGACGCGGATTGCCGGTTGGACGAGCAGTCTGCGGCGCGCGTTCAACCTCTGGCTTCTGCTGGCGCTGTTTTTGGGCACGGGTACCGGACTGGTCGTAGTCAATATGATCCTGATGTTCAGCGCGATTCGCGGCCACTTTAGCGAGGTCTGCGACGCAGCCCGAGGGGCCTATGAGCATGGAGGACCGGAGTCGTTGCGTTCGGTCCTGCAGGGAGCGGAAGTCGGGCCAGGCGTTCGGGTGCATCTTCTGGATGCCGCCGGCCGCGACCTGACCACCGGACAGTACCGATCCGCGTTGATCTCCCAAGCACAAGGGTTTTTGCCCCCCACCCTGCTGGTTACCACCGCGACCTACTCCTGCGTGGCCGAGCCTCCGGCGCAGTCCTCTCCAATCCCGTTCGGCCCGATGCTGTGGGTTCTGCCATTCGTCTCGGTGCTGTGCTGTACGGTGGGCGCATATGTGACGTGGCGGATGCGAAGAATCGAAGCGGCGGTGAATCATTTCGGCGCGGGCGAACTGGCGGTGCGGGTGACTTCGAACTCGGGGGATTCCATTGGAAGGCTGGCTGGGGCATTCAATCGCATGGCGGAACGGATCGAATCGCTGGTGGCATCTCACCAGCGGCTCTGCGCCGATATGGCGCACGAGCTGCGCTCCCCGTTGACGCGGTTGCTGCTGGCAATCCCCGGGGCGCGGTGCGGCGCCGCCGGAGCGCTGGCTCGGATCGAAATGGAGGCCAGCCGCGTGAACGACCTGGTTGACGAGTTGCTCGAAGTGGCGCGCGCGGAGGTCGATCCCACGGCGCTCGAAACGGAACCCGTGGATATCGGATCGTTATTGACTGAAATTGCCGATCATTGCGCCATCGAAGCCGTGGATCGCGGTTGCGAGATTCAACTCGCTCTCTTCCGGCCAGGCACGGTTATGGGCGATGCCGGCCTGCTGCGGCGCGCGATCGAGAATGTGCTCCGAAACGCCGTGCAACACACTCCGGAAGGCACACGCATCCGCCTGTGCGGCAATGGGGATGAGGGTGCGGCGACCATCGCCGTGCGCGACTGGGGCCCAGGGGTTCCCGATACGGCACTGGCGGAGATTTTCGGGCCATTCTACCGCGCGGATGCCTCCCGGGACCGGAGCACCGGCGGTGTGGGCTTGGGACTGGCGATTGCCCAGCGAGCGATTGCGCTGCATGGCGGGACCATCCGCGCCGAAAACTGCCAGCCGGGGCTGCGCGTCACGATGCGGCTGCCGCGGAAGTGAATCGGCCGCCCGCGAGAATTGTTGAGAATTGTGAAGCCGAGCGCCACCCCCGCGCCGGAGTGCGTCCATGGCGTGTAACGAGCTTCCCGAAAAGACGACAGCCATGTTCCGTACCCGAAGAGATTTCCTGACAGCGTCCTCCGGCGTAATGGCTCTGTTCCCGGCGCTGGGCCATGCCGGCGAAGCATGGGCCAACATGATACCGGCGGAGTGGACCCCCGAGGACATCCACGCCATCCTGAATCAGTCCCCGTGGTCTCGGGAGGTAGACCTCGAACTCGATCCTGCCTGGGCGCCTCGCGCCCGCGCCAGGGCGAAGTCCACGCGCCGGGACAACCGGCTGCAAACCGAGTTCAGGGTTCTGGTGCGCTGGGAATCGGGCCTTCCGGTCCGCCTGGCGCGCAACCCCAATTGGCTCCCGGATAGCGGCGTGGGGCAGTACCAGTTGAGCGTCAGCAGGCTGCCGCTGGCGTTCATCGAGCAATCCGCCGGCAGCGGACCGGCTCGCCGCAGCCAGGGAGAAGGCCTCATCACAGCCGAGATGGCCGATCGCATCGCACGGTCCACCTCGCTCCAGATCAACAGCAAGGCGCCCATCAAAGCCGACCATGCCGAATGGATGAAAGCTGAATTCTCACCCAGAATTATGATCTCGTTTTCGCCGGGCGAGCACCCCATTCGAGTCGAGGATGGAGAAGTCGCCTTGGTCAGCCAGTTCGGCACGCTCGTCCTTCACGCCGCGTTCTCGCTCAAAGAGATGGTTTACCGCGGCAAGCTCGAACTCTAGTGCGGCCCGGCCTTCCGGCCGGTTTGCCCTGCGAATGGTCACCCGGAGAATTGTAGAGTATTGTGAAGCCGGCATTCCGCACCGCACCGCCACCCGTCTGTTGATCTTCGACAGGGGGTCATACCAAGTGGTGGTCGGACGAATCACGGCAGTTCTGTTCCTTGGCAGTTGCGCCGCTCTGGCGCAGGACTCGGCGACGCTGACCGTTACGGTAATGGATCCTAGCGCCTTTGTGGTGCCGGGAGCCAAGGTGACACTCACGGACTTGCGCCGCGGGGTGGTGAGACAAGTCGAAACGAAGGAAACGGGCTTTGCTCTTTTCGATTTTCTGCAGCCGGGCGAGTATTCGCTGTTGGTGGAAAAAGAGGGTTTCGACGGATACCGGGTCGAGCGCCTGATGCTGCAACTCCGCGACCGTCAGACCTTCCGCGCGGAGCTCAGGATCACGGCGGCACCGGGGACGAGCGTGGAGGTAACGGACCAGGCTGAAGCCCTATCGAACGATGCCGGCCGAGGCCTTTCCATGGACCAGCAATACCTGGAGAACCTTCCCGCCAACGGACGGAGCGCCGAATCGCTGGTGCTGATGGCGCCCGGCGTAACCTCGGCGGCGGGCGGCAAAGGCGATGCCGGATTCAACGCCAACGGGCTGCGCTCCAACGCCAACTACTACACGCTCGACGGCGTCAGCCTGAACCGCCCCTCCTCCGGGGGCGGCGGGGGCGGGGGCGGGNNGCGGGTGGCGGCGGTCCGGGAGGCGGGGGCCCGCCGATGGCCGGGGCGGGTGGCTCGAGCGAGATGATCTCCCTCGACGCCATGCAGGAAATGAAGGTCCAGACTTCTTCTTTCGCGCCGGAATTCGGCCGCTCGCCGGGAGCGCAGATCGTGATGACCAGTCGCGGAGGAGGCAACGGCTGGCACGGCTCGTTGTTCTTCTACAAGCGCAGCGACAAATTCGACGCCAACGACTGGTTCGCCAACTCGGGAGGTTACCCGCGAGGCAGGGAGCGGCAAGACCGTCCGGGCGGCGTCTTCAGCGGACCCATCATCCGGAACAAGACGTTCTTCTTCCTCTCCTTCGACAAGTTGAAACTGGAATCGCCACAGTCGGTGATCGCGGACGTGCCGGACATGGCTTCCCGCCAATCGGCCTCGGCGGTTCTGCGGCCGTACCTGAACGGATTCCCGATTCCCAACAGCGTCAATCTGGGGAGCGGCGCCGCGGAGTATCGCGCAGTTCTCTCCAATCCCTCCAAAAACCATTCTTCCAGCGCCCGCATCGATCACATCCTGAATGCCAGCACGACCTTATTCGCCCGCTACAGCCAGACACCGTCCGATTCCCAGCAGCGCGGCTCCGACATGGCTACTCCCAATATCTTCATGGTGCAGTCTTCGCGCTCTCAGCTTGTCACTACCGGCGTAACCCATGCGTTCGGCGGAGGCGCTCTCAACGATCTGCGGGTCAACTACTCGTCCTCGTCGGGACACGGGCAGTCCACCATGGACAGCTACGGAGGCGCCGTTCCCCTGGCGGATTCACTGGTATTCCCGAAAGGGGTCAGCAGCGCCACCGGTTCGTTCGGCCTGAACATCATGGGTTTCGCCGGTTACTCGTACGGGGGGCACTCGGCGAATAGCCAGAAGCAGGTCAACGTGGTCGACAACCTGACGAGAGCCGCCGGCACGCATCATCTGAAGGCCGGCCTCGACGTTCGGAAGATTTTGCAAACCCAGTTCCGAAATCCCTACAGCGTGAACGCCTCTTTCGATGGCATGACGGGTTCCGACTACTCGTTTCTGGCAGGCGAGGCCCTGAACGGCATGGTCTCTTCGAATGTAGGAACAGTGTACCCCACTTACACGAATTTCTCGCTGTACGGCCAGGACACCTGGAGGTTTTCGGACCGAACCACGGTGACGTACGGCTTGCGCTGGGATGTGAATCCGGCGCCGACCACGCGGAAGGGGCCCAAGCCCTTCGCCTTAGCGTCTACCGGCATTGCCGGTGTGACTCAAAACGACCCCCTGTATCCGACGCGCTGGTTCGACGTCGCGCCGCGCTTCGGGGTGGCCTATCTCTCGGATGACACGGCGGGGCGGGAGATGATGCTGCGAGCGGGAGCCGGGATGTTCTACGACATGGGCTATGGGGTGATCGACGGCGCATTCAACGGAGCGCCGTATTCCAACGTGCAAACCCTCACGAAGGTAGCATTCCCGCTCTCGGCGAGCAATCTTGCTCCTCCAGCTCTGCCACCGACACGTCCTTATGGACAAATCACAACCGGCGGCGTCGGTTTGAAGTCTCCAGTCATCTATCAGTGGAACGGCACCTTGGAAAAGAACTTCGGCCCGGGACAGATGCTGAGTGTCGGAGTGGCTGGAACCAAAGGCAGCAACTTAATGCGGATGGACATGCAGCCTTCCTTCTCCGGCGCCTACGATGTGTTGCAGCAATTGACCAACGGAGCGTCGTCGATCTATCATGCCCTGCAGATTCAGTTCCGCAAGCGGGTCAGCAACAACTTTCAGACGCAGTTGAGCTATACCTGGTCGCACTCCATTGACAGCTCTTCGAGCGACTTCGGTGGCGGCGGTTTCGCGAGCCTGTTTGGCGGCGGCGACCGGAGCTCGTCGGATTACGATATCCGGCATAACATCAATTTCTCGGGTTCGTGGCGGCTGCCCGCCCCCAGGGAGGGACTCATCTTCTATCCCCTCCGGCACTGGTACCTGGACTTTCTCGCCCCCGCCCACAGCGGTCTCCCGTTCGACATTCGGGGTGTCAGCGGCAGTACCAGTGGCACTTCCAGCTCCAGCAGCTCAAGCGTTGGCATGTTCGCGCAAGTGCGCCCCAGCTACACCGGCAAGGCGATCTGGATCAGCGATCCCAACGTGCCCGGAGGCCGGCGGCTCAACCGGGCGGCCTTCTCGACGCCGACCGGTTATGCACAAGGGAACATGGGAAGAAACTCGCTGCGCGGGTTCTGGTTCAGCCAACTGGACCTCTCGCTCCGGCGAATGATTCCGATTACCGACCGGTTCCAGATCAACCTGGCCGCCCAGGGATACAACGTTCTCAATCACCCGAACTTCGCCAATCCATCCCCGATGGAAGGAGGCAACATGTCCAGTCCCAACTTCGGCGTGATGACGCGCATGTTGAGCCAGGCCGGCGGCGGCGGCGGTGTGAGCTCGCTCTACCACTCCGGCGGACCGAGGTCGATGGAGTTTTCGGTAAAACTGCAGTTCTGATCGGGGGATGCAATCAATGAAAAACTCAACGACCTATTTGAGAACCGCTCTTTGTGTGTGCTTCCTGCCCGTACTGCTATGTGCGGCCGACGACGACGACCATTCGATCCGGCCTCTGTCGATTGGCATTCGGGTTGACGCTTTCCCCCTGCCTTCGTTCCGGACCAGCACCCACGCAACCGCGGCCAGCCCGCCGAGCTACACCTACTTTGGAAGCTCCGCGTCCGCCAAGGCGGCCGTGGGGCCGGCCGTGGAATACCGGTTCTGGAAGCGCATTTCGCTCGGCGTGGAGTTCCGCGTCCATGAGGCGCGGTACACGCAGATAACCCAGATCCGTCCCGACAGCAAAAAACTCACTCAAATCTTCATAAACACAAGGTCCAACTATTGGGAGTTCCCCATGCTGGCGCGCTATTACGGTCTCTGGCCAACAGGGCTGCTGGCGAAGACGTACGTTACCGGCGGCCTGGAACTCCGCCACGTCGGCCAGGTACGCACTGCCAATGAGTATTCGTACCCGGACGGCACGGGGGCTTACAACGAAATCGCGGCCAAACCGAGCCGCGGCAACCAGCCCGGAATTGTGCTGGGAATCGGGCTGCGGCTGGTTGACGATTTCCACATCAAGTTGGCGCCCGAGCTGCGGTATATCGGTTGGATCGGGCACACCTTCCAGGGGGTGGGATACCATTCCCCGGTCAACCAGTGCGAATTTGGCATTGGCTTGTCGTTCTGAGGGGACTCCCGCGGGAGCCTGCATCACAGTCGGGTGAACCGGGCGCCGGCGGAGGGGCAATTCGAGAAAGGAGGCGTTAGATGACTACGAGACGCAAAGCGATCCTGGGCCTGGGGTTCGGGCCGGCCCTTGCCACTTGGGGTTTCGCGCCCGGCGAATTCTGGGATGATAAACAGCCGTCCGAATGGTCCGAGAGGGACATTCAACGCCTGTTGACGAAATCGCCGTGGGCGAAGGAGGCCACCGCGGAGATGAACTTCGCCGACATGGGAGGTGGGACAGAGGGCGGCGGCGGAAGAGGCGGCGGCATGTCTGGAGGCCGCGGTGGTGGTGGAGGTATGGGCGGACCGGGCATGGGCGGCGGAGGAGGCATGGGCGGCGGAGGTATGGGCGGGCCCGGGATGGAAGGGCCGGGAGGTGGTGGTGGACCGGGCGATGGGTCGGGCGGCGGGCAGCTCCACATAAAGGCGCTGGTGCGTTGGGAAACCGCCGCGCCCGTACGGGACGCGTCCAAGCGCCAACTCCCGCGGGACCCTTCAGGATGGTACGTGATCAGCGTCTCGGGCCTCGCTGGAATGAAGGATCCCGGCGCTGGCCGAGGGGCGCCAGGCCGGGATGCGGCCGACGGCAATGACCGATCGCGCGCACAGGCGGAAAGCCTCAGGGAAACGACCTTCCTCGAACGCAAAGGAAGGGAATCCGCCGCTCCGGTTCACACCGAGGCGGATGCCGACGGCACCCTGCTGTTCTATTTTCCGAATGATGCCGATCCGATTTCGCTCGATGACCGGGAAGTCGTCTTTCGGACCAAGCTGGGACCCCTCGAGCTGAAGGTCAGGTTCGTCCCGAAGGAGATGCGATATCGCGGCAAACTGACGCTCTAATACACCTCCGAAGTAAACGGGGCCTCATTCCGAGCCGCGGCCCTCGGAGGCTCTGAAAGAATCATGGCCGCCGATGAACACCGATAAACGCGGATTGAAAACCAGATCCTTATGGACTGAACCCCATTT
>PLMF01000166.1 GCA_003142355.1 Bryobacterales bacterium
TCGCAGATGCGCGCGCGGACCAGCGGCGCATTTTCGCCGATACCTCCAGTGAACACCAGCGTATCCAAGCCACCCAGCGCGGCGGCGAAGGAGCCGAGCCATTTTTTGGCCTGATAACAGAACAGCGCCACGGCTTCCGCGGCCCGAATGTCAGAGGCTTCCCGCGCGAGCAAGTCACGCATGTCGGAGCTGGTCTCGGAAACTCCGAGCAGGCCCGACCGGTGGTTGACCATTTTGTAAAACTGCTCCGTGGTCATATGCTCGGTCCGCGCCAGGTACGGCGCCAGGCCAGGGTCCAAATCGCCGGAGCGGGTGCTCATCACCAATCCCGCCGTGGGAGTGAAGCCCATGCTGGTGTCGATGCTTTTGCCGTCGCGCACGGCGGCCAGGCTGGCGCCGTTGCCCAGATGCGCCAGAATGACGCGGCCTGCGGTCGCCGCCGGGTCGCCCAAGCGCGCCAGTTCTTCCATCAGATAGGCATAGGACAAACCGTGGAAACCATAGCGCTCGACTCCCTTCGCGTCGTAGCGGCGCGGGATGGGAAGCAGCTTGGCAACCCGCGGCATGGTGCGGTGAAACGCCGTGTCGAAACAGGCCACCTGCGGCAGCTTCGGATGACGCTGGCGGAACGCCTCGATCAGTTCGATCTCGCTCGGCAGATGGTCCGGGTCGTACGGGCTGATGCGATCCAGTTCATCCAACAATCCCTGGGTGACCAGTTCGGGCGCGGTGTGTTGCATGCCGTGGACCACACGGTGTCCCACGGCCCGGACCGATTCGAAACCAGGCTGCCCTTCGAGCCAATCCATCAGAAAAGTCGCTGCCGATTTGTGATCGGAGGCGTCGAGGCGGCGGCTGTCCCGCCGATTCGTGGCCGGGTCGTCGGACGTCAAAGTTGTCCCGCTCATGCCGATGCGATCGACCGTTCCATGAAGGTCCCGCTGCAGCGGCTCGCCCATCTGGTACAGCGCGAACTTGATACTCGACGATCCGCCATTGATCGTCAGGATGCGTGGGTCAGCGGGTTTCGTGTGTGGCTCCCTGGTTCTCGAATCCCAACGAAGCCAGTTTCGCGCAGGTGGACCTGTAATCCGTGTGAAGAATGCTGCGAATGCCCAAGCCTTCGGCGATCTGGACGAACATCGGGGTGTTTTCAATATAGACTACCTGCCGGGCTGGCGCCTGGGCGATGTCCAGCGCCAGCCGAAAAATGTCCGCGTCGGGCTTGCGCATGTGGACGAAGCAGGAGGAGATGAAAGAATCCACCAACCCGTCCAGCTTGAACTTGCGAATCCGATACGCATTCAGTTCGCGCGCTTCGTTGCTGACCACGGCGATCTTCAGCCCGTAACGGGCCTTGAGCTGGGCGGCCAGCTCGATCATTTCGGGGTAGGGTTTCGATTGCGCGAACATGAAGCGCCGAAACCGCTCCCGGGTGAACGGCCGCTTTTGGTGGAAGACCACCCGGCCCAGATATTCTTCCAGCGTGAGCTTCCCCTCCTCGTAGGTTTCGAAGGTCAGGCCATGCCGCTCCTCCATCTCGGCCCACTCCAGCTTGAAGTGCTTCGCCGCCCGTCTGCGGGCATGATGATCCCACNNCCGCCGATGTCCAGAAACAATGCTGTGATTGGCATTCTCAGGCCTCCAGTGCCTGCGCCCCGTGGTCAGCCACCTGGCCGACCGACAGATAATTGGCGGCGCGCCAATAGGCGTCCATTTTCTGGAACAGTTCCGGGGTGAGCGTCTTTGTTTTGGTGTTCATGTTTCGCACCTAAATCACAGCCTCACTTTCCGCAGCCGCAATGCGTTGCCGATGACCGAGACGGAACTCAGGCTCATCGCGGCACCGGCAATGATCGGGCTGAGCAGCAAGCCGAAGAACGGGTAGAGCACCCCCGCCGCCAGCGGAATGCCCAGCGCGTTATAGAGGAACGCGAAAAACAGGTTCTGACGAATGTTCCGCATCGTGGCGCGACTGAGGCGGATGGCCTTGGCAATGCCGCGCAGGTCGCCTTTCACGAGAGTGATCCCCGCGCTTTCGATGGCCACGTCGGTGCCGGTGCCCATGGCAATGCCTACCTCTGCTTCGCTAAGGGCGGGCGCGTCGTTGATACCGTCGCCGGCCATCGCAACGTGCTTGCCATCCGCACGCAGATTCTTGACTTGGGCGACTTTTCCGGCGGGTTCGATCTCCGCTTCCACCGCATCCAGGCCGAGTTGCGTGGCCACTGAGGCGGCCGTACGGCGGTTGTCGCCGGTAAGCATCACGATCTGCAACCCGAGAGCGTGGAGTTCGCCGATGGCTTCGGCCGTGGTGGATTTGATCGGATCCGCGACGGCGAGAATGCCAGCCGGTTTGCCATCGATTGCGACGAACACCGCGGTTTTGCCCGTTTCTTGAAGCGTCACGGCCGAGGCTTCCAGTGGCTCCAGGCCCGTGATCTTTTCGTTCCGCAGGAACTCCGGCTTACCGATCGTCACCGCACGACCAGAGATGGTGCCGGCGACACCGCCCGCCGTCACCGAGCGAAAGTCTTTCACGCCATCGAGAACGCTACCCTGCTCCTTCGCGGCCAGTACAATCGCGGCGGCGAGAGGGTGTTCGCTGTTCTGCTCCAGCGAAGCGGCAAGACGCAGGAACTCCTTAGCGTCGAAATCGCCGGTGGGCAGGACATCCGCGAGCTTGGGTTTGCCCTCGGTGAGCGTGCCAGTCTTGTCCACGACGAGCGTGGTGACCTTCTCCAATCGTTCGAGTGCCTCGGCGTTTTTCACGAGCACGCCTTCCTGCGCACCGCGCCCGACGCCGACCATGATGGACATGGGAGTGGCCAAACCAAGTGCGCATGGGCAGGCGATGATGAGGACCGCAACGGCGTTGACGATCGCGTGCGCGAGCGTTGGCTCCGGCCCAAGCCACATCCAGACCACGAAGGTGATGACCGAGGCTGCCAGCACCGCCGGCACGAAGATGCCTGCGACCCTATCGGCGAGACCTTGAATCGGCGCGCGGCTGCGCTGGGCTTCGGCAACCATGTTCACGATCTGCCCGAGCAACGTGTCGTTACCAACTCGTTTCGCGCGCATGACGAAACTGCCGGTGCCATTGACAGTGCCGCCCGTCACTTTGTCGCCAATGTTCTTTTCCACCGGGAGCGGTTCGCCGGTGATCATGGATTCCTCCACGCTGGAGTGACCTTCAACGACCACGCCATCAACGGGAACCTTGTCACCCGGAACCACGTGCAACCAATCACCGACCTTCACCTGGTCGAGCGGGACCTCATGATCGCCCTCCGGCGCCACCTGTCGCGCGGTGGGCGGTGCGAGGTTCAGCAGGGCTTTGATGGCGCTGCCCGTGCGGCTGCGGGCACGGAGTTCGAGCACCTGACCGAGGAGTACCAGCACAACGATCACCGCCGCGGATTCAAAGTAGATGGCAACCCTGCCCCCGTGTTGCATCGTGTCGGGGAATATGCCGGGCGTGAGCATCGCCACGGCGCTCAAGACGAATGCCGCGCCCACACCAATGCCGATCAGCGTGAACATGTTCAGGTGACGCGTCACCACGGAACGCCAGCCACGGTGCAGCAACGGCCAGCCTGCCCACCAGACCACGGGTGTTGCGAGTGCAAATTGCATCCAGCGTGAGGCGTTGCCACCCACCCAGGGTTGCCTGCCCAGGGGCGGGATCAAGTGAGCCATCGCCAGGACAAACACCGGCAACGCGAGGCCGGCGCTGATCCAGAAGCGCCTCGTCATGTCGCGCAGTTCGGCGCTCTCCTCGTCACCCGTGCCCGCGGTCACGGTCTTCGGCTCCAGCGCCATGCCGCACTTGGGACAATCCCCGGGATGGTCCTGCTGGACTTCCGGGTGCATCGGGCAGGTGTACATGGTAGTGGCGGCTGAACGCACGACTATTTCTTGGACACCTTGGTAATCAAAACGACCAGCAGGACCACCACCAGTACGGCGATCACCGTCCAGGTCCACATCCCTCCGCTCATCCATCCGTTTGTTCCGCTCATCCATCCGTCATGGTTCATCATGAAGTCCCTCTCGTTGCGCTGCGGCCATAAGACCCATCTTCTGGTCCTCCGGCGCGCGGTTCATGTCGGCGAGCTGCTCGGTGAGTTGAGCGTCTTGGGCCTTGATGTCGTCCTTCATGTTCTGTTTCTGTTGCTTCATTTCCTGGCAGCGTTCCATCATTGGGGCCGCCGTCATGGTTTTCCCCTCCGCAGGCTAGGGGGTTTGCCCGTGGGCCGGAGACCAGATGGCCAGGGCCAATGCGAGGCTTGAACGGATGGCGAGGTTCGTATGGGTGTTATCCACAGCAGCATCCAGACTTGTGGTCTGGCTTAGCACCGGCGGGCGTGGACAGAAACTTNNTCGCTGCAAAAGTAGAACGTCTTTCCATCGCGTTCGGCATGGAGGGCGGTTGCTTCGTCCACGGTCATTCCGCAGATGGGGTCTTTGGTAGCGGTTTTCGTTTCTTTCATGGTCATGTTCCTTTCTTGGTTGTTGTTACTGCCTTTTGATTTCCGTTTTTCAGCCTCGATCGACGTAAGCTTTAAGTTTTTGCTCCGGCGCGCACCGCGTGAGCCTTCGATTCGATGCACTGCAGCAAATCGTTCCAGGATTCGACGAACGCCTCGGCTCCCTCTCGCTGGAGCTGTTCGGCCAGCTTGCCGGCGTCAATGCCACCGCGGGCGAAACGGTCCAGCACGGTCTCGCAGTCCCCGCCATCGACGGGTAGAGCGGTCGGAACCTGACCATGATCGGCAAACGCCAGCAGGGTAGCCTCCGGCATGGTGTTCACCGTGTCCGGAGCCGCCAGAGTGCCGATGTAAAGAGTGTCCGAAGCCTTCGGGTTCTTGGTGCCGGTGCTGGCCCAAAGCAGGCGCTGAGCGGAAGCGCCTTGGGCCGCCAGTTGCACCCACTGCGGCGAAATCAGTAGATCGCGATAGGCCTTATACGCCTGCCTGGCAACAGCGATGCCAAGGCGATCTTTCAATCCGTCGGGCTCCTTACCCGCAATCGCCTTATCCCAGCGGCTGATAAAGATGGACGCGACGGAGTGGACAGCCGGATTGAAACCGGCTTCGATCCGCCTCTGAATCCCCTGCATGTAGGCACTGGCGGCTTTCAAATACTGATCGCGGGAGAAGAGCAAGGTTACGTTGACGGGAATGCCGGCGAAGATGGCGTCTTCAATCGCGGAGAGTCCTGGCGGAGTTCCGGGAATTTTGATGAACAGATTCGGCCGGTTCGCCGCGGCGAATAACTGCTTGGCAGCCTCAAGGGTTTTCACGGGATCGTCCGCCAAAAGCGGAGATACCTCCAAAGACACCCAGCCGTCCACGCCATTTGTGGCATCGTGAATGGGCCGGAAGAGGTCGGCTGCCTTCGTCAGATCTTCCAGCGCGAGCTCGAAGAAGAGCTTCTCAGCGCCCTGAGCGGGCTGCACCTTCCGACGAATCGCCTCATCGTAGAACCCGGTGTCCCGGATGGCATGATCGAAGATGCTTGGATTTGAGGTGAGTCCGGTGATTGACAGTTCTTGGATGTACCGTTGGAGCGTGCCGCTTGTCAGTAGTCCCCGCGTAATATTGTCGAGCCAAAGGCTCTGACCCATATGATGCAGTTGCTCCGTGGCTTTCATGCTCGTCTCCAAAGCAAAGAATGGAAGTTGTGCCGAGCCGGCAGTAGCGCCGGCTCGACTTCCGGGCATCCGCTTTACGGGACGCCCGCGCCCTAACTCAGACGCCGCTCGGGGAAAAAGAAGACTTGTGTTCGGCTTCGTGGAGCCAATATGGCGGCCGGCCGTAGTGAAGGTAGAGCCGGTTTTCATACTCTCGAGTAATCGGCATGGACTCGGCGTACTCCGGGCCGTTCTTGATGGCTTCCCGGGAGAGGCCGACGCAGACTTTAGATTCCGTCCAGCTCACCCGTTCAATCCACGAGGGTGAAACCAGCACCTTCTTGCCCGGCCACCAATTCCGCGTTGCCACCTCGATATAGCGGATAGCCCAAGCTTCATCGTCCACGACAAACCCGTTCACATGGCCGATTTCACCGTCAGCCGCCTCAATGTCATACCCAATGACGGCGTCGTTACTGCGCAGATGCGAATCCGCCGACTCTCTCCGGACCCTGTCGGCCATCGCCTCCTCGGAGGCATTTGCTGGAATAATCAAGCCCGCCGGGTAGAACGCTGGGCCCCACAGATAGGGACCACCCCAATAATAGGGATACCCGTAATACCCGAGGTAGGCGGCCTCGTGCTGCCGGGAGACGGGCAGGTGGGTGTCGATGTCGGGGCTATGCTCGACCTGCTTTTTCGTCAGGGCCACATCCAATCGCTTGTCCAGCAAGTCCGTATGGACCACGGAGAATGGCGAGATGAGCACCCGCCGGCCGCCCAGCCAGCCGCCGGTTTCGACTATGAGGTAGCGGATGGCCCATGTCTCATCGTCGAAATAGAACTGATCTACAGATCCAAGCTCGCCATCCGTCGCTCGGACCACAAGACCTTTCAAATGTGTCGCATTGGTTAACATTGTTGTCGCCCTCCCTGGGCCCTCGTTGGGCGCTATCATACGGCCGCGCCTGCTACTTCGGGCGAGTTCAGACATTTCCTCTCTCCTTTGGCATTTGCGCTGGCTTTGTGGATCTAGCAGCGACCATCGGTACTGCACGCGCAGCACCAACTTCTTCTCCAAAGGGGAAACACTTCATGCCGCTGATTCACAGGGTTTTATGCCTTGATCGAGACGCCAAGCCGTGAAGGTGCGTGCAGATCTGTCACTGTGAGTGCAGAGTCTGCACCGGGAGGCCAGGCGTCAAAGCGGCATTCGACCGCTGGCGCCCGCAGCCATCACCGCAGCCGTCACAAGTGCTCAAAACGGAAATGTGGGCTTATACTGGAGTTCGAACTCCGGGAGCGCACCGGCCACCATGCGGCAGTCGCACATCGCGATCATCGGGGCGCCGCTCGACCTCGGGCAAGGGCGGCGCGGCGTGGATATGGGGCCGTCGGCGATGCGCGTGGCCAACCTCAACGCCCGTGTGGCGTCGCTGGGTTATACCGTGGAAGACCTGGGCAACGTGCCGGTGGAGCAGGCCGAAGCTCTGCCCGAAGGCGACGCCAACGCCAGGTATCTCCCGCAAATCACAGCCACGTGCGGCCGGCTGGCGGCGCTGGTGGACCAGGCTCTCTCGCGCGGCAGCGTGCCGCTGGTGCTGGGCGGCGACCACTCGGTAGCGGTTGGCACCGCCAGCGGCGTGTCGCAGCATTTCCGCGGGCAAGATCAAACCGCCGGCCTCATCTGGCTGGACGCCCACGCCGACATGAACACGCCCGCAAGCAGCCCCAGCGGCAACATTCACGGCATGCCCCTGGCGTGCATTCTGGGAATGGGCCCGCCGGAGCTGACCGGACTACTGGGCTTCCACCCCAAAATCGCTGCTCACAACGCGGTGATCGTGGGGCTGCGAGACGTGGACCAACTGGAGAAGCTGCACGTGCGCGAGTCCGGCGTCCGCGCCTTCACCATGCGCGACATCGACGAGCGCGGCCTGCGCTCCGTGATGGACGAAGCCGTTCGCCTGGCCTCGGACGGCACCGCCGGCTTCCACCTTTCGCTCGATATGGATTTCGTCGACCCCACAGACGCTCCCGGCGTCGGCACGCCCGTGCGCGGCGGCGCCACCTACCGCGAGGCGCATTTGGCCATGGAAATGATCTGTGATTCCGGACAGATGGTCTCGCTCGAGGTGGTGGAGGTGAACCCCGTGATCGACGAAGTGAACCGCACCGCCGATCTCGCCGTCGAGCTGGTCATGTCGGCATTGGGAAAGCGAATTCTATGAAACTACGAGTAGCCGTCCTTTACGGCGGCCGCAGCGGTGAGCACGAAGTGTCCGTCAACTCGGCGAAAGCCATCATGCAGCGGATGGACCCCGCTAAGTACCAGATAATCGAGTACTTTATCGACAAACAGGGCAAGTGGAAGCCGCAGCCCATCCTCCCCGTGCCGGGCGCCCAACCGGAAATCGACGTGGTCTTTCCGGTCCTGCACGGCACCTTCGGCGAGGACGGCACCGTGCAGGGCCTGCTCGAACTCGCCGATCTCGCCTACGTGGGCGCCGGCGTCCTGGCCTCCTCCGTCTCCATGGACAAGGAGATGATGAAACGTGTCTGTACGGAACGAATGTTGCCGGTCGTAGACTACGTTACGGTGACGCGCGAGAATCCCGACGTCACCGAAGCCTGCGCGCACCTGCCGTTCCCGATGTTCGTCAAGCCGGCCAACCTGGGCTCGTCGGTGGGGATTTCCAAAGCGCACGATCGGAAGGAGCTGGAGGCCGCCGTAGCGCTGGCCGCGCAGTACGACCGCAAGATCGTAGTCGAGCGTGGGATCGCCGGCCGCGAGCTGGAATGCTCGGTGCTGGGCAACCAGGCGCCCGAGGCTTCCCTGCCCTGCGAAATCCTGCCCTCGCGCGAATTCTACGACTACGAGGACAAGTACCTGCTGGACCGCGCGCAAACCAAAGTTCCCGCGGACTTGCCGCCGGAAAAGACCGAAGAAGTGCGCCGGCTGGCCGTGGAATGCTACCGCGCGGTGGAATGCGAGGGCATGGCGCGCGTCGATTTCCTGCTCGAAGCCGCCACCGGCCGGATCTATATCAACGAGATCAACACCATCCCCGGATTCACCTCCATCAGCATGTTTCCCAAAATGTGGGAGCACAGCGGCATCTCATTTTCCACGCTCATCGACCGGCTGATCGAGCTGGCGCTCGACCGGCACCAGCGCAAGAAGGCGACACGGTTCGCGCGATAGAATAGGAGTCATCAGGAGCCGCCATGGCAAGCTTACCCAATCCGCAGACGGTCACCTACGAAGAGTGGCTTCGCATGCCGGAGGTGACGGACTTCATCGAGGAAGTGGTCGATGGAGAGATTTTCATTATGCCGCCGAATAAGTGGAATCATGCATTGATCGCGCGCCGGATATGCAAGGCACTCGATGCTCAACTTGACGAGCGTGAGGCCATGGTCTTGGATAACGTTTTCGGCTTGGTGATCCGCAAGGCGCCGCTGACCTCCCGCGTTCCCGATGTGGCCGTCTTCCGGAAGAGCATGATCGTCGAACAGGACGGCTACATTCACTCCGCGCCGCAGCTCGTGGTGGAAGTGCTTTCGCCGGGCAACACGCGCCGCGAGCGCGAACGGAAGCTGGCCGACTACGCCAGCCTCGGTGTTCCTGAAATGTGGGTGGTCTCACCGGAAGCCCGCACGGTCGAAGTGTTGTATCTGGAGAGCGGCTTCTTGCGCAGCGCGCAGGCCCTGACTCAGGGCGTCCT
>PLMF01000344.1 GCA_003142355.1 Bryobacterales bacterium
CCGCGCCATCTTCGATGTGAAACAGGGCGACCCGAATCGCAACCCCTGGGCGGCAAGACGCTGCCCGAATAATGTGGATCCGAACCCACAGGACACCAGCGCGGGAGCCTGCGCCGATTCGAGGCCCGGTTGCGGAGTTCTTGGATCGCACACTTCGAAGAGCCGATCGTCGATGGGCGTTTGCGCCAGACCAGCCGGCCCTCTAGCGGCGGGCGTGAACCGCGTCGAAGACCCGCCAGTGGCGCAATTCTGTTAAGCGTAGAATGAAACCGGGGCCGGCGGGCGCGAAGCCGACGGCCGCTGGAGCATGGCGGCTGCCGCGCCGCAAGGGCCGCAAGCAGCGGCCAGCAGGGAGAGCACCATGATGAGTCGAGTACGTACGATCTTACTAAGCGCCGGATNNTCCGCCTCCGCGTTCCGGCTGAGCGGCGCCGGCGAGTTCGCGAAGATGTCTACGGCGGCAGTTACGGGCCAGCCGTTCACGAGCGCGCTGCGCATCGAAGTGTCTAGCCAACCGCAGCGGCCCCAGGACGTCCAGATCGCCGCTCCGGTGGATGCCGCCGTGGGCAGCGGCGACGTGCTGCTGATTTCATTCTGGATGCGCTCCGGTGCGCCCGGGGAAGCCACACTCGATGCGGGATTCCGCTCCGCGCCGGGAGCGGCGGGAAGAGCGGGAGCAGCAGCAGTTCCGGGAGCAGCAGGGGCGCCAGCAGCACCAGGAAGAGGAAGAGGAATGTTCGTGAACCCGGTGGCGGTGAACACGCCCGCCGTGGCTGGGACCGCGTGGAAAAAGGTCCAATTCCCCTTCGCGCTGGCGCGAGCCTACAACCAGGGGGAGGCGGAGATTTTCTTCACCCTCGGGTTGCGCGCGCAGACGGTGGAGATCGGCGGCATCGAGCTGGTGAGCTACGGGACAAGCAAGAAGGTGGCCGACCTGCCATTCACCAGGCTCGGATACGCCGGCAGCGAGCCCGGCGCCGCCTGGCGCAAGGCTGCGGAAGAGCGGATCGAGAAGATCCGGAAAGGCGATCTCACCGTGGTGGTGAAGGACAAGGCCGGTAAGCCGGTTCGCGGGGCGGAGGTCTCGGTTCGCATGCGCAAGCACGCCTTCCTTTTCGGTACGGCGGTCAGCGGGACCGCGCTTTCCAGCCAGCGTCTGAGCGCGGAGAACCTGGCGAGATACAAGCAGGAGATCGTGCGGCTGTTCAATTTCTCGGTGATGGAGAACGAGAACAAGTGGCCGCAGTGGTCCGTCGAGGCATCACGCCCGGCTACGCTGGCAGCGATCGACTGGCTGCGCGAGAGCGGAGTGCAGGTTCGCGGCCACAACCTGGTGTGGCCCTCCTGGCGCAACACCAACGTGAAAGCCGCGCAGGACGCCAGGAACGACCCGGCTGCGCTGGCCAAGGTCATCATCGACCACATCACCGGAACCGCCACTGAACTGCGCGGGCGCTTGGTGGACTGGGACGTCATCAATGAGACGTTCACCAACCACGATTTCATGGACATCCTGGGCCGGCACGCCATGGTGGACTGGTTCCAAGCGGCGCGGGCGGGCGATCCCAACGCCAAACTGTACATCAATGACTTCAATATCCTGGAAGGCGAGGACAAGGCGCACCAGGACGACTACGCCGCAACCATCCAGTATCTAATCGACCAGGGAGCGCCGATTGATGGCATCGGGCTGCAAAGCCATTTCCCAGCGCGGCTCACGCCGATGGACGAGCTGATGAAACGGCTCGACCGTTACGCCGCGTTCGGGCGGGAGCTGGAGATCACCGAGTTCGACATCGACACCATCGACGAAGTCACGCAGGCCGATTACACCCGCGACTTCATGACCGCCGTTTTCAGCCATCCCTCGGTGAAGGCCTTTGTCATGTGGGGATTCTGGGAGGGCGCGCATTGGAGACCGAGGGGCGCCATGCTGCGCCGCGACTGGTCCCCCAAACCGAACGCCGACGCGTACAACGACCTGGTATTCAAGCGGTGGTGGACGAATGCTCATGGCAAGACGAGTGCGCAGGGGAACTTCGCGACACGAGGTTTCCTGGGCGATTACGAGATTGAAGTGAAGGCCGGCGGTAAGGCTAAGACGGTGCGCGTGAGCCTTCCCAAGGGAGGCGCCAAGGCCGAGTGCGTGCTGGAATAGTGGCGCCCTGTCGCGAACGGCAACGCGTTTCATCCGCGCTGGGCACGGGTCCCGTGTGCGGCGTCTGTGAGAAGTACATCACCAACGGGTTGGCGTCGCTGAATGCCGGCCATGTGGGGAGACCTTCCCCGTTGGGATCGCTGCGCTTGGCGAAGTTCGTCCAATAGGTCGCCATGGCCTCCGAGATCGCCTCGTCCTGCTTGGTGATTTGCGGATTCGACGGATTGAGATGCTGGAAAACGTACGGCACATCCGCGCCGTGCGGCGTGCCGTACCCGGCGCGGGGCGAACCGGCGGGATATTCCGGGTGCTGGTCGAAATAGTAATAGAACACCTTGGATTTCCCCGTTTTCGCCTGGAGCCGCGCCCAAATCCAGGTGTGCCAGCCGAACGCGGCATCGCGCGCCAGGTCGCGGGCGGTTTTCGGAACCGTGGTGGGTTCGGTGGGGTAGGCCTTCGGCAGACGATCCGCGAACGGGCCGTAGCGCGCCTTCACGCCGGAGATGTAATCCTCCGGCGTGCGCGGAGGCGAAAAGCTCGCCCCCTCGTCGGAGTTGTAGCCCACCAGGATAGGCGTGGCTGGCGGACGCCAGAAGGCGATACCGTAGTCGTTTCCTCGAAGTCGGTTCCCGATCCGAAGGCCGCCCGCTACGCCTGGCAGTCCAACCCGGCGGCGACGCTGTTTAACGGCGCCGGTCTCCCGGCTGTGCCTTTCCGTACGGACGATTGGCCCGGTATCACGGACAAGCAAACGGTCTATTGATCGTCCCGCCACTCAGGCGCTTCGCTCCGGATTCGCCCGGTCGAAGTGGCCATGTTGGTGTAGATGAAGGAAGATTATCAAGAAGGTCGCGGCCAATGAGACGTGCATTCCGCCGCCTGATACGGCCTGCCGATGCGCCCCCGTTGTCCCCAATCCGTTCGCTGGCCTACTTTCGACCCGTGATCGAGGAACTTCAGGATCCTCCCGTGCCGGATGGATACCTGGACTACCTGCGCCCGAAGCTCCACCGGGCCGCCGCAAGCAACGGGGCATACCGAAGCGGGTATCCGAAATCCCTAGACTGCCGGATCGTAGAGCAGCGCCGTGAACTTCTCCCCGAGGAGCGTGTTCTCCACCGTGGGCCAGGCCTTCTGGTGTTCGGGCGAATCTGCCCACTTCAGCCGCTGCTCTTCCGTCTGGAAGCTGATGATCAGGCGGTACGAGGCTCCTTTGGGCGCCTTGCCCTGGTTCTCCTTCCTCAGCTTCAGCAGGGTCACCGACACGAAACCGGGCTGCCTGCTGATGGTCGGCCGGAAGACCTTGCGGTAGTTCTCCAGCATCTCATTTTCCCGTTTTGGGTCGAGAAACAGGTCACAGTGGAGCTGGATGGGGGGCGCCGCGGCGCCCCTTGCCATGCGGGCGGCGGGCAGGACCGCCGCCATCGCTTTCAAGTAGTTCCTACGATTCATCGAGTTGCGAACAGACATCGGTGCTCCTCAAATAGACAATCGACTACTGATACAGCGCCTTCGCGCCGGCCACCGCCAACTTGATCCGGTACACGCTCGTCACAGCCGTGATGTAGAGCGTCTTGCCGTCGTCTCCCCAGTTGCAGTTGGACGGGGGTTCCGGCGTCTTGATCGTGCCCAAGTGCTTTCCATCCGCGGAGAAGACCCGGAGGCCGGCTACCTTCTCAATCTGCGCATCCTTCGCAACTAACGCGTCGAACGCCGGATCCGAACATTGGCCCCCGGCTCAACCAAACGCCGCCGCCAGAACGCGCGGTAGCCGGAAACCGCCTTGCTATTTCACATTCACGGAATCCAGCTTGAACTTCTCCAACGCCGCCCCGATCACCATCAGCTCCAGCGGCGCGCCGCTAGTATTCTCAAACGAATGCACGTCCCCGGGAGCCATGACGATGGCATCGCCCTTCTTGACGGACGCGGTCTCGTCGTTCGCGCGAACCGTACCCTCGCCATCCATCACGTAGTAGAGCTCTTCGACGCCCATGTGCTTGTGCGCGCCGATCGACGTCGCGGGCGGCATGAGCACGTGGTCCACGTAAGACCAGGGAGTGAAGAATACTTCCGGCGGCAGCGCGCGGCGATATTGCACGGCGCCCTTGCCCTCGTTGAGGGGCGCGGGCGCCCGCAGCAGGTCGCGCCAGAGCTTCATCGAAATAAACTGCGGTACGGAGTCGAGCGGCGCGCCCACCCGCGTGTCTCCCAGATCGAAGTTGTCGTACTTGCCCTTGATCGTCGCGCAAGCGACGTTCATCCACTCCACCGGCTCATCCGTCGCGTTGTAGATCGCATGCGAATGCCCCAACCGGCAGGGAGCGCCCGCCGGGCCCTTGATCAAGGACGTTCGCCCGTCGATGGTGAACTGCGCCTCGCCGTTCAGAATGACGAACATCTCCTCCATGGTGTCGTGAAAATGCTGGCCGATGCCGGTCTTCGGCGGCAGCACGCCCCTGTGCAGGAAAAGAAAGTTCGACTGGAAATTCGAGGCGTTCAGCAGCGCCGTGAAGGCCATCGTGCCGGCCCCGCCGTGAACCGACGGCGACGGCCGGTAGCGCGACGCGTCGGCGTGGCGGATCCGCTGCGCCAGAGGATCGCGCGCCACGAGCGATGCCGCGCAAAGAACGATCAGCGGAACAACGCGCATTTTAGTCTCCTTGTCCGGCCGCGTTAGCCAACGGCGCCGGCTCCAAAACAGAGTAACTGTTTGCACGGCGGGAGTAAAGGACTTTCATTCGCGCGGTTCGGGCAAGCTAAAGCATGCCCCACCCTCCCTCTAGGCCACCCAGGTGGCCCCGTCGAGGCTGTCGCCGTTGTTCTCCGGGCCCACCAGCAGCGCGGATATCGCGGCCTTGCCGTTCGCCGGCTGGACCCGGAAGACGAATTGGTTCTCCCCGGGGCGAAGCTCGACCGCCTGCTGGAATTGCCCGGTCCGGAACCGCGTCAGCCCTTCTTCCTTCATGATCTGGCGGCCGTTCAGTTCCACCGTCCCGTTCCCGAAGAGGCCCAGCCACAGGGAGCCTTTCCGCGCTCCATCCGACTTTACGGTTGCGGTGGCGGCATAAACCGGCGCCTCGCTTCCCGCCACGGAGACCAAATCGAGCATGTCCCCAAATGACGTCTGGCGTTTCCAGTTCCCGACCTCCGCCGACGGGTCGCTCGTCACTCTCCAGTCGCGGTTGGCGCGCGCATACCAGGTCCGCGGCTTGCCCCATTTCCGGTAGAACCGGTCCGGCTCGTCGCCAATCACTTCGATGTCGTTCAGGTCGTACGAGCCCAGGCCGCGCGCCACGGCCATGTGCAGATAGTCGATGTCCCGCGGCTGGTAGCCGATCAAAGTCGCCGCGATAGCGTCCACTGCGACCGGGTTCTCGCCGGCCATGACCAGGTTCGTACGGATCATCTGATCGGGTTGACGGTTGTTGTGCTCGGTGTACTGAAGCCCGCGGATCACATCCACGACGTTGTAGTCGGGCGGATGGAACGCCGACAGGTCACCGATGAAGGGATCGATGCGAGTATCCACGGAGTGTTCGCTGTGCAGAGCCTGGTTCGTCATGATGCGCTCCCCGTAGGCGATGCGCGGCCCCGTTCCCACGTAATTCTTGAAACAGCACGTCATCCCGCAGTTCTCGTGCACCTTCAGTACGGGCAGCGAAATCAGGAAATCGCACTTGGTAATGGTGTTGGTGACGAAGTACTCCGTCTTTCTGCTGAACGATCCAACGCCATGGCGCACCGGAACGGGCAGCGCGAGCATGTTTCCGGACGCATCCCGCACGACGTCGTAGGCGAGGTCGACGTAATCGAACGTCTTGTCGGGATACTTCGCGCCGAATTCCCTCAGCATAGCCGCCCAGGAGCCGCCCGCGCCCTCGAAGTCGTCCGGACCCCAAACCAGGGTCGGAAAGTCCACACGTTGGCCATTCTGTTTGACCACGTTGCTTTCCGACGGATCTTTCAAGCTCCGGTAGCTGCCGCCCTCCGCGATGGTGATGCGTTTGGCGCGGGAATTCCGCGCGAGGTACTCGATTACGGCGCGCAGGACGCGAAGGTCCGTAACGTCGCCCGTGCGGTACATCGGCTGGCCGGGCAGGAAGCAGTAATTTGGCTTCAACACTACCCAGGAGCCGGGTTTGATTTTCGCTTCCAGGCTGCCCGCCGCGGGTTTCCCGTAGCCGATAGCCTTCCATACCATGTCGCGGACCAATTCATAGTCCAGCGCGTGGTCGGGCGAGACCGGCTTCAATAAGCGCCGGTGGCTGGATTGCACGAATCCGACACGGCTTTTCTCTGGCGGTTTTGAGGACGCTGTGAGGGCAGCGGCCGAAGCGAACAGAAATCCGCGGCGTGTAGTCATAGGAGGATTATAGTGGAGATGAGTGTTCAAAGGAATGTTCAGGCGCAGTTTCCTGATAACAGGGGCCGGCGCGCTCGCAGCGCTGGCTCAGCAGAAAGCGGCCGACAAGAAGCCGGACGACGCCCACGTCGCCGGGGCGACGCAGGATCCCACGCCGCGGGTCGGGATCGTCCTCTCGAGCTTCAAACAGGGCGAAGAGCACGACGGAACCAAGATACCGGGACTCACCGACCCCCAGGCTCCGGGCGCCGATCTGACGCCCGCGCAACTGGACGCAATGGTTCGAAAAGCCATCGACTTGGCCGCCCTTCGCCATTCGGAGTTCTGGGAGACCGTTGAGCCCGAAGATTGGATCGTCGTCAAGACCGGGTCCCGCACGGACTCGCGGATCGTGGGTGGCGCCATCTCCTATCTGGCGGAACGCAAACGAGGGCTCCGCTTTACGGTAATCGACCGTTTGCCGCAGGGCGGCGAATGGGCGCAGGAGTATCCGAAGCTGGTGAGCGGCCTGGGCACGAAGTTCTCCGGGGCCCGCTTTGAACTCGTGGATCTGAACACCGCCCCCACCAGCGATCTCCCCGTACCCGACAGGCCGGGAGTCACCTACGGAATTCCCAAGATCGTTCAGCAATGCGACCGGCTGATCAGCATTGCTCCGCTGGCGACGGATCCGGCTCTGGGCGTATCACTCTCGGTCGGGAATTACGCGAACATCTCCACTAAACCGGTCACCACCAAAGAAGCACTGATCGATCTGTTCAGCTACCGGCCCGCCGATCTCGCGCTGGTAGGCGGGAGCTGGGGCGTGGAAGGGGATGGAGCTCCGGTGCACCACAACGTCCTGATCTCGGGGATGAAGGCGGTGGCGGTCGATTCGGTGGCGGCGTCGGTGATGGGCTTTAAGCCGGCGGACCTGCCGTACCTGGCTTTAGGGCAGAATCGGGGCTTCGGATCCTGGGACCCCGATGAAATCTGGACCCGTGGCAACGAAATCGAGGAAGCGCGGCGGGAATTCAAGAAGCCGGCCGGCTGGCGCCGGTAGGCCTCGGGCCTGCAATCCTCCCGTCCGGCCGCGGCTCTGAGAGTTGTCCCAAAGGCATTCCGTCGACCAGTTCGCTTGCGGTTCGCTCGATGAGTACGGATTGGTCGCCGTGCAATCCAGGAACACGTTGCCGGTTGACGTCGGTTGGCCCGTAACGAACGAGTGGCGTCCCTTGTCGGAGTGGCAGCGCTGCACCATGCAGAGCTGCCCTTCCACCAGATACTTGAATCTCCCGGCGCCTCTCCTCTGCCGTGCGCGGGATCAGCTCGCCGGCGGCGTACTGCTCCAGGCGCTCGATACGGCGAAGGTCGGCCAACGCGCTTTTCGCCCTCGCCAGCAACAGCACTCGACCGGGGTCACCACCAACGACGGGACCTGTGGTGGGCAGCGATGCATTCATCTCCATGGCCCGCGGTTGGAAGGCAGGCTGTGGTTGCCTGCGCTCGGCGTCCTGCGGGAGCGGGGCTGCCGAAATCTCTGGGGGTTGATCGGGCGCAAGCGGTTTCGCGCTGACCGCCGGCGCTACGGCACCCACTGCGGCTCGACGTAGGCCAGGAACATCGTAATCATGGCGACCAGCACGGTGAGCAGAAGGCTGTGACGGATCGTGAACCGGAACAACCTGCCCTCGTCGGAGGACGGCAGGCCGGCGCCGGTGGCCGCTATGGCAATGCTCTGCAGGCTGATCATCTTGGCCATCATGCCGCCGGTGGAGTTGGCGGCGGCCATCAGCACCGGGCTGAGGTTCAGGCGCGTGGCCGTCACCACCTGGAGATTGCCAAAAAGAGCGTTGGAGGAGGTGTCCGATCCCGTCAGGAAACCGCCCAGCCCTCCGAGCACGGCGCTGAAGAAGGGGAACAGCACGCCGGTAGCCGCAAAGACGAGGCCGAGAGTGGCGGTGGCGCCGGAATAGTTCATGACGTACGCCAGCGCGAGCACCACGGCGATGGTGACTTCAGCCAGAAAGACTTGCTGGCAGGTGGCCCGGAGAACCTTGACGAACCGGGCCGGCGACAAGCCCAGCAAGGCCGCCGAGAGCAGTGCCGAGAGCACGCCCGCCGTGCCCGCGGCGCTCAACCAGTCGAAGCGGTAGATCGCCGGGTAGGGAGTCGGGGCTGGGACGGCGGGGGCGATTTCCAGCACCATGCGGTGAAGCCCCGGCCACGGGAACGTCACCGAGACCTTATTCAACTCCGCCTTGAACACGCCCCACAGGAGGACCGTGACCACCAGGATCACGTAAGGACTCCAGGCCCAGACCACGGCGCCTGGGGCATGGCGTTTGATTGCGATCCGGACAGATTGGTCTCCTTCGAGCACAAACCGGTCCTTGGGCTTCCAGACCAGCAGCAGGACGACGAGCCCCACCAGGGTCACCAGCGCACTCCCCATAGTGGCGAGATGAGGGCCGACATACCAGGCGATCAGGAACTGCACGCCGCCCCAGAGCGCGCCGCACACCACTACCGCCGGCAGCGCGCCCACAAGGCCCTTCCGGCCCCCCATCACATAGACGAGATACGCCGGCAGCAACAGGGAGGGGAGCAAGCAGATCAGGCCCACGGCGCCGCTGAGGCTGTTGATCGGCAGGTTGGTCACGCCGCTCAAAGTGACAATGGGAATCCCGATGGAACCGAAGGGCACCGGCACGGTGTTGGCCAGCAGACAGAGGCCGGCCGCGTAGAACGGCGAAAACCCAAGTCCGATGAGCATGGTGGCCGCCACCGCCACGGGCGTCCCAAACCCCGCGGCGCTTTCCAGAAAGGCGCCGAAACAGAAGGCGATCAGCAGGGCCTGCAACCGGCGGTCCTCAGTGAGGCCGCCGAGCGAATCCCTGATGATTTCGAACTTCCCGGACTCCACCGCGACGCGGTACAGCAAGATGGCGCTGAAAATAATCCAGCCGATGGGGAACAGGCCGAAGGCCGCCCCATAGCCGGCCGAGCGAGCGACCAGTCCCACCGGCATGCGGTAGACCAACAACGCCACAAGCGCCGCGACGCCCAGGCCGGCTACGGATGCCTTCCAGGCCGGGAGCCGCCGGACACCAAGCAAATAGAGCATGGCGAAGGCGGGAAGAGCGGCCGCGAGCGCGGACAGTGCCAGACTGCCGGCGAGAGGGGTGTAGTTCTGGGTCCACATATCTCGATTACCTCTGATACCGTAGGCGGCAGTGCGGTGTCAAGCCGCGGCGGCGCGCGACGATTTACACTGGCTAGATATGTGGCAACAAAACTATACGCCGGTCGCGAACAGCCTGCCGCTCTCGACGCTGGTCGCGGCGATTCCCATCTTTGCCTTGCTGGTGCTGCTGGGCGTGATGCGCAAACCCGCCTGGATGGCCTCGCTGGTGGGGCTGGCCACGGCCGCGC
Organism: Bryobacterales bacterium; assembly: GCA_003142355.1. Next base: position 9,939 of record PLMF01000344.1, read on the forward strand.
TGGTGGCCGTGGGAGTTTACGGCATGCCTTTGGGAAGGCTCTTCGCCGCCGCCACCTACGGCGCCGCGTTCGGGCTTCTGCCCATCGGCTATGTGGTCTTCGCCGCCATCCTGCTTTACCGCGTGACGCTGGAGAGCGGCAAGTTCGATCTGCTCGAGGATTCCATCGGCCACATCACCGAAGACGCGCGTCTGCAGGCGCTGCTGATCGCCTTTGCGTTCGGCGCGTTCATCGAAGGCGCCACCGGATTCGGTACGCCGGTGGCGGTGGCCGCCGCCATGCTGGTGGGCTTGGGATTCGTGCCGTTCTACGCGGCCGCCATCTGCCTGCTCGCCAATACCGCGGGGGTAGCCTTCGGCGCCATCGGAATTCCCATCGCCACGCTGGCGGTAACTACCGGTCTGCCCCTCGATCGTCTCAGCGCGGCGGTGGCCCGCATCTGCACGCCCGCCTCTCTGTTTGTCCCGGCCTACCTGATCCTGGTGATGTACGGCCGCAAGGGCCTGCGCGGCGTCCTTCCCGCCGTGGCGGTTTGCGGCCTCGCCTACACCGCCGCGCAGTTGGTGGTCTCGAATTCCGTCCTGGCGCCGCTCACCGGGGTTCTGGCGGGCATCGCCGCCCTGGTCTCGCTGGTGGTGCTGCTGCGCGTGTGGAAGCCGCGCGATAGCGGGTCGGGCTGGGCGTCGCTCAAGGCCTTCAGCCCAGGCCAGGGCGGGGGGGCCTCGGCGCCGCGCGCCCGGCATACCGCCCTGGAGGTGGCGCACGCCTGGGCGCCATACGTGCTGCTGGTGGTGTGCGTGCTCCTGTGGGGCTACAAACCTCTGCAAGCGCAATTCAACAGGGTGAGCATCGTGGTGAACTGGCCGGGCCTGCACAACACCATCGAGCGCATGCCGCCGGTGGTTGCCAAGCCCTCGCTCTACGCGGCTACCTACAACTTCAACTGGCTGGCCACGTCGGGCACCGGGTGCCTGTTCGCGGCCATCCTGGGCGCTATGGTTGCCGGCTTGAAGCCCCGCCAGTTCGCGCGCACGGTGGGCCACACCGCGAAGCAACTGGCGCTGGCGGAACTCACGCTGGCGGCGGTGCTGGCGCTGGCATTTGTGATGAACTACTCGGGCGCCACCGCCACGCTGGGCCTGGCCTTTGCCGCCACCGGCGTCCTGTTCCCGTTCTTCAGCGCGCTGCTCGGCTGGGTGGGCGTCTTCCTCACCGGCAGCGACACTTCCGCCAACGCCCTGTTCGGCACCCTGCAAGTGGTGACCGCCACCAAGCTGGGGATGAACCCGGTATTGATGGCCGCCGCCAATTCGGCCGGCGGGGTGATGGGCAAAATGATCAGCCTGACGAGCATCGCGGTGGCCACCGCCGCCACCTCCATGAAGCGCGAGGAGGAATACCTGCTGTTCCGTTTCACCCTGAAGCACAGTATGCTGCTGGCTTTGATCATCGGACTGACCGTGATGTTCATCGCTTACGTGATGCCGGGGTGGGCGCCGTAGCTTGCGAGGTTGGCAGGCCACAAAATGCGATGGCCTGCCCCACTACCTGAGGGTGGCCGGCAACGGGATGCGGATTTCGACGGTGGTGAACTCCATGCCCGGCGAAAAGCGCAGATCCGCGCCCGCACCGTAACAGATCTCGAGCCTGCGCCTGACATTTTGCAGACCGACGCCCGTGACGGGAGCCTCCGCGGCGCGCCCGCTGGCGCTGTTCTCGACGGAAATCCGCAACTCTTCGTTGCGACATTGGGCCTTGATCCGAACGTAGCCCGGCTCGATGCGGAGCGCGACACCGTGCTTGACGGCGTTCTCCACGAGGGGCTGGATGGAGAGCGCCGGGATCGGAATTTGCAGGGCGGCATCATCCACCTCTATCTGAACGTCGAGCCGGCTGGCCAGGCGGCACTGTTCCAGCTCCAGATAAGCGCGCACGATCTGCATCTCCTGCGCCAGCGGCACGAAGGCCTTGTCGGACTGCAAAGAGTAGCGAAAGATTTCGGCGAGGTTGAGCACCATGCGGCGGGCCGCGGCGGCTTCCCGCGGGATGGCGCCATAGAGTGCATTCAGGGCGTTGAAAAGGAAATGAGGATTGATTTGCGACCGCAACGCGCGCAGCTCAGCTTGGCTGACCAGCCGGTTCATCTCCTGCCGCCGCAAGGATTCCACTCTCCCGGTGATTTCCGAGGCGGCATTGGCCAGGGTGTCCAGGTCCTCGCCCAGATAGCGCCGTCCGCCCTGCCGTCGTCCCAGAACCAGCAGGCGGGAGCGGCCCTCGCCCAGCCGAATGGGAATCGAGGTCTCGGCCCAGCTCGCCTGCGCTTCGCCCTGGCTGATCACGGCGTAGTCCGCGGTCCCGACGGCGGCGGCGATGAGGGCGGCCGCCCAATCGAGATACTGCTCTTCGCCTGTGAAGGCCGGGCCTTCCTTCACGCGGCTGGCAAGACTCGCGAGGCTGCCTTGCCGGAAGACCGCGCGCGTAAGCCAGGATTGAACGCGGTTGCGCAGCCAGGCGAAGAACACCAGGAAGAGACAGACGCCGATCAGCAATAGCGCTTCCTGCAACGGCTCCGGCGCGGCCCGCTCGACCAGCACCAAGCGGAATGCGGCCTGGATGACCAGCCATGTCAGCACGGCGGCCAGAAGGGCGTTGGCCAGGAAGCGGACGAACGCGTCCAGCAAAACGAAACGATAATCCTGCAAGAGAACGAAGAGGGCCAGCGGGATGCCGGCATGGTGCACCAGCAGCTCGCTGGACCAGGCGTGGCTGGCGTGTCCGGCTCCGAAATGGACGAAAGACATGGCGAACAGCGCCAGGCACATGGCAGCCGCAATACGCACTCCACCCGAGCGCCGCAGCGGGTCGCGCCGGATGGCGACACCCGCCACCGCAATCGCGGTCAACGCCAGGAAGCCAACCGTGATGAGCAGCAGCGCAGCCTGATGGAGCTTGGCGCCGTTGCCGGCAATCTCCCAGAAGTGCATGGCCACGGCGATGGCGCTCAGCACGTAGCCACCAGCGACCACGGCGGGCTGGCTATCCCCGAGCGACAGCTGCAGCAGCACGGCGGGCAGGAGGCTCAACGCCGAGAAACTGATGGCCACCATCAGGCCCAACACTCCCGCCGGCAAGCCAGGCCACACCAAAGCGATCAGGGAGCCGAGGTTCCACAGCAGCGAAAGGGCCGCGGCCAATCCCGACAGATAGCGCCCGCGCCCCCCCGACCACCCGCGGCCGCTGAACAGCAGGCAGAGGAAAATCGCAAAGATCAGCGCTCCGCTGGCGTGCCCGAGGATATTGATGAGCAGAGGCTGGTTGATTCCGATCATGGCCTCAGCCCCCGCCGGCGCTTAAATTCCGCCCGCTGGCCCGGCGATTGCCGCCAACGGTGAGAAAGAAGTAAGGCCGGCCGGAGCTTCCTACCATACTGTACACACAAGCATGGCCCGAAGCACGAGCGGATTGAAACGGCTGAGCCGGAGCGCGGCCATAGGTGTGTTCCTTTCGGCCGCGGCCATTCTTGGATTCACTTGCCTGGCGCTGCAATCGACCGTCTGGAAGGAATCCCGGACCCCGGAGCCGCCCGAGCCTCTTTATACCAAGCTGCCGGACGTTGACTTGAGCGGCGTGCCCCCGGAGAAATTGGGAGCGCTGCTCAAGAAGCTCAACACGCAGCGCTGTCCCTGCGATTGCAACCGGACGATCGCCAGTTGCCGGAACAACCANNGTGAGTCCGGCGCCCTCACCATTGCAACATCTGCCGGACGCCGCCGGCCTGCCGTTTGCTCACGATGAATTCCTGACCGTTGCTGAGCGTCAGCAGCCAGCGCTGGCTGCTGAGGGAAGTCATTTTCCGGACGTGATTCACA
>PLMF01000168.1 GCA_003142355.1 Bryobacterales bacterium
GACCAGACCTACCAGGTGACCAGCCTGACGCCGGACGTGATTGTGGGTTACGTAAGTAACCGGACTCTCAGCGACGCGGGCCGCGCACAGTTGCAGCGCATCGCGGATCAGAAGCGGCAGGTCGCCGCGAACGACCGGGCGCTCGAGGAAGCCGAGGGGCAGACGCGCGATTTGACCGCCGACGAAGAGCGCATCCGGCAGAACATCGGCAGCCTCAACAGCGTGAGCGGCCAGCAGCAGCAGGTGCAGAACTACGCGCGCCAACTCGACGCGCACGAGCAGCAGCTCGCCGCTGTGCGCGACCGCCAGGCGGAGCTGCAGAAGAAGAAATCGGCGCTCGAAACCGAGCTGAACAAGCTGATCGAGGCGCTGGCGTTTTGAAGCTCGCGCTCATCGNNGGAGTTTCCGTTCCTTGTGACCGGCATCCACACGCTGCGCCACGGCACGGCGGTGGCGCCTGAAGGCCTGCCGGACGATCCGCCGTTCGGACCGCGCGCGGCCTCCATCGAAGAGTTTCTGGATGCCGCGCGCGCCGATATCGCGGTGGAGCTGACCACGCTCAATCCTGCCACGGGCGAGCCCGCGATTGCGCACATCCGCGCCGCCTTCGCCCGGCGCATGCACGTGGTGACCGCGAATAAAGGGCCCATCGCGCACGCTTACGCCGAATTACGCGACGCAGCCGCCCGCGCGGGAGTGGGGTTCCGCTTCGAATCGGCCGCCATGGACGGCGCTCCGGTGTTCAACCTGTGGCACTACAACCTGCCGGGCGTGAAGGTGCTGGGTTTCACCGGCGTGCTGAATTCCACGTCGAAGGTGGTGGTGGAAGCCATGGAGCGCGGCGGCTCGTTCGAGGACGGTTTGAAAGCCGCGCGCGCCATGGGCATCACGGAAGGCGATGGCGCGTTCGACGTGGAGGGCTGGGACTCCGCCGCCAAGACCGCCGCGCTGGCCAACGTGCTGATGGACGCGCGCACCACACCACAGCAGGTCTCGACGCGCGGCATCACAAGATTGACGCCGGAGCGCGTGGCCGAAATCGCGCGCCAGGGTAAGACCGTGCGCCTGATCAGCCGCGCGCACCGCACCGGAGGGCGAGTCTCGCTGCGCGTGCGCGCGGAGGTGCTGGACCGCTGCGACATCCTGGCTTGCACGCCCGGCACTTCGAACCTGATCCTGTTCCACACCGACCTGATGGGTACCTTCGGCACGGTCTCGATCGAACCGACCGTGGAGCAGACGGCCTACGGCGTGTTCAGCGACCTGGTCAACTTGACCAGGCTGAGCGGATAGGGCGCATTGCGGCGCGGGTTTTCGGGATCGTAGAGCACGCAAACCGGGTTGCCGATCGCGGGAGGACGCCGGCTCTGGCCTCGCCCCTTGGCGGTGGCTCCGTTCAGCAAGGTGAACTCGTACCGAATGACGGTTCCGTTCTTGGTCCTCCGCTGGCCGGTTACAATTCCCGGGGCGGGACGCCCTTCCGTCAGCAGCCGCACCTGCTTGCGAAGGAGCATGGCGAGGATCACGGCGATGACAGCCAGTTCCCCGGAGACCAGGTATGGGACCCAGTTGGGCATGGGAGTTTCGTCCCATTCGATCGGGTGGTTCACTTTCGGGTTGGATGGAAGAAAGCGTACAGGCAGGCTGGAACCGGCTTTGAGCGTTTGCCAAATCTGCGTCGGGACCTTTTTGCGCGCTACATACTCGCGCTCCTCAACGGTGAACCGGTAAGACACCAGGTGCTGCTGGTCCTTGTCTGAACTGCGCCAGACGCGCGTGATTCGGGCATCCGTATTCACCCCTTGTTCTTGCAGCAGGTGGTGATCTTCGGCCTGCCGCCTGGCCGTTGTTCCAAGGCCGATGCCCGCGGCGACGGCGCCCAGCAACATCGCGCCTGCCACTACCAGCAGGGCGATCCCCGCGCCGGTCAACTGAACCGGGCGCAGGCTGGAATAGCCGAGGCCGTCCGGGGGCGTCCAGTTGTTCGTCATGACTTACTCTTCTCCTTCCGCAAACGCCTCGCGTCCTGGAGGGCGCGTCGCAACAGAAACTCGATCTGCGCGTTGAGGCTGCGCAGTTCGGAATCGGCCCAACGCTCGAGGGCTTCGTGAGTCGCCGGGTCCAGCCGAAGCAGGAATGTTTTCCGCTGCGCCATGGCCTCTTACTGGTAGAGCGTGCCCGCGTTGACGATGGGCTGCGCGTCGCGGTCGCTGCACAGCACTACGAGCAGGTTGCTCACCATGCTGGCCTTGCGCTCTTCGTCGAGCTCGACGATGTGCTTCGCGCTCAATTGCTCGAGCGCCATCTCCACCATGCTCACCGCGCCCTCGACAATCTTCTGGCGGGCGGCGATGATGGCGCTGGCCTGCTGCCGCCGCAGCATGGCGCTCGCGATTTCGGGAGCGTACGCCAGGTGGGTGATGCGGGCCTCGATGACCTCCACGCCGGCTTTGGACAGGCGATCCTGGATCTCGTCGCGCATGCGGTGGGCGATGTCCATCACCGACATGCGTAGCGACATCTGCCCTTCCACGTGCGCGTCGTAGGGATAGGTGGTGGCCAGGCTGCGCACGGCGGACTCGCTCTGCACGTGGACGAAATGCTCATAGTCGTCGACGCAAAAGATGGCTTCGGCCGTTTCCACCACGCGCCATACCACCACGGCGGCGATCTCGATGGGGTTGCCGTCCTGGTCGTTGACCTTCAGCTTGCTGCTCTCGAAGTTGCGTATGCGCAGGGAAACCCGGCGGCGGCGCGTCAGCGGGTTCACCCACCAGAGGCCCTGCTGCTTGATGGAGCCTTTGTACACGCCGAACAACTGGATCACCTTGGCCTCATTGGGATTGACGACCGTGAATCCGGCCAGGCAGGCGATGTCGACGATCAGAACCACGATCCATGCCAGGATCTGGTAGCCCGCCTCGGCCTGGATCGCCACGACCAGCATGGCAATGGACAGGATCACCAGCGCCGGAAGCAGGATGAGCATCAGCCAGCCCGAGAGACCCTTGACTTCTTTTTCCCGCATGATTGAACCTTCCTCCTTGCTTGACATCAAAATGATATCATAATGATGTCATTTGTCAAGGGGGGGGAAAAGGAAAGGCGCCCGCGCAGAGGCATTCCGCGTGTGGCACGTTGTAGAATTCGCCCAACCACACGACTATAGTGACCGGCGTCGGCTCCGACGAACATGGCCTGCTGGCGAACGGAACCATCTCGCGGACCGGCGCATGGCCGCCGGTGAAAGTGGAACCGACGATCGAGAAGCAAAAGATGGTCCGCGTTCCCACGGTCTATGACGCGGCCTACAAAACCGGGCTCACAACCGCGGAGGTGGATTGGGTGGCCATCAACCAAGCACCAACGATCACATGGGCATTCAGCGAATGGGCGCCGGCGGAGGGGCCGCTGGAGCGCGAAATGATCGGCAAGGGGGCGATTGCGGCTTCGGACATCGAGAGCTTCACGAAGTCGAACATCCTGTTCCGCGACCAGATCTGGACTAAGGCCGCGGTATACCTGATCCGCGAGCACCGGCCCAACCTGCTGCTGTTCCACCTGCTTTCGCTCGATTCGGTGCACCACCGGTTCGGGCCGAAGACCCTGGCGGGGACTGCCGCGATCGCGTTTGTGGATAGCTCGGTGGGACACGTGGTGGAAGCGGTTCGCGCGGCCGGAATGAGCGATCGCACGACCTTCATGGTGGTTTCGGACCACGGCTTCAAACCGTACACGAAGCAGATTGCTCCTTCGGCGGCGCTTGCGGCTGCGGGCCTCTCCGGCAAGGCATACGCGATGCCGGAAGGTGGCACGGCGTTCGTCTATTTCGACAAATCCCAGGCGGCGGAACTGGCCCCTAAGGTGATCCAGGCTCTCAAAGGAGCCGAAGGGATCGACAGGATCATCGGTCCGGGGCGCCGTCTGCGATCTGGCAGACTCAAGCCGAGGCGTCGATGGTGCGGGTATCGTAGTCCCTGATTCTGGGATGAAGGGTTCCCGAAGTTCAAAACGGCCCAATGCAGCCTTGGTACTGATTTCCCAAATGGAGGCTGCGCTTATTGTGGTGGCTGAAGGACACCCGGCACCTTGGCCCCGGCGATCTCCGGAGGCAGAGGGGCGTCGAAATTGCGGTGGATTTCGATCAGGTGTTTCAACCTGCCGGGTTTGCGGTCGAAGGCGACTTTTTCCAGCGCGATTAAGCGGGCGGCCGGCTTGCCGGCTTTGGCAATAATGATCTCCTCACCCTTGGCGGCCTCTTCCACGAGACGGGAGAGGTGGGTTTTCGCGGCGTGGATGTGATCGTGCCGCGCCCCCACCTGTGGGGACGCATGTTTCGCCGCCGGCCAAGACGTTGGAACAAAAGCCAGGTGCTAAGATCATGTTTAGCCGCGTCCGTTGGCCTCCTGGGGGTTTTTATGCAACGGACTTGGCTTCTCCTCCTTTTAACATCAGCCCTGTACGCGACTCCCCATCTGCGTCTGCCGACGTGGATCGAAGCTGCGGACGAAGGTGGGTTTGTCGTTCGCGCCGGCAGGGGTGCTTACTACCTTGCCGCTTCCGGTGACCTGCGCCTTTCTTCGCAACTCGAAATGCGCCTGCTTGGCCGGGCCCCCGGCAGTGGAGCGTCTCTTTCCAACCGTCTTCCTGGCTATACCAACGATCTCCGCGACAACGATCCCGCCCGATGGCGAACCGGTATACCGCAGTATGGCCGGGTGCGGTTCGCGCGAGTTTATCCGGGCATCGATCTGGTGTTCCACGGCGAGCAAACCGAACTGGAGTACGATTTCGAAGTGGCCCCGGGCGTGTCGCCGGATAAGATTGCCCTCGAGTTTGACGGCGCGGAAAGCGTGCGCCTCGGCTCTTCCGGCGAGTTGATGGTCGATGATTTTTGCTTCCTTCGCCCCCGCGTTTTTCAGGAAGGTAAGCGCATTCGCGGCGCCTACCGGCTGCTCGGGCGGAATCGCGTGGGCTTTCGCGTGGGGCGATATGACCGGACCCGCGCGCTTCTGATCGACCCCGTGCTCGGGTATGCCGCCCGGTTCGGGAGTCAGGGCAACGATCCGATTCAGGCACTCGCGGTGGATCCGGCCGGCAACGTCTATATCGCTGGAACCACGACTTCCGCAATTCCGCTGCTCAATCCCATTAACCCGAAACCGGGCGCCGGCAACTGTTTTCAGCAGTGCGAAAGTGTTTTTCAGCAGTGCGAAGGTGTCTTTGTGGCCAAGTTCGACGCCACCGGTGCGAAGCTGCTCTATTCCACCTACCTCGGCGGTGACACGCGCGACGACGCTGCTGGAATTGCCGTCGATCGCGACGGCAACGCCTACGTCGCGGGGACCACGCGAACAGTGGGATATACCACGCCGCGTGCATGGGTGATGAAGTTGAACCCCAGCGGTTCCGCGATACTATATAACCGCAGCATCGCGGGCGATACCGCGGCTAGCGCGATCGCCGTCGATACGCAAGGCAACGCCTACCTTGCCGGCACCAGCCTGGCGCTCGATTTTCCGGCGGTGAATGCCCTCGAAGCCCAGACGCCGGTAAAATCGCTGTTCGTTACCAACGATGGCGGCGTCACGTGGCGCGCGCTGAATAACAACCTGGCGGCGCTCATCGTAAACTCGCTGGCCATCGACCCCACCCGGCCGGCTACGCTATACGCCGCGACCACCATCGGTCTCTACAAATCGCTGGATGCGGGCGCAAACTGGACGCAACTTCTCACGGCCCAGAACGCTTACCAGGTGGTCCTCGATCCGAACACCCCATCCACTTTGTACGCCCTGTACGAGGACTCCGCCGGCAACAACCAGGTCGCGAAGAGTGTGGATGCCGGCACCACTTGGCAAGCCCTCACCGGCGTACTGCCATCGCCCAGTTTTCCAGCGCCGGGCAGGCAATTCGGATCTCTGGCTCTCGATCCTTCGCAGCCTTCGGTCGTGTGGCTGACCAGCTTCGCGAACCAGATTCCCTCCATCTACAGGAGCGTGGATGGCGGGGCACACTGGAGCGACGTCCATGATTTTCCCGTATCTTTTATCGGGCAGGGAGATTCTCTTGCCGGCGGCGCCATAGTTGTAGACCCGACGAACTCCGCGCGCGTTTATGCCTGCTGTGCTTATGGACTCACATACGTGGTACCCGCCGTGTTCCGCACCGAGGATGGCGGAAAGACCTGGGTGGAAGGCGGGCGCGCCAACATCTCGACTCCGGTGGTGGATCCGCGCAATGGCGCGACTCTGTACGCGTCGTCGGGGACCGGCCTGCTGCGCAGCATCGACGCCGGCCAATCCTGGACGGACGTCGCACTCCCGTCCATCGCGCTTCCAGGCTCCAACTTCAACGGCTTGGCGATCGATCGTTTGGGTGCGCTTTACCTGGTCAATGACGCCGGCATTCTGCTGCGCAGCACGGATGACGGCATCACGTGGACGGTCCGGTACGGGCCGTGGACGAATAGTTCCGCGAACGCGCAGGGAGCGCACATTCTGGCGCTCGATCCCGTCAGCCCGTCTTCCACGATCTATGTGGGCTTTACGGGGATGGGAAGGTTCGAGCATGCCTTCGCCGCGAAGCTCGACCCCGCGGGCTCGATTCTCTGGGCTACGCTGATTGCCGGTTCGATACAGGATCAAGCACTCGCCGTGGCGGTGGATTCCGCGGGCAACGCCTACGTCGCGGGCACCACCAATTCTCTGGATTTCCCGCTGGCGAACCCGGTTCAGGCCGTCAGGGGTAAGGCTGTCGGGTACGGGTTCGATGCCTTCCTCACCAAAATCTCCAGCGACGGAAGCAAGCTCCTCTATTCCACGTATCTGGGCGGGAGCGGTGACGATGCCGCCAACGCCGTGGCGGTGGATTCCGCCGGGGAAGCGTACATTACGGGATCCACGACGTGGACCGACTTCCCCACGGTCAACGGCATCCAGGCGGCGCCGGGCAGCAACTCCGGCGGTTCGTTCGTGGCCAAGTTCGATGCAACGGGTGGGAAACTGCTGTACTCCACATACCTCAGCGGAGGCGGCGGATCGAGTATCGCGGTGGATGCCCAGGGAAGCGCCTGGGTGGCGGGTCAGGCCGGGATCGGGCTCCCGCTGGTCCTCCCCATTTCAAGCAGCGGAGGCGGGGCATATATCGCAAAGCTGGCGCCTTCGGGCACAGGGATCGTCCTGGGCTTTTCCACGTATGTCGGCAGCGCGGATGACCGCATCGCCGCGATCGCGATCGGCCCGACCGGCAGCATCTGGATGGCCGGGACGGCAGATTCACCGAATTTTCTCGGTGGCGCCGCGTTCGAATCCGGCGGTTTTCTGGCACGGCTGGACCTCGAGCCTCTGGCTCCGGCGACACCGGGTATACCGCTGGTGCGCGCCGTCTTCAACGCTGCCAGTTGGCAATTGGGAGACGTTGTCTCTCCCGGCCAGATCGCGACTATTTTCGGCGAGGAACTGGCGCCGGCGGCGGGCTCGGCAACCGGCTTTCCGCTGCCGCAGAATTTGCAGGGCGTCACGGTGACGGTCGGGGGAGTTGCCGCACCGCAATTCTACGTCTCTCCGACGCAGATCAATTTTCAGGTGCCGTTCGGAGTCGCCCTGGGCGGAACGTCGATCGTAGTGACGCGCGGCAGTGGGTCCGTGGGACGGCCGGTCTTTGTGATTTCCGCCAACCCTGGTATCTTCACGGCGGCGGGTGATGGCTACAACTCGCCGATGGTCGTCCACACCTCCGATTACACCCAGGTGACGCTACAGAACCCGGCCCATGCAGGCGAGTACCTGGCGATTTTCTGTACTGGTTTGGGAGCTGTTAACGGGAGCGTTCGAGCGGGGGATGCAGCCCCAGCGGCGACTATCCAGCAGGGCTTTGAAGTGGTGGTCGATTCACGGCTCGTAGATTCTGCGCCATACGCAGGCCTGGCGCCGGGCTTCGCCGGCCTGTACCAGGTGAATTTCCAGGTGTATTCCGGCGAGACGCCCGGCGCCAAACTGGTGTACGTTTCCATTCTGGGCGTGTCATCCAACCAGGTGCCGCTTTACGTGCAATGAAGGCTTCAATGGAAGTTGTGCGACGACGGGGCCGCGCCCGCGGGTAGCGGCTCGATGCGGGCGGCTTTCACCGAGATCACGCCATCCAGGTTTTGCAGCACACCTGTCCGTCATTGGCGTATACCAGTGGGGTGAGCGACATGATCGCGGTCGTGGAAACGGAGGAGTTCCTGGCCGATGTGAAAGGTGTGCTCTCAGAAGATGAACATGACGACCTGATCCTGTATGTCGCACTGCATCCTGAAGCGGGTGAAGCGATACCCGGGACGGGCGGGTTGCGGAAAATGCGGTGGATGGCTAGAGGCAGGGGCAAAAGAGGCGGATCGCGCATCATATACTACTTTCACGACATCCACGTTCCTTTGTTCCCGATGGCGATCTTCGCGAAAAATGTCCAAACCGATTTGTCNNAAGCCAGCCGACGGAAGCGACCGGAAGACAGTTCGTTTGGAGACAAGCTCCTGCGAAGCGCACGGCAGGCACGCGACTGGGTACAAGGCAAGCCAGCCCGCGTGCGAGTCACCTACGTCCCGGCGCCGCAGGTGGACGTGCGAAAACTGCGTGCCAGGATGGGATTGAGTCAAACGCAGTTTGCCGCGAAGTTTGGTTTCTCGCTGGATTCGATTCAGAATTGGGAACAAGGTCACCGGCAGCCGGAAGGGCCTGCGCGTACCCTCCTTGTCGTGATTGCAAAGAATCCCAAGGCGGTCGAGAAGGCACTTGGCTCAGCCTGAAAGGGGCATCGGGCCGGCACTGACTGGAACGGCGTTTCAGGGGAGAAATCCTGCGGACTGTGCCGACGATTAGCCGTTTTGGCAATCTCGGAAGGGTCTTTAAGGGCGGCGAATCAGAGCTTCTCGATGATCCTGCACGTGCTCGCCCGTTGACGCACGTCCGCGCGCTCGTTCTGCCCGGCCAGCCCGATGAGATGCCGCCGCGACCGTCAAACTGCTCTTGGAAGCTCAATCCCTCACAGTTCTACCTCGCTCTTTCGGCGCGGTAGTCTTTTCAGCGAACAACGCCCGCGCGCCGAACGGCAAACGCTCCGGTCCGCTATCCTGGAGTGTTGGGGAGTTTCTGAAGAAGAGACGGGAGTGTGCAAGTGAGGAAGGAGTATCCTTGGACGCGGTTTTGGACACCGAGAGACGCAGAACTGACGCTATATAGTGATGCGTACCTTCCCGATCCGGAAGACCCTTACTCCCGGTTTCACAATCTGAAAGCGTCAACGTTCAAGACTCTCTCTGCCGAAAAGTGCAATGTGCTGCTTGGCGAGGGCGGCATGGGCAAGAGCCGAAGTTTGGAGCGCGACCACGCTTGTATGGTGGCCTTGTGGGAAGCCCAAAACGAACACGGCTTCCTCATCGATTTGGCCGTCTTGGCAAACCCCAGTGATCTTAATTTCCGCCTCCAGCAGGATGCCATCTTTCAGACCTGGCTCCACGGAGACCGGGTTATGCATCTGACTTTGGACTCGCTCGATGAAGCGCTTCCCTTTCAGCCGAATCTGCCGAAGATTCTGCTTGGCGTCCTGGATGGTCTCCCGAGGGAGGGGCTGCGGTTTTCGATCGCGTGTCGCTCGGTTGCATGGCTGCCGTTCTTTGAAGACGGTCTTAGAACCCTCTTCGGGTCAGAAGGCGTTCACGTTTGGCGCTTAGCTCCGCTTCGGCAAGAGGATGTCAAAATCGCTGCCGCAGCAAGCGGTCTGGACGGCGAACGGTTTCTGCGCGCCGTAGCGGAGAAGAACGTTGAACCGCTGGCGGCGCACCCGTTGACGCTTGAACTGCTGTTGCGCTCAGTCTCCGGCGGGGCCTCCTTTCCTGACGACCTGGCCGAGTTGTACGAGCGCGGTTGCAGAACATTCCTGTTTGAACCTCCTGATTCCAGCCGCGCTGCCGCAACGCCTCGAATGGACGCGGACCAAATGATCGCAGTTGCCGGGCGCATCGCATGCGCGACGCTATTTGGGGCGCGACCGGCCGTGGATACGAACGAGGTTGATGCGTGCCCTCCCGATGCTGTGAGAATCGGCGACCTTGCGTCGGGTTGTGAGACGGTGCGCGGAACTGCTTTTGACGTCGGGACCCTCGATGTGTGGGAAGTGATCCACAGTGGCCTCTTCACGCGATCTGGTTTTCAGTTCAGGTGGACTCACAAGAGCTTCGCCGAGTTTCTGGCCGCACATCACCTGCGGACCGAGAGCACGTCCCTTTCCCAGATCATGAAGCTCCTCCGCGCAGCCGGTCAGGTTGCTCCTGCGTTGTCCGGTGTCGCCGCCTGGCTTGCCGCAATGCGAGAAGATGTCCTCGCCGAGATTCTGCGGACCGATCCGGAGGTTCTCCTCGAGGCTGACCTAACGAGGACCAGCGCCGCCGTCCGGGCGGAACTTGTTGACTTTCTGGTCCGGCAGGCGGAAGCCGAGAATCCTTTCATATACCAGTGGGGCCTGTTTTGGAAATACAGGAAACTGAAACATCCAGGTTTAAAGGAGCAACTAGGACCTCGACTGGACGTCTCTCAACCCGCCACAGTCCGGAAACTGGCGGCAGACATCGCAAACGCGTGCGGCGAGGCAGGGCTCAGCGGCAAGCTCGTGGACATCACTTTGAATGAGGGCGAGCCGCTCTTCCTTCGCCTTCACGCCGCATGGTGCGTGACAGAGCACGGCAGCGCCGACGAGAAGGCGCGTCTTCGCCCGTTGGCGCTTAAGCCGGGCAGCGACAAGGACCAACAACATCTGCAGGCTCAAGCTCTGTCAGCTGTATGGCCAACCCACGTGACGTGGCAGGAGATTCGTGACAGCCTTGGGACGAGGGATTACGAGCAGACGGACGCTGTGGGGAGGTTCTTGGCTCATGACTTCGTTCAGGGACTACCAGAGCGCGAATTTGCCGACTGCCTAGCGTGGCTGGCCAGGGAGCATTCGAATCCGAACGCTCTCTCGGGCTGGGCTGGCGCGGCCGATCAGCTCATACTCCGGGCGATGAACCATGTTGATGATGCGGCGATCAGACGGGCGCTCGCCGATCTCTTGGCCGCCCGGGTTACAGGACACTACCTCGTATTCGATTCTCGCGGGATCTCCCGGCGCGAGCGCTATACCTTGGGATCGGCTGACAAGCGACGACAACTCGCTTCTGAACTGGTGCCGCGGCTCAGTGGGAAGACATATGTCGGGTGGCCGTTACTGCGGGAGCCTGCTCCCCTGCTGCTTCCGAGCGACCTTGAATTCGCGGTCGAAGAGTGGAAGAAGGCTGGCCCTGAAATTCGGCCAAATTGGGAGTGTATTGTCGGATCGCTTACCGACTGGGAAACGCCCGGAGTGCGATCGAGGGTTTTCGCTCTGACAGCGGACCGCCCGGATCTGAAAGCGGCGCTTCGATGCTGGTGGCTCAACAGGCGGCGCGGCATCAGGTGCGAGGAGGAACGCAAAACTGAGGAACAGGAAACGTCTGCACGCAAGCGAAGCGCCCGAATTCGAAGGCTTCAGTATCTGATTACCCTATCCGAACGCAATCCGCGCGCGGTCAGCCGACTCTTGGAACTCATGTCGGCGCCGCTGGAGAGCGACATCGCGGAACGGCTGTTTCACCCGAACCTCCGGGAGCTTGCTGGCTGGTCGGTACTGACGGCTCCCGAGACGACCCGGCTTGTTGACGCCGCAAAGTGGTTCTTGGCGGAGGGCCCTTCGTATACGGCCAGGTCCATCCGTCATGGAGGGCCTGGCATGAGCGAACTGGCGGCGTACAAAATCCTGAGGGACCGCATCGTGCATGAGCCCGAATACCTGACCTCTTTGCCTGCCCCCGTGCTTTCAAAATGGATTCCTGGAATCCTCCTCTGCCAGATATCCGGAACCAATGAAGAACTGGACGAGCCTGATCGCGCTTTGCGCGATGTCGTGCTCGCCAGGGCACCGGAGGTGGTGCACTGGGCGACGGCTCTGATACTCCGTCGGGATCGAATCCATAACCCTGACCGGGCACTTCAATGGTTGACCCGCGAACGGCAGTCGCTGCAACTCGATCAAATTATCTTTGACGCTATAAATCGCCCCACTGCGTCTGAGAACCTGTACATCGCCGGCCTTCGAGTGCTCTTTGAACATGGGTTACAGGAGGCTGAGAAATTGGCGAAGGATAATCTCGCCCTGCTGAATACCACGGGAGGGAATGACCGCCGGATCGCCTGTAGCACTGCCGTTTGGGTGGGGCAGTGTCATGAACAGGCGTGGCCGGCAGTGTGGTCAGAAATGAAGTCCAACGGCGGCTTTGCCAAGGCGGTATTGGAGGTTATGTGTTCAACGGGCAACATCAGTACCACGCTTGGTGCATGGCTTCCCGAATCGGATTGTGCCGATCTATACCGCTGGTTGCGTTCGACATTCGGCGCTCCTCCGAACTCCGATCTTTTCCATCGCGATGCCGTGCACACGGTTCAGGGGAACATCCTGCACTGGCTGCAGGAGCGCTCCACAGCGGTCGCGGTTGCCGTCTTGGACCAGTTGGAGCGCGAGTACCCCGCGGACTGGTGGATACGAAAGGCCACGTGGGAGGCGCGCCGAGGATTGATACAGAGCAGTTGGCAGCCGCTCGATCCCGCGACTGTTATCCAAGTGATCCAAGACCGGCGGTATCTGCTCGTGCGCGACGAGATGGAGTTGATGGAGGATCTCCTGGAAGCGCTGGACGAGCTTCAGGTGAGACTGCGCGATACTGGGGACCGCGTGAGGCGACTATGGAACGAGTATCACGTCGGGCGGTCTCTGGCCTACAAGCCGAAACCGGAAGAGCCCGTGTCGCGGGAAATCGCCCTCGAACTCGCGGACCTTCTCAAACGCCGGGGCGTTACCGCGACGCTTGAGACCAAGATCCGCGAAGGGGAATATGTTGACATCCATGTGTCAGCGATGACCGCTTCTTCGGTTCCAAAATGGATTTCGCTCATTATCGAAGTAAAGGGCTGTTGGAATCCGGCGGTCAGGACGGCCCTCGACAGCCAGTTGGCAGAGCGCTACCTGAAGAACAAGCAGTCGCCGTTCGGTATTTATTTGGTCGCATGGTTTACGTGCGAACAGTGGGATAGCAGGGATACCGAACGAAAATCCCTGGCGTCAAGAGATACCCTGGAGGATCTCAAGGCATTTCTGGAAGCGGAGGCGAAGCGTGTCAGTGCTGAAAGCGCCGTGTGTATCCGAAGTTTCGTTCTAGATGCGACGTTGCCGGGAGTGCGGCCCAAACCCAAGAGTGGCGGCAAGCACGGCACGAGGTCGGCCTCGCGCAAGAAAAGTACTCGAAGCGCAGTCGTCAAAAGACGGGCATGAGCGTGACTCCGGTTTGGACTCCAGTTGGACTCCAGCGACGTACATTCGGAGGTTGAGAGCGACGTGGTCGGACGTCTAAGTGCTTGTTGTATCTATTCGATAGGGGTGGTGGCCAGGGACGGACGCCAGTCCTTTCAGGGCTGCTATCCACGATAAGTCCTGGTATGTCCCGATCCGAGAAACGACAGGCACTCAGGCCGGGAGCCGGCTTCCCAGAACGGTTAAACACCCCTGGCGGACCCGTCTGCCAGGTTGTGGGATCACCGGTGATATATTGACGAGTGGGCACACGGCACGGAAATCAGGAGAGCGAAACGTTCGATCAAAGCGCCAACCAGAAGCCTGCGGGATGCGCTGCAGTCACCGACTACCTTCGGCAGATGGCGGCTCATGGCGACGTGAAAAAGGCGCTGCAGATTCTGTCTCGCGCAGGCGCTGGGAATCCGCCGATGGCCGGAGACGAGTTGGTGCAGGCTTCAATGAAAGTTGTGCGACGGCGGGGCCGCGCCCGCGGGTAGCTTCGCCCAATGGCACCAGCCGTATCCGACTGTGAGGAGGCCGACGAGGGCGTCGGCCGC
>PLMF01000027.1 GCA_003142355.1 Bryobacterales bacterium
GGGAATGGCGGCGATCCTGAAGACCAGCCATCTCGATTACCCACTCTTTGCGCTCCCTTTTCTTCTCTGGCGGGATACGATAGATGCCGCTGTAGAAATCGATGTTCTCCTCCACGGTGAGGTCCTCGTAGAGAGAGAACTTCTGGCTCATGTAGCCGATGTTGGCCTTGATCTTCTCCGCCTGGGTCCGAACGTCAAATCCCGCTACCGTTCCGGTGCCGCCCGTCGGCGCCAAAATCCCAGTCAGCATGCGGATCGTGGTCGACTTGCCCGCGCCATTCGGACCGAGGAAGCCGAAGATCTCGCCCTTCTGCACTTCGAAGCTGACGCGGTTTACGGCGGTGAAGCTGCCGAAGCGCTTCTCCAGGTTCTTTACGACGACGGCGTTTTCGTTGCTGCTCGCGTTCATGGTTTCAGTTCTTCCTCTCGGCGGCCAGGACCGATATGAAGACGTCTTCGAGCGCCGGCTCGATCATGCGGACGCCACTGACGGAAAGGCCCGCGCCGACGAGCACTCGTTCCGCCTCTGCCGCAGCTTGATCCGGATGCTGTGCCAGCAGGTGAATGCGGTCGCCGAACAGGCTTGCTGTGGCGGTGGTGAATTGTTCCCGTAGGATCGCGGTGGCTCTGCGCGGCTCCGAGGAGCGGATTTCCAGAATGGTGCCCTGCATCAGCTTCTTGACTTCGCCGGGTGTCCCTACGGCCAGGAGTTTTCCCCGGTGCATGAGTCCGACCCGGCCGCAGCGCTCAGCCTCGTCGAGATACGCAGTCGAAACGAAGATGGTCACGTTCTCGCGAAGCAGTTGGTACAGAATGCGCCAGAAGTCGCGGCGCGAGACTGGGTCTACCCCGTTGGTCGGCTCGTCCAGGAATAGCACCTTGGGCGTATGGACCAGCGCGCAGGCCAGACCGAGTTTCTGTTTCATGCCCCCGGACAGCCTGCCAGCATGACGCTTCTTGAAAGGCATCATGTTGCTGAACGACAGCAAGCGCTCGATCTTTTGCTCCCGGCCCTTCTTCGGCACGCCGTAGATGTCGGCGTAGAACTCAAGGTTCTCCATCACTGTCAGATCCGGATAGAGGCCAAACCGCTGGCTCATGTAGCCGATGTCTTCCTTGACCGCCTCCGCCTCCCGCAACACGTCATGGCCGGCGACCCGGGCTTCGCCGGATGTGGGTTCCATGATGGAGGTGAGCAGCCGCATAGTGGTGGTCTTCCCGGCGCCGTCCGGCCCCACGAGACCAAAGATCTCCCCCTCCTCCACGGTCAGGTTCAGTCCGTCAACCGCCGTCAGATTGTCGAAGGATTTCGTCAGGGCCACGGCCTCAATTGCGTGCATCGCTGACCTCTCTGGCAACCAACGTCATCGACTTCCTGGGCACCTTGGGAACCCGCGCCATGCTGGGGTTCCGCGACGGTGTGTTCGTTCCCTGCCCGTCAAGTGTCTGCGATTGCGTGTTCGTCTCTGGCCCAGTCTGGATCACGGCATCGGCGGGCATGCCGGGCTTTAGTTCCATGTTGGGGTTCTGGATGTCGATCTTGACGCGGTAAACCAGCTTCACCCTCTCTTTCTCCGTCTGAACATTCTTCGGGGTAAACTCCGCCTGAGAAGCGATAAAGGAGACCCGTCCGTCGTAACGCTTGCCGGGATAGGTGTCGGTGGTCACCCACACCCGCTGGCCGACCTTGACGCGGCCGAGGTCGGTCTCACTGATGTAGGCCCGCAACCACAAGTTAACGAGGTCGCCCACCGTGACGACCGGTGTTCCGGGGGCCGCGTACATTCCGGCCTCAAGATTCTCCGAGAGGACCACGCCGCCGATGGGCGCGATCACGGTGGTGTAGCTCAGGCGCGTTTCAGCCACCGCAAGCGCCTGTCGGGCTTGTTCCAGGCGTGCGCGCGCCTGGTCGATCGTCTCGTGGCGGGGGCCTTTGGTGACCAGCGCCAGGCGTTCCGTTGTCTGTTTCAAGCTGGCGCGGGCCTGCTCGATCTGTTCCTTTCGAGGTCCCTCGATGGCGAGCTTTGATCCTTCCTCGTCCTCACGGAACCGCGCCTTTGCCGCCGCGAGCGCAGCCTGGGTGGCCTCATACTCGCGGGCTGAGATGACATCATTCTTATAGAGGGTCTTCTGCCGCGCGTACTCCGCCTCCAGTCGGTCCACATCTGCTTTCGCCCGCTCAACCGTCGCCTTATGCGCCGCGATGTCTTGCGGCCTGGATCCGGCCAGCAGTTCATCGAGCCACGCCTGGGTCTTGTGGACGACAGCTTCCGCCTCGCGGATTTCTTCCGGGCGGGAGCCCGCCAACAGCTCGGCCAACGCGGCTTGGGCGGTGTCGACTTCGGCGCGGCGCACTGCGACCTCTTCCGTGAGTTCGCTGCGGTCGAGCCTCGCCACCAGTTGACCAGCCGTAACAGTCTCGCCTTCGGAGACAGCGCGCTCCTCCAGCCGACCGGGGATCTTGAAACTCACCTCGACGTCGGTGACCTCGATGTTTCCGGAAACGCGTATCGCCGTCGGATCGGTCTGGTACTTGCTCCGGATGAACCTGTAGCCGACAACCGCAGCCACCGCCAGTACCGGGAGCAGGATGAGCATCTTTCTTTTGCTTCTCATGCCTTCACCTCCACAGTGAATTCCAGTTCACATTTACAACAAAAGAATCTACGCCGCCCTTAGGCGCGCGCTGAAGATTCTGTGTCCGGCGCGCTTCACGTGTTTCGTCGCATCGAAGCCGCCGCCGCTCAAATGCCCGATCAGGCTGAGGGCCGCCTGCGCCAACCGGTCCTGTCCGATTTTGGTGTCGAGCCCCCTTGGTTCTCATGTGTATGTGATTCCTCATTCACATTATAAGCAAAAAGAGCCAAGGCTGTCAATCAAAACAATTGTCTCTGTATCATGCTGATAATACAGTACTTGTAGTCAATCGACACCGCCAGCGTCGATTGTCTGGCAAATGTGGTTCTTGAATCACTTTTATGGCCAGGGACTTAGGTCGTCCGGTGAGAATTGAGAATTTTTCCGAAGAGTTGCCGCACGCGGCCCGCTTCTCGAAAGCAGGAGATCCCAAGGCGTCGTGTCGCCTGTTCTGTCCGCCACGGCGACGAGCGCACGTCCGCCCCGAGGGGGCTAAACGGGATTCCGATTCTCAAGCGGCCGCGACACAACAGCCAACCGCGCCTCTTCAGTTGCCGGCGGAAACGATGCCGCGCTCACCGTGCGCGAATCGCCTCGCTGAAAATTTGCCAGGCCTTTTCGACGTGCTTCGTTATGTCGATCCCACCGTCGCTCAACCGCCAGAGAATGGCCGCCGGCTGGATCATGCCAAGGAACATCAACGAGACGGTGGACGGATCCAGTTCCGGACGGATTTGGCCGTCCCCCTGACCGCGCTGTACGATCTCGCCCACGCGCTTCAGATACCCTTTTACCATTTCGTAAACAGCGGCCTTCCTTCCAGGGTGGGCGACAAATATCTCCTCGGAGAAGACGATGCGAGGAATACCCTCGTTCTCGCGAATCAGCCGGGCGTGGCGCATCATCAATCGCCGGAGGCACTCCAGGGCATCCACGTTTTCGGTGCAAGCCTCTGTGACATTGCCCATCAGCCTGCCGCGAATCAGATCGAGGACCGCATCCAGGAGTTCATCCTTGCTGCTGAAATGGCGATATATCGCGGAAGGCACAAGACCCACACGATGGGCGACCCGCGCCAGGCTTAGCCCGCGCAGGCCATATGCGCCCACGATGTTCAGCGCGGCCTCGGCAAACTGCTCCTGTCTGACCGCGGTGTCGAGCTTTTCCCTGGGCATGATCGTTGTGAGTCTGTGCTCACAGTATCATACTTCTGATTGAATTGCATCAACACAATCCGAGTTCCTCCTCGAATAATAGTGACTATTGATTCACACTCAGAGCGGTGCTATACTCGCCGCAGCTACGAAAAGGTGTTCGA
This sequence comes from Bryobacterales bacterium, assembly GCA_003142355.1. The sequence goes on from PLMF01000027.1 coordinate 3,956, forward strand.
ACTGCCGAAAGGAGGCGACATGAAACGACCTGCGGCCGCCAGATTTCTCACCTTCACCCTCAGCGTGTTAGCCCTGACGTTCGTCGGACCTCAGCGCGCCCTTGCCCACTGCGACGGGATGGACGGACCAGTCGTTAAGGCCGCTCAACGGGCGCTTGCTAGCCAGCGATCATTACGAGGATGGCCGAGTGTCTCCACCACGGAGAGAGACGCGTAGCGCCGGCAGACGTGTCGATCATGATATTCTCCCTTCAATTCGTTCCAGGATTCCCAGGTTCTGAAACGATTCCGGATACCTTGCCGCCCCCTTTGACGGATTCGTGAAGCCCCTCGACGTAATGCACGAATTCGACGTATGCCTTCACATACCCTCGCCCTGCGCTCACTTCTTCCGCGCTGAACTTCTTTGCGGCGGTGGCCTTCTGAAATCGCTCGCGGATGCCGTTGGCCGATTCGCTCGTGATCAACTTCACCAGCGGCTCGACAGCCCCGGTTTCGATAGCCTTATCCGCGGCGGGGATGGCCGGTCCCAAGTCGCGCCCGGCCGGTTTCAGCCCCGTGTACGGGGCGCCTTCGCCAGCGCGGTGGATACGAACCAGCGTTTCGAAGAAATACAGATCGGCGAGTTCCCTGGCTTCCGCATTCAGCTTGCGCACGGCCATGGTCTTGGCGAACACCTTTCTGATTTCCGCTTCATCGTTGGCTCGGCGCTTAAGGAAAATCGGTACGAACCAGCCTCGCGAATTCTCCGGTTCTCGTCAGGCGAGGTGGCTGCCTACCGNNTACTTCACCAGGAAGGACGCCGCTCCCGGGCTGCCGGCCAACTATATTCGGAACCCCGAGGAGCGGAAAGCCCTGACCGCCTACTTCGCCTGGGCGGCCTGGGCCACAACGGCGAAGCGCCCTGGGAAGGATTACTCGTACACCAACAACTGGCCCTACGAGCCCATCGCGGGAAACCGGCCTTCCACCGAGGCCTATGTCTGGAGCGCCTTGAGTCTGATCACCCTTCTGTCAGGGCTGGGTTTGATCCTGTTCGTCGTCGGCAAGTTCGACTATCTGGGCTGGAAGGGCGAGGGCGC
>PLMF01000339.1 GCA_003142355.1 Bryobacterales bacterium
AGCAACATGATCGATTCGCCCGGCCTTATCGAGACCAACCACCAACTCGTGCTCAGCCTGGTGAGCGGCCAGGCCCGGACTCCCGAAGAGATCGCCAATATCGTCGTCAAGACCACGCCCGTTGGCTCGCCCGTTCGCATCGGCGATATTGCCACAGTCGCTCCTTCGGTGATGCCGGTCTACACCATGGTGACCGCCAACGCCAAGCCCTCGGTGCTGCTCTACGTGTTCCGCCAGCCGGACGGCAACACCGTGCAGGTGGCCGACGCCATTCATGCGGAAATGACTCAGATCCGGAACGCGCTGCCCAAAGGCATCGAGCTGCGTCCCTTCTACGATCAATCGGAGCTCGTCAACGATTCCATCGGCAGCGTGCGCGACGCCATCCTGATCGGCCTGGTCCTGGCATCCCTCATCATGGTGCTGTTCCTGCGGGACTGGGGAACATCGCTGGTGGCGGGCCTCGTGATTCCCGCCACCGTCGCCGTGACTTTCATCGCCCTGCGGATCATGGGCGAGAGTTTCAACCTTATGACCCTGGGCGGATTGGCCGCGGCCGTGGGGCTGGTGATCGACGACGCCATCGTGGTGGTCGAGAACATCGTGATGCATCGCGACAAGGGCCAATCGCGCGCTGAAGCCATCCGCAGCGCCATCCGCGAGATCCGCGTTCCGCTGGTCGGCTCTACCATCACCCCCATCGTCGTCTTCCTGCCGCTGATTTCCATCACCGGGGTGACGGGCGTATTCTTCCGTGCGCTGGCCGTCACCGTCGGCATGGCGCTGCTCACTTCGCTCGCGTTGGCCCTGACCTGGACTCCGACCCTCAGTCACTACTTCATTCGCCAGCGCGCCGGCGCCCACGCCGAGGAGCACAGCAGCGTGCCGCACTGGCTCATGAACTCCTACGAGCGCGTGCTGCGCGTGGCCCTCGATCATCCGCTGTTGCTGACGGTTTTCTGCATCCTGCTGATCGGCGGCTCCTACGTCTGTTACCGCAATTGCGGGTCCGACCTGCTGCCCGCCATGGACGAAGGCGGTTTCATCATCGACTACATCATGCCGGCTGGCTCGTCGCTCGAAGAGACCAACCGCGTGGTCTCTCACATTGAGCAGATCCTGCGTACCATCCCCGAGGTGGAAGGCACTTCGCGGCGCACCGGCCTGCAACTCGGCCTGGCCGCCGTCACCGAAGCCAACACCGGCGATATCTCGGTCAAGCTGAAACGCCAGCGCAGCCGCACCGGCGAGGAGGTGATCGCCGACGTGCGCGCCAAGGTCAAGGAAGCCGAACCGGTGCTGGACGTCGAGTTCATGCAGTTGCTGCAAGACATGATCGGCGACCTCACCAACGCGCCCGAACCGGTGGCTATCAAGCTCTTCTCGCCGGACCCCGAACTGCTGCAGGCCTGGGCGCCGAAGGTGGGCGACACCATCAAGAAGATTCCCGGAGTGGTGGACGTGCTCGACGGCATCGAGAACACCATCAGCGGTCCGGCCACGCTCTTCAACGTCGATCCATCGGTCACCGCGCGCGCGGGCTTCTCCCCCCAGGAAGTCGAAGTGGACACCAGCGCCATTCTCCAGGGTGAGCCCGCCTCGCTCCCCGTGGTGCTCAACGACCGCGCTTACACCATCCGCGTCCGTTTTCCCGAACAGACGCGCGCCTCGATGGCCGCCATTCAAAACACGCTGCTGGTTAGTTCCACCGGCAAGACCGCCACTCTCGGCTCGCTGGCCAAGGTAGTCGAGATCCCCGGTCAAACCGAAATCCGGCGGGAAAACCTGCAGCGCGACGTCACCGTGACCGCGCGCTTCGAGGGCATGAATCTCGGCGATGGCATGGCCAAGGTCCAGCAGGCCATCGCCGAGGCCAACCTGCCGCCCAGCATTCGCGTCCAGTATGGCGGCCAGTTCGAGGAACAGCAGAAGTCGTTCAAGGACCTGGCGTTTGTCCTGCTGCTGGCCATCGTGCTGGTCTTCATCGTTTTGCTGTTCGAATTCGGCAATTTCGCCGCCCCCATCGCGGTGCTCGCCTCCGCGCTGCTCTCTACCTGCGGCGTGTTCCTGGCGCTGGTGGTCACCGGAACCACCTTCAACCTGTCGTCCTTCATGGGCCTCATCATGGTGATCGGCATCGTCGCCAAGAATGGCATCCTTCTGCTGGATGCCGACCAGAGGTTCCGGGCGGACGGCATTCCGGCCGAAGAAGCCATGATACGCGCCGGCGAGCGCCGGCTGCGTCCTATTATGATGACCGCGCTGGCCACCGTGGCCGGCATGCTTCCCCTCGCGCTCGCTCTGGGCGCCGGCTCTCAAATGNNGGCCGGGACTAACGGAAAAGGAGTAACTCAATGAAAACGCTTCTGACAGCAGGTCTCATTATCGCCGCGGCGTTCGCCGCCGAAGGCTACAAGGTTATCAACAAGATCAAAATCGGCGGCACTGGTGGATGGGACTACGTAGCCCTCGACAACACCAACCGCCGGCTGTACGCCTCGCACGCCACCATCGTCGAAGTAGTCGATCCCGACGCCGGCAAGGTGGTGGGACAGATTACCCAACTGCACGGCGTTCACGGCATCGCCGTCGCGCCCGAGCTCAACAAGGGATTCATCAGCAACGGCCAATCCAACAGCGTCACGGTCTTCGATCTCAAAACTCTCGCCAAACTCGGCGAGCCGGCCACCGGCCAGAACCCCGACGCCATCTGCTACGAGCCGAAAACCCAGCGGGTTTTCACCTTCAACGGCCGCTCCAACGATTCCACCGCCATCAATGCCAAGACCAATGAAATCGTGGCCACTTTCCCCCTCGAAGGGAAGCCGGAATTTTGCGTGGTGGATGGCGCTGGCAAGATTTACGCCAACCTGGAAGACAAGAGTGAGGTGATCGAGATCGATGCCGCCAAGCCGGCCGTGACCCGGCGCACCTCACTGGCCCCAGCCGAGGGTCCTTCGGGTCTGGCCATTGACGTCAAGAACAAGAAGCTCTTCTCCGTAGGCGATAACAAGATGATGGCCGTAACGGACATCGCCACCATGAAGGTGATCGCCACGCCGGCCATCGGCGCCGGCCCCGATGCCGCCGGTTTCGACCCCGGCACCGGCTTGGCGTTCAGCTCGAATGGCGATGCCACTCTGACCATCGTCAAGTTAGTAAACGGCAAGTACGAAGTCGTGGACACCGTCGCCACCGTGCGCGGCGCCCGCACCATGACAGTAGATCCGAAGTTACACCGCGTCTATCTGCTGGCCGCCGAGTACGGCCCCGCGCCGGAAGCGAAAGAAGGAAAGAAGGGCCGTCCGCCGGTCCTCCCCGATTCCTTCAACGTGCTGGTAGTCGGCAAGTAAGTCAGTCTATTTCGGTGACGGGCTACGTAACCTCGAAACTCCGCCCCGCTCGCCGATTTGCGTTTCGAGGTTTTCCAGCGTTCTGGAATGCATTCCGCTATGGTAGCGGATGCAGCAAGCTCCACTGGGCATAGCGGTCCAGCGCTTCCTGGGGACCGGAGCCGTACCAGTTGTACCCCATGCGCCGCTCGCGCGAGAGTTCCTCCACACGGTCGTGGATGCTCTTGTCCCGGTCCCCGAAAATGGGACGATCCGTGCCGATCTCGTAGAAGCGGGCCCAGATTGGCTTTCCGCCGCTGGCCGGCGTCAGGCGCCCTCCGTCGGGACCGCGCCCGTACGCCTGGTCGCGGATCGCGGTCTTCTGAAGCCAGGCGGCAGCGGCATGAATGGCGCCGGCCATTGCCGGGCTGGGATGGGGCAGACGCATGAGAAACAGCAGCATGCTGGCGCTTTCGCTGCTCGACTGCGCGGGCGGTTCATAATTACGCCCGGCCACCGGCTGCAAAGTGAAGGCATCGTGTTGTTGTCCCCACACGGTGCGATGGCCGTTCTCCACGATTTGCGTCGCCAGGATGCACTCCAGTCCCCGGGCGACGCTGGCTCCGGCGCGCTGGCGGACTTTCGCCGGCACGAATGCGAATGCGTCTTTCCCGTCCGCCACGGCTTCGAGCAACTCGAGCGCGTTGGTGACCGCGCTGTCGTTGAACGTGATGGCATCGTGATAGCCGCCCTCGAGCGGCCAGACCTGCGGCCAGCCGCCGTGGCGTCGTTGTCCAGCGTCCCCAAGTAGTTCCAATGAGGGTCGTGCGGGGTATCGAAGTCGTCCGGGGCGAGATATCTGGAGAGGTTGTTGGGAGCATAGCTCTCACCCCCTCCTGCGCACATGGCCGGCCACATTGAGGTTCTTGCTCCAGCCTCCGGCCGGAGTCTGGAACGAGACAATAATATCCGCCACGTGCCGGGACTCGGCGGTGCCATACCATTCGGCGGGCTTCGAGGCAACTTCGCGATGCGTTCCGCGGTGATGGACTGCGCCGCGGTGTTTGTGCCCACAACCGCGGCGGAGATGTAGGTCGCGGAGACCGCCAGCACCAGCAGCGCGGCTTCACCTTTCCTCATGAACGCTCCATTCTATCTCGCCCGGGTGCGGTGGTATGATGGCTGTCACAAACTCAGGAGGCTTCCCATGCTCACCAGACGTGCTTTTGCCGCGCGTATCGGTCTTGGAGCCGCGGCCGTCCGTATGTTGCCGGAGATGGCTTACGCGCAACGCGCGCTCGTCAGGGCCGGCGATCTCCCCAAAGACATGGTGTGGCTGAATGCCAACGAGAATCCCCTCGGTCCGCCGGCGGCGTCGCTGGCCGCCATGCGGGAAGCGCTGCCCACATCCGGGCGGTATCACTACCAGGAATTTGGCGATATCTACGCCGCGGTGGCGAAAAGCGAAGATCTCCAGCCCGGCCAGACCATTGTCGGCGCCGGCTCCAGCGAAGTGCTCCAATTGGCCATCGACGCCTTCACTTCCCCAACGCGCCCGCTGATCACCATCACGCCGACCTTCGAAGGCCCCCTGGAAGTGGCGCGCGGGCTCGGCCGGCCGATGGTTCTCACCAGCCTGCTGCCCGACTACAGCGCCGACGTTCACAAGCTGGTGGAAGAGGCCGGCAAAGCGCGGGGCGGCCTGATCTACATCTGCAACCCCAACAACCCCACCTCCGCCATCACCACGCGCAAAGACCTCGAATGGCTGGTGGCCAACCTGCCCGCCAACACCATCCTGCTGGTGGACGAAGCCTACATCCACTTCGGCGAGAGCCCCGACCTCGAGAGCGCGCTGCCCTATGTGCGCCAGGCGAAGGACGTGATTGTGACGCGGACCTTCTCCAAGATCTACGGAATGGCCGGGCTGCGCGTGGGCTTCGGCGCCGCCAAACCGGAGTTGATCCAGCGCATGACGCCCTTGCGCATGGGCGTCATCTCGATTGTGAGCGCGCGCGCCGTCGTGGCCGCGCTCGCCGATCGGGAGAACATTCTGCGCGAGCGGCACGCCTCGCTCGTCAAGACGCGGCGCGAGTTATGCGACTGGCTCCGCGAGCGCAAGCTGAGCTTCATCGAGCCGCACGCCAACTTCATCATGATCGACGTGGGCCGCAACGCGCGCGAGTTCGTCAACGCCATGCCGCGCCTGGGCGTCGCCCCCGGCCGCCCCTTTCCCCCGCTCGACAACCTGCTGCGCGTGACCATCGGCACCGACGCCGAGATGGCCAAGTTCCGCGACGTGTTCTGGAAGGTCTACAAGGGCTGATCGCGCTTCGAGTCGGCCACGGCCTTGTGCAGCAGGTCCTCGACGCCCAGCCGCGCGGCCCATGTGCGCAGGTAAGTCGCATCGAGTTCACGGGCCATGGCGAGGATACCTGCGATGTCGATCCACTGACGCTCGGAAACCTCGCCGCCCATGCGATACCACTGCAGCTTCGCCAGCAGAATATCCTCGGCGCTCGCCACCGGGTACTCGGCCGAATCTCCGAGGAATGGAATGGCTACCTTGGTTGCTCGCTCCAACTGGGAACGGTGAAATTCCTCGGTAGCGGGAAAAACATCGACCTTCTGGGTGAACGGAAGGTAAATGATATTGAAGGCGCGTCCGGCCACGATTGAGTCGCGCATCTGGTCCGCATCCGCGTACCAATCCGGGCCGAGAGCGGCGGCCAAGCCGTCCGCTTGGCCAACGCCGATGCGCGCCACCACGTCCACATCGATTGTGGCGCGCACAATGCCGCGAACGGACGAAGCCACAGAGCCGCCGATCACGTAAGGTATTCCCATTCGCTCCAGCGCGGAGGCAAGCTGGCTAATTGTGTTGGCCAGAGGGTTCATATTCGCTAAGCGCTTGGCCGAATGCCTTTCGGAATAACTCCTGGCCGAGTGTCATGCGCGCGAAACGCAGACGAATCTCCGCTTCGTCCGCGTTGGGGTAGCGTTGACGCATGCCGGCCTCCGCAAAACGCCGGATCAGGTCCGACCATTCCAGCGTCCGCTGCAGCTTCTCCGATGGCGACATTTTGCGCTGCAGGTCGAGGAAGACCTTCCAGGCTTCCGGCGATGTGTCCGCGGGGCACATGTCTATATGATAACCACGGGCTGGGGCCTCTGGGTGGCCAGTCTGGGCGTGCCGGAGCAGATGGCGTGTGCCCTGGCGGCGGCCGGTGGGGTTGCTCAGACGGACTTCTCGGGCCACTGGGAAGGCGCGGTGGCGATCTTCATGATTCCCCTTACATGATGGCTGTCGGCGGCGCCGGCTCGTCCGGGCTGCCCGCGTTCCGCAGCGGCACCTGGATCATGTAGAGAGCCAGTATCGCCAGCACGCCGAAGCCCAGCAGCACGTTCGGCGATTTGAAGATGGCCGGCAGCTTGATGTCCCTTAGAACGAACAACGCAACCAGCAGGCCGGTGAGCGCTTCACCGGCGATCAGGCCCGAGGCCGTCAGCACACCGGCGTTTTCCACCCGCGCCTTCTGAGCGTCGTTGAAGCCGCGGCGGTCGCGGAGCTTGTCGGTGGCCCAGCGGATGACGCCCCCAAGGAAGATCGCGAACGTGGTCTCCAGCGGCAAGTACATCCCCACCGCGAAAAGCATGGGGCTGCGCACCTGCAACATGATCAGGGCGAAGCCCATGAAGATGCCCACCACCACCAGCGGCCACGGCATGTTGCCGCCCACGATTCCTTGCGCCAGCGCGGCCATCAGGCCCGCTTGCGGCGCCGATAACTTGGGGTCGCCGAAACCGACGCCGCCGCCCTTGATGTTGGCCAGGTGCAGCCAGAGCAGCGGGAAATAGAGCACCGCGCTGGCCACCAGAATCCCCAGAATGTCGCCGATCTGCATGTACTTGGGCGTGCCGCCGAGGATGTGCCCCACCTTCAGGTCCTGAAGCATTTCGCCCGCCACCGCGGAGGAGACGCAGACCACCGCCGCCACCCCCAGCACGGCGGCCACGCCCGACATGCCCGACACGCCGATGGAAACCATCAGCAGCGCGGCTACGATGAGGGTCGATAGCGTCAGGCCCGATACCGGGTTGTTGGACGAGCCGATCATTCCCACCAGGTTGCCCGACACGGCGGCGAAGAAGAATCCCAGAATGATCATCACCACGGCCGCCACCACGGCCCCAGGCAGAGTGCCGGCAAAATAGAAGTACAGCGCGATCATGCACAGGAACGTCGCGCCCAGTCCTCCGAATACCACCTTGGCGTTGAGATCGCGCTGGGTGCGCAGCGTGGATTCGGCCTGCGAACCCGATTTCTTCAGGTCGGAAACGGCCCGCTTCATGCCGATGGCGAGGCTGGCGCGCATGCGGAACAACGTATAACATGCGCCTACGAACATGCCGCCCACGGCGATCGGCCGCACGATGAACTTCCAGACCGCGGTGCTCATTCCGCCCCAGGCTTCTTCACTGGCGCCCGGCGGCAGCATGGTCTGCAACTGCGGGCCGAGGAAATAGATCAGCAGCGGAACCATCAGGCCCCACGCCACCACGCCTCCCGAAAAGTTGAGCGCGGCGAGTTTCGGGCCGATGATGTATCCCACACCGAGGTACGCCGGGCTCACGGCCGGAGCCGAGACCATGCTGAAGCCGCCCGCGCTCACCGCCGGCGCCGTCGCGGCGGCGCCGAGCTTCACTTTGGTGAGGCCCAGGGTGCCAATTCGGACCATGAAATCGCGGCTCTGGTCGTAGAGCTTCATGGCCCCCAGAAAATAGAGGACCGCGCCGAACCCCATCGCCTGGAAGAGCAGCGCCGCGGCCTTGCTGCCCTGTTGGCCGGCCTTGTGGATCTCCGAGGCGGCCACCGATTCGGGGAACGGCAGGTCGGGATCTTCCACCATCACGCGGCGCAGCAGTGTCACGAACAGGATTCCGAGAATGCCGCCCACCACCATCAGCAGGCTCGATTTCCAGTAGGCCTCCCTGGTATCGAACGATTTCCACGCGCCCGAGAGCACGAACGCCGGAATGGTGAAGACCGCGCCCGCGGCCACCGATTCGCCGATGGAACCCACGGTTCGCGCGATGTTCTCTTCCAGCAGCGAGCCGCCCATCAGCCGCAGCAGCGCCATGCCGATCACCGCCGCCGGGTAGGTGGCGGCAATCGTCATGCCCGCCTTCAGTCCCAGGTACGCATTGGCGGCGCCCAGGACGGCCGTCATCACCAGCCCCAGCAACACCGCGCGAAAGGTGAATTCGCGCATGTTGGTTTTATCCGGCACGTAGGACCGGAATTTCTTTTCCGTTTCGGGAGGCGTCATTGTAATCTCGACCTCACTTTATCACTCAGCGCTTTGCCGTCCACCGTCTTGCCTTTGAGCCTGGCTTGCGCGGCCTTCATCGCCACGCCCATCTGCTTGAGCGTAGTCGCGCCGGTCTCCGCCAGCGCTTCGGCGACGGCGGCATCCATCTCCTGCTCCGTCGCGCCCGCGGGCAGGTAGCTTTCGATCAGCGTCCGCTCGGCCTCTTCCTTTTCCGCCTGTTCCGCGCGGCCGGCCTTGCGGAACGCCTCGGCGGCCTCGATGCGCTGCTTGACCAGCAATTTGAGCACCTGCATCTCGGCCGCTTCGTCCACCGGCTTGGGCGAATCCACTTTCTGTTTCATGAGCGCGGCCTTGATCATGCGAAGCGCGCTGAGCCGCGCTTCGTCCCGGCTTTTCATGGCCGCCACCATGGCTTGCGTCACCTGATCGATAAGGGGCATAATGTCTGATATTCTAGTGGACTAACCACCACAATGTACATCCGGAAGCAACGTTTATTGACGCCTGGCCCGACGCCTCTCTATCCGCCGGCCCTCCACGCCATGATGGCGTCCGACATTCATCACCGCACCGAGGACTTCCGCAAGGTCTATCGCTCGTGCCTGGCGGACCTCAAGGAGGTGATGGGGACCTCCCACGACCTCCTCATGTTTGCCGCCTCGGGCACCGGCGCCATGGATGCCGCCGTTTCCAACCTCTTTTCCAAGGGCGACAAGGTGGTTGTCTGCTCCGCCGGAAAATTCGGCGAGCGCTGGGCCGAGATCGCCAAGGCTTACGGGCTCGACGCTACCGTCCTGACCGCGCCCTATGGCGACGTGGTGACTCCCCAGCGGGTGGAAGCCGCGCTGGCCCAGGAGCCTGCCACCAAGGGCGTTTTTGTGCAGGCTTCGGAAACCTCGACCGGCGCCATGCACGACGTCGAAGCCATGGGCCGCGCCATTTCGAAAACGGACGCGATTTTCGTGGTGGATGCCATCACCGGCTTCGGCACCATGCCCCTCGACATCGACGGCTGGGGACTGGACGTGGCCATCGGCGGCTCGCAAAAGGCCTTTATGATTCCGCCGGGCCTGGCGTTTATGGCGGTCAGCCCGAAGGCCTGGAAACTCGCCGAGACCGCCACCCTGCCGCACTACTACTTCAACCTCAAGAAGGAAAAGAAGAGCGGCGACGCGGGCGAATCGAGCTGGACTCCTTCCACTTCCCTGATTCTGGCGCTGGCCGAGGCGCTGCGCTACATCAAGCAGCTCGGCATGCCGCACCTCATCGTGAACGCTCAGTTGCTGGCTCAGGCCACCCGCGCCGCGGTACAGGCGCTGGGCTTGGAACTGTTCGCGCCGGGTTCGCCGGGCTCCTCGGTGACCGCCGTGAAGGCGCCGGCCGGCATGGATTCCGGCGTCATCGTCAAGGAATTCCGCAGCCGCTTCGGAGCCATTATCGCCAACGGCCAGGGAACCATGAAGGGCCAGATCTTCCGCATCGCCCACCTGGGCTATTTCGATTTCGCGGATCTGTTTGGCGTCGTCGCCGGGCTGGAAATCATTCTCAACGCCAACGGACATTCCGTCGAGTATGGAAGCGGCGTCGCCGCCGTCGAAGAGATTTACGCGCACGCTGCCGTCGAACCTCAAACCGTAAAGGCATAATCGAACCGCCATGAATATTCTCATTGCCGAGCCTCTCGCTGCGGCCGGGATCGAGTTATTTCGGTCCCAGCCCGGCTGGAACACCATCGTTTCCAATCCCAGAGAATATGCCCAGCACTTGCCGGAAGCCGACGCGCTGCTGGTGCGCAGCGCCGTGCAAGTGAACGCCTCGGTGCTGGAAAAGGCGCCCAAACTGCGTGTCATCGGGCGCGCCGGCGTGGGGGTGGATAACGTCGATCTCGACGCCGCCACCGAAGCCGGCGTACTGGTCATGAATACGCCCGGCGGCAACGCCGTCTCCGTGGCCGAGCACACCGTGGCGCTCATGCTGGCCATGGCGCGCCGTATCCCGCAGGCCAGCGCCTCTACACGCGCCGGCAAGTGGGAAAAGAAAAAGCTCATGGGCAATGAGCTGCGCGGCAAGACGCTGGGCATCATCGGTCTCGGCAGTATCGGCCGCGAGGTGGTCAAGCGGGCGCGCGCTTTCGAGATGCGCATCGTGGCGCACGATCCCTACGTGACTTCCAAGCTCGCCCAGGACCTCGCCGTCGAACTGGTCGGCTTGCCGGCCCTCTATGCCGCCAGCGACTACATCTCGCTCCACGTCGCCACTACGCCCGAAACCCAGGGAATCCTCTCGCACGAAGCCTTCCGCCTGATGAAACCGGGCGTCCGCATCGTCAACTGCGCGCGCGGCGAGCTGGTGGATGAGGCGGCGCTCCTCGAAGCCGTCGAATCCGGCAAGGTCGCCGGTGTGGCGCTGGACGTATTCTCCGCCGAGCCGCCGCCCGCCGGATTCCCGCTGTTCGCCTTGGACGCCGTGCTCGCCACCCCGCACATCGGCGGCTCCACCGAGGAGGCGCAGGAGATCGTGGGGGTTCGCATTGCCGAGCAGGTGGTGGAATACCTGAAGAACGGTCTCGCCATCAACGCCGTCAACATGCCCTCGCTTTCCCCGGAGCAGTACCGCGCGCTGGGTCCCTACATCACGCTGGCCGAGCGGCTGGGCGCTTTCGCCTCGTACATCGCCACGGGCAACCCGCGAACCGTGCGGCTGACCTATTTCGGCAGGATCGGCGACGGCAACACCAGCCTCTTGCGCAACGCCGGACTGGCCGGTCTACTGAGCCGCTCGAGCACGCGCAAGGCCAACTTGGTCAACGCCCAGCAAATGGCCGAGCACCGCGGCTGGAACGTGGCGGAGGCCCACGAGAAGCGCTCCGTCCACACCGATTCCATCCGCCTCGACGTCGAAACCGACTCGGGCGTCACCACTGTGGAAGGGGTAGTGCTCCTCGATAAACCGCGTCTGCTCCAGGTGGATGGCATCCATTGCGAAATCACGCTTTCCGGCTTCCTGATCTACATGCGGAACCAGGACGTACCCGGCGTTATCGGCCACGTGGGAACGGTGTTGGGCCGCAACAAAATCAACATCGCGAATTTCTCGCTGGGCCGGCGCGACGCCCCGGCGGCCCCCGGTGAACCGCTGGAGGCGGTAGCGCTGGTTTCCACCGACGAGCTGGTGCCCGAATCGGTGCTGGCGCAACTGCGCGCGAACCCGGCGGTGAAGTTCGCGCGCTCGGTGGAGTTCCGGGCATAGGGATTGCGCGGTCAGGGCCAGAATAAGTGGCATTGCGCACTCCTGCGTGCAGCGTCGAGACAGACTCTCCTCGACGCTTGGCGGCTGCACAGCGTGCCGGCACAAGCGCCGATATCCGTGTCAAGCAGAGCTACAGCAGAATGTCCTGGAGCCGGTTGATCGGCATGGCGCTTCCAGTTGTGGCTTCGAGAAAACTCTCATGGCCTGGAGTCGCCAGCACATCGGCATCGACCAGTTCCCCGAAATCGAGGTGCGTCCGCTGCTCGAGCGTCGCTACCTTCACTTGAAACGGCTGGTAGGGAGTCCAGACCATCTCTTCAAGAGGCAGGTCTTTGACGAGCGATTCCTGACTCAGGATGAAGGCCGCCGCGCGAGGTTTGCCCTCGGAGTCCGCATACAGAATCACTTTCCAGAATTCCTTAGGCAGCAGTACATCGCGATATGGACGATCACTGATGCGGAAGACGGGTCCATTGAAGACGCTGATGTTGCCTGTGTTGCTTTTGGCTTGCTGCTGTACGTACGACTCCAGGTTCCCCCACAACTTCAGTCCGAGATGGGTGGCTTTTTGTCCCTGGTTGAACACTTCGTGCTGAGGCGTGCAGTTGGTGAAATGGAACGTGTCGGCATTGGCGAACTCCGCCGCCTGTTCCGTATCTCCCCAGGCGGAATCGGCGCGGCGCGTAAGATGGCCGCGGTCGAGTGGGTTATCGGCGTAAAGCGCTGCGTCCGTTTGAAAGCCTTGCGCCCGCGGATCGGCGTACCACTTGTCGTTGCCTTCGCGGCTGACTGAAAACTTCGCCTTCGCCGAATAATTCACGGCCGATACATAGGCCATCTTGCGATCCTGGTTCATGATCACGGAATAGTGGAAGTACTTCAGCTCGGACCCGCCAGATGCCTGAGCGCCGGCAATTACCAGGACCTTCCCCAATTCCTCGTCGATGACTTTCGGTAGCGGAGCAGGGAAGCCGAGGAAATCCGCCTGATAGCCGGGTCGCTTGGAATAGTCGGGATCCGGTGCGATCTCCGCCGCTTCATCAAATGCGGGGAGCAACCCGGCGGGAGGCGAAAGTGGCGACTGCGGATTTCCGAGCGTGATCGTCACGTTCAAAGGCACCGATACCGTCACCGACGACGCGCCATACTGAACGCGCAATCCGCCGGAGTTCACCGACACTGGCTTGGCGGCCCGCGGCGCGGCAGCGGCCGCCGCGGGTGCGGCCGGCTCTTCATGGGACGAGTCTTCGACGGTCCCGGTTGCGGCCGCGGCTGAGGTCGCTTCCTGAGGCACAGACGGCATCTGGGCGCCGAGCAGTCCATCCCTCACCGCCTTTCCCGCGGCCGGCACCTCGGCATTCCGAATGAACCCGACCAGCACCGAAACGCGAATGCCCTCGTTGGCGACCCAAGCCAAGAGCGACGGGTCGTCCGTCTCGTGCCAAATCGCGCCGTTGGCCTGAAGAAAGTGGCCCTGGTCATCGGTTCTCGGAATGCCGGAATGATGCAGAGCGACCACTTCCCATTGGTCGTTGAAGACCGGAGATCCCGACGAGCCCGGCTCGGTGTCGGCTTCATATTGTGCGAAATTCGGCAGGAGATGCAGCAGCCGGTTCTGCCGGACGACCACTTCCTTGGCTCGTCCCGCCGGATGTTGAATGATGTTGGCAGGCTCGGTCACCATGATCTTGCCTTCCAGACCCTCAAGGGGACAATAGCCGAACTCAGACAAGGAGCGCCCTTCTCGGGATGCAGTATTCACGGCAACGATGGTGAAGTCGAGTCCCGCGTCCGACAGGAAGAACGTGTCGGGATCGAGGGTGAAGGAGTACGCGGGAAGAGTCACACCGCCCTTCATCTGGTAGTTGAACTCAACGGAGGTTATCGAAGCCTCGTCCGGCGTGGCGAGTACATGATGATTGGTCATCAGCAAACGCGGCGAGACGAGGAAGCCCGTGCCGTACTTTACCCGGCCGTCGCCCAAGTGACTGACGGTGCGGCACACAGCGCTGCACGCCCGCCAGCCGCGTTCGAGGAATTCGACCGACAGGAAATCGCGCGACTCGCCGATAATCTGTTCCAAAACCTTGGGAGACAATTCGCCGATTCGCTCGGGTTCGGCGACCATGGGCCTGAGCGCGTCCGACACGGACAGGCGCCAGGCCGAGCCGGACATCATTCGGACCAATCGAGTGGCGCGTTTCGCCAGGCGGTCATGGGACTCCGCACCGGCGATCCCTTCGTTCTCGGCCGTGTTCAATTGACGGTCTCGATCGGGCGCGCTCTGTTTCCATCGCCCAGCCGCGTCGGCTGCGATTTTCAGATCGAATGCGAATTTCGTTTCGACGAGCATTTGTGGAACCTCACTGCTTAGTGGTGGCCGGCTTTTCTACCGTGGCTTGGACCCGGTTCGATTTCACGAAGCCTCCATGTACGGGCACGATCCCCGCCTGGATGACGGTGCCCGCGGCACCGTCGAGGAGTGCGAAGCTCACCACCACACCGCCCATGTTATAAAACGGCATTCCACCGAACAGCGTCCACATATTCTTCTTCGTGTAAAAGGAACCAACGGCCTTCTGTACTTTCGCCACCAGCAGCATGCCGCCATTCTTCAGCGTGTCCGCCACGACGGTATCGCGGACCACGGTCGTCAACGGGATATTGCCCTTGTCATCCGCAGCGGTCAGTTTGCCGAAGAAGGAATCGTAGACACCGGCGGCGGAAGTCAAGGCGTCCGCGGCCGCCTTGCGCAGCCTGGTCTTATCGAGCAGGGCGGCTTTCGCAGTGTCATCCTTCTCCTTGGCCGCCAGGTCCGTAAATGCCTGCGCGATCTTTGTGTGCTCGGCCGCCTTGGCCAGGTAAAATGTCTTCGTCGTCGACAGCGTGGCCAATTCAGCGATCACAGCGGAACCCGCATCCGCCAGCGCAGCCGGATTGTAGATGGAAGGCAGTTGTACCGTCAACTTGTCGCGTTGGGCGATGTATCCCGCCAAGGCATCAATGAGCGCGGAATCGTCGAGCGTGACGTCGACCGCGCCCACCGAATAGTCGGTGCGAAAGAACCCGAGCAGCTTATTGATGGCGTCCAATCCCAGGCCAGCGGCCGCAAGCGGCACGGCTTCGGTATGCACGTCCCGAGGGGGCGGCGCCTTTTGATCCGCCTCCGTGCTGCGCGCCGACGCATCCTCCAGGGCCTTCTTGACAATCGCCAGTTGTGCGCGATAGGCCAGCAGGGCCTGGAAGGAAGGCGCGTCGGCCGAAGCATACAACAGAATCGTTCGCGGCTTCGTTGGCGCGGGGATCATGTCGGCGATCTTCCTGGCGGCGATACTGGCTGCGCGCCCGGCCAACAGATAGGACTCCGCGCTGCCTGGCTTATCTTTTAGAGTCACGTCGCCGGTGTAGCCGCTCGCCGGCACATCGCCGATCTGGGCTCTGAGAGCCGCCGATGCGGCATCCGCTTTGGCCTTCTGCGCATCGGCGGCCGATTTCTGCGCGTCGGCCAGGTCCTTGGCGCCCTTGACGGCGGCTGTTTGATCCGCCAACGCTTGCTTGCCCGGATCGCTGGCGTCCGACAAGGTCTTCTCGGCATCCAACTGCGCTTTCTTGGCGGTCGCCAACGCCGCCGCATCCTTAGCCGCGGAAAGCGCCGGATTCTTCGCGTCATCCAGTGCCTTCTGGGCGTCTAAAGCCGCCTTCTCTGCATCGGCGGCCGATTTCTGTGCGTCGGCAGCGGCCTTCTTAGCATCCGCTTCCTTCTTAATCGCGTCCCAATCCGGTTGGTCTTGTGGCATAGCAGTTCCCATCCCAAATGAAAATATTACTAACAGGATCGTCCTTCGTAGCATCGCGAGACCCATGACTACACCCCCAATGCCATTGCGGCTATGTTGTACTTGGAGATAATAACAGAACCAGCGAGAATATGAAATGCCAACACGAACTGAATTATTGATTCGGAAGCTTCAAGAGATCCGCCGGGTCGATGGCGTCACCGTCCAGCACCTGGAGGAGGTGGCTGCTGCCCCGATCGGAGAGGAGGCCATGGAAACTCCTGCGCCTAGAGTAAGCCAGGCTGCTATTGAATCCTGGAGAAAGTTCGAGCTGGAACGGCCTCTCGACGAGCGCGACCTTTTCCAGTTGGAGTCCATTGTGCTCGGCAACGGGCTGCGTCCGGCATTTGATATCCAAAATGACGGCTACGGGACGTTGCCTTCACTCTGGCAGGAACTAAACGACCGCCGGGCGACGATGGTACCGCTGATCCGGGGGATCGGCCGCGTGAATTTGACGGGGCATCCCCAGCTTACTTTCGCAGGCACGGCGTTTGTCTGCGGGCAGCAGAGACTCATAACCAACCGTCACGTGGCGCAAATCTTCACGCAAGGTCTCGGCGCCGGCGCTCAGTTGAGCTTTACTCCGGGAATTACGGTCTCCGCGGACCTGAAACAGGAAGTCGGTTCGAGCGACTCGCTTCCAGTCCGCGTGCTCGCCGCGGAACTGATACTCGACACATGGGACATTGCGGTGCTGCGCGTGGAACCGTTGCCCGCCACCATCGCTCCGCTCCCGCTGGCGCGGACCTCACCGGCGGCGATCGAGGAACGCCTGGCCGCTGTCGTCGGCTATCCCGCTTTCGACCCGGCCGAGGACCTGGCGCAACAACTCCAGATCTTCCGCGGAACTTTCGACAAGAAGCGAATTCAGCCGGGCCGGCTCAAGGGTATCAAGCCAGCCCCATCCTTCGGAAACACCGTGCAATCTCTGGCCCACGACTGTTCCGTATTGGGGGGTAACTCCGGCTCCGCTGTGATCGACGTGATCAGCGGGAAGGTGGTGGGCATACACTTCGAAGGAGAGCCGCTGGTCGCCAACTACGCCGTGCCGACATGGGCGATCGCCGGCGACGTGCGGGTGGTGAACAGCGGGGTTCAGTTTACCGACTAGGGCCCCATTGGAGTTCCGCTCGTAGGGGTCAGACACGCCCGGCCCGGGGCTGGTTCCCGAGCCCGTTATACTCCTGGCCATCTCGCGCCCGGGCGGAGCGCGCACGCTCGATAAAGGGGTGAAACCAGCGCCGCCGGGCCAGGGTTTCCGGCGTCAAGCTGCTGAACTCGCGGAACTCCGCGATCATGTGCGACTGGTCGGCGTAGCCCAACTCGAGGGCAGCCTGCGCCCAGTCGACGTTCGCGCCGCAGCCCGCGTAAGCCAGCCCGGCCTGGAACCTGGCCAGGCGGGCGAACAGCTTGGGCGTGACGCCGACGGCCTCGCGGAACGAGCGGGTCAGGTGCTGGCGGGAGACTCCAGCCGCGCCGGCGAGCCGCTCGACCGTCAGCCGGCCGCGCGCGCGCAGGATGCACCGGGCCAGCCCGGGCACGTTCAGCGCGGTCTCCTCGGCCGCGGCCTGCGCGAGGCGGCGGAGTAGGACGGATTCCAGGCGATCGATGCGGGCCGCTTCGCCGGCGTCGGCGAGTTCGGCGGGCAGGCCGGCCGCGGCGGCTCCCCACAGCTCGTCGAGAGCCACGCTACGGTCCGCGAGCTCGGCGGGCGTTGCGCCGATAAAAGCGCGGGCTCGGCCCGCCCGCAGGAAGACACCGACCGCTTCCGGTTGCTGGTCGAGCGAGGCGGCGCCAGCGGCGCTCAACGGTCCGATCACGTCTCCACGGGGCGCGGAAAGAGCGCGCCGCCAGTGACCGCCGCACGCAAAGGCTTGTTCGAAGCTGAACACCAGGGAGACGTGGCCGTCGGCGACCGAGCGCGGGCAGAGCGGATCGCCCTCGCGTAAGCGGACCTCGCGGAGGAGGGGCCGGCCGCCGGGCGGGCGCTCCAGCGGCGGGGCGAAGGAGAAGAAGGCGCGGACGTGCTCCCGCAACGCGTGGCAGGGCGCGAATTCCCGATAGTGCACGGCGGCCGGGAACATCGTTTTCCGTTATAGCAGACCGCGGGGTTCCATTTCTTCTATCCCGCCCGGCGCCCTCCGGCCTAAGCTGGAGCATGGACGCAAGAAGAACGACGTCGAGCACGCGGAATACGGCGAGAGGAGCAGGACGCCTGAGCCGCCGGTCCATGCTGTGCAGGTTGGGCGCGCTCGCCGCGCTTGCTCACAGGCGTCCCGCATCCGCTGGGTCTCAGTCAGCGGGGGCCGGCCGGCGCTTTATGGTGGTGGGGGACACCACAGCGCTGGGAAGGGGCGTGCAGGCGGACCAGTTCGGCGCGCTTGCCCAGCAAATCAGCCGCCTGCAGCCGCGCCCGGAATTCCTGTTGCATCTCGGCGACCACATCTGGGGACTGACCGCGGACGATGCCGACCTGCGCGAGCAATGGCGCGAGTGGTGGGCGGCAGCCGCGCCGCTCGGAGCGCTCCCGATTCACCACCTCACTGGGAACCACACCTGCTACAACGCGGCGAGTCGCCGCATCTTCAGGGAAGCGACGGCCTTGCGTCCGCCTCGTGGCGCCGAGCCCTCCGCGGACGGGCTGCAGTCCGTCTGGCGCGATGGGGATACCGTTCTGGTCCTGGCTGACACCACTTACCAGGACTCGGGGCAACACGGCCGCATCGATTGGCGCTGGGTGGACGAGGCTCTGGCACGTCACGCCGACGCACGCTACAAGTTCGTTGCGGGACACTTCCCGGCCTTCCCGGTGAATGGCTACAAGATGCCCTGCTGGCGTATTCAGGCGGACGATGCCGAGTCGCTTTGGAGGGCGCTCGTCCGGCACCGCGTCGCGGCCTATCTCTGCGCGCACATCATTGCCTTCGACGTGCAGATCCACGAAGGGATCCCGCAGATCTGCTCGGCGGGAGGCGGCTACCCGGTTCTGTATCCTCCGCAAACGGAGTACGTTCACTTCGCGCAGATCGAAATCGGGCCGCAGCGGCTCGAGTGGCAGGCTGTAGACGTGCACGGGAAGGTTCGGGAAGGGGCGCAGTGGCCGTTCGAGTGTCCGCCCGCAACGACGTGGCTCGTACTGGAAGCGCAGGGCGACGCACTGCCGCAGAAGGACGCCGTGCGCCAGACGGCGGCCGATGGCGTTCTGCTCCTGCGTTTCGAGGGTCGCGGAGCGAGGCGCGCGGATGCCGAGCAGACCCTCCTCACCGGCTGGAACGATTCGGACGCGCCGCCCGCTGTCTGGATCGGCTTCTCGGGCAATCGGCTCGAGGTCCGGATCTCGCCGCGCCGCGGGGATCCGGCGCTCGGTTGGTGTGGGCCGCCGATGCGGGAAGGCCGTCTGGCCCTCGACCTCGCACTGCACGCGGCGCTCGGGCCCGGCGGCGTGCTGGTTCGGAGCGCGGAGTCGGAGCCGTGGACCTCTCTCGAATCCGAGTCCGCGTATGGCTTTGGCGGGCTGGTCTGGCCGAATCGCTGGTCAAGCGGGCTGGCTCACACCGGCTACGCGCGTGCCGCGTCACCCGCCATACTGACTCTGCTCGACTACCATCCAGGGATCGTGGACCGGGTCGACCCGTTTCTGGGATCGGATCTGCGAGTCCGGGCGCACCTGTTGCCCATCCCTGCTCGAGCGGCTCTGTCCGCTAGCGGCTAGGAGAATCTCGATATGCACACCACACTGATTGCTCTTTTGTTGTTGCTCCAGGCGGCACACACCCCCGAGGCAGGCCAGAATTCGGGTAAGCGGCGGACTGCTGTGGCCCCACTCCCGTCGGAAACGCCTGCGGAATACTGGGACCGCGCCTACTCGGATCCCAGCCTGGTTTTCAATACCGCGCCCAACGCGTTCCTGACGGAAGTCGTGAAAGGACTGAAGCCGGGCCGCGCGCTGGACATCGGCATGGGGCAGGGCCGTAACTCCGTGTACCTCGCCAAGCTCGGTTGGGACGTCACTGGGTTCGATATCTCCGAACGCGGGATGGAGCTGGCGCGGAAGTCGGCCGCGGCGGCGGGAGTGAAGATCACGACCATCAGGGCTTCCATGGATGATTTCGATTACGGAATCGGCCAGTGGGACCTGATCGTGGCGACCTACGAGGGAGTGAGCTGGCTGGAAGCGGCGGCCAAGGGCCTGAAGCCGGGTGGCTTCCTCGTTGTGGAGGGCTACTCCAAGCATCCCCAGGCGCCTGCCAGCGCCGCCTTCGGCCCCAACGAGCTCCTGAAGCTGTTCATGGACCGGAACCTCCACGTCGTACGCTACGAAGACGTGGAGGGCGAACCGGACTGGTTGAAGCTGGACCGCGTGGTGCGGATGTTCGCGCGCAAGCCGAGCTAGCTTTTCCCCCTACTCGTTGCGCAATGTCTGCGCCGGGTCCAGCCGCAAGATGCGCAGCGCGGGGGCCAGGCTCGCCAAAGCCGCCACCAGCAGCAGAATCGCCGCCGCCGACGCGAAAGCGATCGGATCGGCCGGCCGCACGCCCCATAGCAGATGTTCCAGGAACCGGACGGCCGCCCGCGACAGCAGGTATCCCGCGCCTGCGCCCAGCAATGCCAGCAGAATCCCCGGCTTCATCACGCTCGCGATGGTCTGTCGAGCGCTGGCCCCCAGCGCCATGCGCACGCCGAGTTCGTGGGTCCGCTCGGTGATGGATTGCGAGATCAGACCGTAGATCCCGACGGCCGCCAGCAGCAGCGCCAGCCCCGCGAAGATGGAAAACAGCGCGGCGCGATAGCGCTGGCTGCTGGTAATCTGCGCCTGCAGATCGTCGATGGTTTGAAAGCTGGCGATGGGAAGTTGCGAATCGACGCTGGCCACGGCGCGCTGGATTTGCGCCGCCAGGCTGCCGGTCGGGCCGCTCGCCCGAATCACCCACTTCGGCGAGAACCACGTATGCAACGGTTGAACGTACTTATCCGGAATCTGGGAAACCGGAAAGTAGAGGGTGGGATCCACCGAAATCGGGCCACGATTGGGGTAAAGCGCGCTGTGTTGCTGCACATCGCCCACCACTCCGACGATCTCCCCGCTCGACAAATGATGCCCCACGGCCTCCTTGCCGTGGAAATACTCCGCGGCGAAAGACTCGCTCACCACCACCACCGGGGCGCTTGCCGCCGTGTCCGAATCCGCCAACCCGCGGCCGCGGTGAACCGGGATGCGCATGGTTTCGAAGTAGCCCGGTGTGACATACACCTCCTCGGTCATGTGCGCCGCGGGATCGTCGCCATCCAATATCCGGAACCCGTCGTTGAGCGGCCGTTCGTAGGGCAGAGTCAGCGCCACCGCCGCCGATTGGACGCCCGGAATGTGGCGGATTCGCTCCAGGCTTTGCGTGTACAGACGGTTGACGGCGGCGCTGGTTCTGTAACGGGCGTCCTGCAACGAAACCTCGGCGCTGATGACGTTTCGAGTGTCGAAGCCCGGATTGAGCCCATCCAGATAGCTGAGCGTTCTCAGCATCAAGCCCGCGCCGACCAAAAGAACGAGACTCAGCGCCACTTCGGCCGCCACCAGCGCGTTTCCCCACCAGCGGCGCCGCCCGCCGGCCACACTGCGCCCCGCCTCCATCAGCACCGAACGGATATCCAGGCGGGTGGTCTGAAGCGCGGGCGCCAGTCCGAAGAAGAGGCTGGTCAACGCCGCGATTCCCAGCATCGCAACCAGGACCCGCGCATCCAGCTCAATCGGATGCCACAACTCGAAGTCTTTGGCCCCCAGGCGTTTCAGCCAATCGGTGGCGAATGCGCCGATCCCCACCCCCACCACGCCTCCGCCCAGCGCCAGCAGCAGGCTCTCCATCAGGAGCTGCCGTACGATGGCCGCGCGGCTGCCGCCCAACGCCATGCGCGTGGCAATCTCGCGGCCGCGAGCGCCCGCCCGCGCCAGCAGCAGCCCGGCGATGTTGACGCAGCCGATCAGCAGCACCATCAGGACGGCGGCCCAGGCGATCAGCAATTCGCTGCGCATCCCGGTGGTGGATCCGCTCTGGAAAGGAACCATGCGCTGCTCGATGGTGGAATCCCTCGAAACATGCGCTTGTTCCGCAATGCCGGGGCTGAGCGCCTTCAGCTCATCGGCCGCCGCGGCCCAGGAAAAGCCCGGTTTCACCCGCGCAATTACGCCATAATTCGTCCCTTCGCCTTCCCCGGTGCGCGATGGCCGCAAGGGAGTCCACACGTCCACGGGAAGGCTGGTGCGGAAGCCGCGCGGCATGATCCCGACCACGGTATGCGGCTCGCCGCGCAGAGCGATGGCCCGGCCCAGCGCCGAGGTGTCCGCGGCCAGCGCGCGCTGCCAGAACTCATAGCTCACGACCGCGACTGCCGGGCCGCCCGCCGTATCCTCGGCGCGGCTGAACTCCCGTCCCATCTGCGGCGCGATCCCCAGGACACGGAAGAACCCGGCGGAAACGCGCTGCTGCCGGACATATTCGAGATGTCCTTGGGCCGCGAAGTTGACGCCGCTCGCTCCTCCGAACGCCGTCACATCCAGCGCGCGCGAACCATCGCGGACACCCTCGAACAGGGCTCCGGTCTGGCTTTGTCGCTCGCCTTCCTTGCCGTTCTGGCGCCAGTGCGTGATCACCAGCGCCAGGCGGTCCAACTCGGGGTATGGCGCCGGGCGCAACAGAACCGCGTCCAGCACGCTGTAGATGGCGGTGTTGGCGCCGATCGAGAGGCCCAGCGTGACCAGCACCACGAGCGTGAAGGCCGGGCTCTTTCGAAGCTGGCGAAGCGCGAAGCGGGCGTCGTTCCAAAGCGGCATAGATCATTCCGAGTGCAATCGCGGTGCCAGGCCCTTACGAACCTGTGGAGAAGATCATGGCCGCCGATGAACGCGGATTGAAAACAAGATCCTTATCGGCGTTCATCGGCGGCCTAAATGGCTTTTTTCAGACCTCCTTACGCAGTCGGCGCCCGGCGCCAGTGTCCGGTTGCGGGACGAGGCTGGTCGAAGTCGATACATGGGGATCTTGTGGCCGGCGGATTTTTCCTGAGAATCCGACCGGCATCGAGGAACTACTTTGCGGGCGCACGCCATGGACGATACGCCTCATAAGTGTTGCCTTTCCGCTTTGTTCATAGGCGGATATGAGGACCAACGTTCGTTGGTAAGGGAGGTCTTCCGCGAGTGCGGCTGGCGGCTCTTCGAGGCGCCGGACCGGCGGCGGGCCACCCAGTGTCTGAGACGGTATCCGGTTCAGGTGGTGATCGCCAAGAGCGGTATGCCGGACGGAAGTTGGCAGGAGATGCTCGACCACCTGCGCTGTCTGGTGCGGCCCCCGCTGCTGATCGTCACCTCCCGCACCGCCGACGAACATCTATGGGCCGAAGTTTTGAACATCGGCGGCTACGATGTGCTGGCGGAGCCTTTCGAATGCGACGAAATGGTGCGCGTCGTCGCTTCCGCGCGCCGCCACTTCGACTACCAGCTCGGGCGCGCCCGCGCGAGAGAGGCCGACCTGGTCGCCAGCGTGGCGTGATGGGACGTACGGATCTGGAAGCCCCCGGAATATCCCCTCTTGACAGTGGTTCTGTACGTTTTGGTACATTGTCTCCGTAACCCTAACACACTTCATATAGATAAAGTTCTTGACGTCCCACTATATATTGGGGCACTATTACGAAGGCGTTTCTTTCCAGCAAAAAATCCCAGGAGGACCGGCGCATGGGGCAATTGTCTGTGGACTTAAGTGCGAAAATAGATTTATTGAAGACCAGACCTGCCACCAGAATTAGAACGGGGATTTCCTTCCCGCGCTATTTTACGTCACGGCTCGAACCCGGCAAAACCCCGTACGACGAGGTCCAATGGGAAACCCGCACCGCTTCCATCGGCAACGATAAGGGCGACGTCATCTTCGAGCAGCGCGATGTGGAAGCACCCGTGGACTGGTCGCAGACCGCCACCAACATCGTCGCCTCCAAGTATTTCCATGGCAAACTCGGGTCGCCCGAGCGCGAAACCAGTGTGGCGCAACTTGTGCAGCGCGTGGTGGACACGATTGCGGACTGGGGCCAGCAGGACGGCTATTTCAAGACCGATGTAGACGGCGAGAACTTCCGCTTCGACCTGGCCCACCTGATGCTGACGCAGAAGGCCTGTTTCAACTCGCCGGTCTGGTTCAACGTGGGAGTGAAGGAGGCGCGCGGCTACGGCTGGATCTACGACAAGACGGCCGACCGGGTCGCCAAGCTGGAATCGGGCGTGGTGCAGCCGCAGTGCTCGGCCTGTTTCATCGTTTCGGTGAAAGATTCGCTGGAATCCATTCTCGACCTGGCCAAGACCGAAGGCATGCTGTTCAAGTGGGGTTCGGGCACGGGCTCGAATCTCTCCGCGCTGCGCGAGGAGGACGCTGTGCTCTCGGGCGGAGGGCGCGCCTCCGGGCCGCTCTCGTTCATGAAGGGCTTCGATGCCTTCGCCGGCGTCATCAAGTCGGGCGGCAAGACGCGGCGCGCGGCCAAGATGGTGATCCTCAACACCGACCACCCCGACATCGAGCAGTTCATCTGGTGCAAGGCCAAGGAAGAGAAGAAGGCCTACACCTTGGTCGATGCCGGCTATGATTCCTCGCTCGATGGCGAAGCCTACAGTTCCATCTTTTTTCAGAACGCCAACAACTCCGTGCGCGCCACCGACGATTTCATGCAAGCCGTGCTCCACGACGACGATTGGTGGACCAAGTCGGTTTCCACCGGCCAGCCGGTGGGCCGCTATAAGGCGCGCGACCTGATGCGGCAGATCGCCGAAGCCACCCACCAGTGCGGCGATCCCGGCATGCAGTTCGACACCACCGTCAATCGCTGGCACCCCTGCAAGAACACGGCGCGGATCAACGCCTCGAATCCCTGCTCGGAGTACATGTTCCTCGACGATTCGGCCTGCAACCTTGCCTCGCTCAACCTGATGAAGTTCAGAAAAGAAGATGGCTCGTTCGACGTGGAAAGATTCAAGACTGCGATACGAATTTACATCATCGCTCAGGAAATTCTCGTCGATAACGGCAGCTACCCGAATTCAATGATTACGGAAAACAGTCATAACTTCCGCGCTTTGGGATTAGGTTACGCAAATCTCGGCTGTCTTATGATGAGTCTTGCCCTGGCCTATGACAGCGATGAGGCAAGAACCTGGGCATCGGCGATAAGTGCAATCCTTACTGGAACTGCGTATATTACAAGCGCTGAAATCGCCGCCATAAAAGGCCCATTTGAAAAATACCAGTTAAACGGTCAGCCTATGCTGAACGTAATCAATATGCACCGCGAGCATTGCAGAAACATCTCAGAAGTGCAGTGCCCCGATTATCTGCTCAGTGCAGCAAGAGACGCATGGGACCAGGCGCTTGACGCAGGTTCAAAGTTCGGATTCAGAAACGCACAGGTTACAGTTCTTGCTCCGACAGGCACTATCGGCTTTATGATGGACTGTGACACAACGGGAGTTGAGCCGGATATTGCGCTTGTAAAGTACAAACTTCTGGCCGGCGGCGGAATCTTCAAAATCGTCAACAAAACCGTCCCGATGGCGCTGGAAAGAATCGGCTATAGCGCAGAAGACATTAAACATATCTGCGATGACATCGATAAAGATGATACAATTGAAACAAGCAAAAAACTTAATAAGGAACATTTGTCGATATTCGATTGTGCTTTCAAGCCGCAAAAAGGCTCCCGCAGCATACATTATATGGCTCATATTAAAATGATGGCCGCGGTTCAGCCGTTCATCAGCGGCGCAATCAGCAAAACCATTAATATGTCTAAAGAAACAACTGCTGAAGAGGTCCGCTCTGCGTATATGGAAGGCTGGAAACTTGGTTTAAAGGCAGTCGCAATTTATCGCGACGGCTCAAAACTGCTTCAGCCGGTAAAAACCAATGAACATACGGACGATTCTAAGGAAGAATTTAAAAAGCCCATCGCTACCGCCAAACCGTATAGGCGAAGGCTGCCGGAAACCAGGAAAAGTATCACGCACAAATTTTCCGTTATCGGCCATGAAGGTTATTTAACGGTCGGCCTGTATGATGACGGCCAGCCGGGCGAACTGTTTATCACTATGGCCAAGGAAGGCAGCACGGTCGGCGGCTTGATGGATGTCGTTGGCACCTGCGTTTCGATGGCCCTGCAATATGGTGTGCCGCTGATTACGCTTGTCGATAAGTTCAGACACGCAAGGTTTGAGCCGGCAGGAATGACTTCAAACAAAAAAATCCCATTCGCAAAGAGTCTGATTGACTATATCTTCTGCTGGATGGGTTGCGAATTTATCCCCGGCTACGCGGAAAAGAACACGCCGAACCGTTCGGAAGGCAATTCGCCGGACAATAAAACTACAACTACGGCAAAGACCCTTGTCGAAAAAACAAAAGACCTTGCCAAAAAAATCGCCGAGGCCAAGTCTATCCAGCCAAAACCGCCAGTAAAACCTATTGACGAGGATTCATTGTCGCATCGGCACGAAAAAAGCAGATTGGCCGATTTAGCCGACAGGACTATCGCGATGGTAACTTCAATCGTCAAAGGCGACAGCGACATACAGGCTGAGGCCGCCGCAGTCCAGCAGTTTAACGCCCAGTTCGAGCATTTTCAGGATGATGCGCCGGTCTGCGATATCTGCGGCTCGATTACCGTCCGCAACGGCNNAAAGAATAAAAGAGAAGCTGGGTCGACAAATTACTCACGATCCGGCTGTTAAAATCTACAAAAAATGCGTTGACACCTCTTTTTTGGCCGTTATAATACTTCGTTTCCTAAACATTTAAGAAAGAATCTATGAAGAGTTTTTTAGCTAAAAAAGAACAAATTCAGCGAAAATGGCATATAGTTGACGCCGATGGGGCGATTCTGGGCAGATTAGCCGCCAAAATAGCGCCGATTTTGATGGGCAAAACAAAGCCGATTTACACGCCATCCGTTGATACCGGCGATTTTGTCATTGTCATAAACGCCGAAGGAATAAGACTTACCGGCAAAAAGGCCCAGGCCAAGTTNNTTTGAGGATTTGATGAAAAGAAAGCCTGAAAAAGTCGTCGAGCTTGCCGTAAAGAGAATGCTGCCAAAGACCGCTCTGGGCGAAGATATGTTTAAGAAATTAAAGGTTTATCGCGGTACGAATCATAAACATGCCGCGCAGCAGCCTGAAAAAATCGAATTATAAATAATTTTACGGAAACTTAAAATATGGCAGAAACTCCAGCAAACACAAATACCCCTCTGGCAGGATTAAAGGTCCCGGCCACTGCAGCGCAGCCTGCCCAAAAGCCCAAGGCAAAAGATATTTATACCTGGGGAACCGGCAGAAGAAAAACATCCGTCGCAAGGGTCCGAATCGCACCGGGAAAGGGCGAGCTTAAAATAAATAACAGAGAGCTCGACAAATTCTTCACGAGACCTCAGGATATTAGTAATGTCATCGCTCCATTGAAGGCGACCAAGACTGAAAAGAGTCTTGATATCCTTGTCAATGTCAAAGGCGGCGGAATTACCGGCCAAAGCGGCGCTATTATGCTTGGAATCGCGAGGGCATTGAAGATTTACGACCCGACTTTGCTTCCGGCACTTAGAGACGGTGGTTTCCTGACCCGTGACGGCAGGATGGTCGAAAGGAAAAAGCCTGGACAGTCCGGCGCCAGAAGGAGATACCAGTTCTCAAAACGTTAATTGCAAATTACCTTCAGGATTATTACAATGGCCGCGATACGAGAACGCGGCCTTTTTTTTGGAGATTTTAAAATGTTAAATGTCGCTATTATAGGTGCCAGCGGATACACCGGAGCCGAGGCTATCGAAATTTTGCTCCGCCATCCGCAGGCCAAACTTGCCTATNNCACCGCTTCAGATGAATAAACTCAAAGACAAGGCAAAAATCGTTCTGTGCTGCCTGCCGCACAAGGTATCGATGGAATTTGTACCTAACCTGCTCAAGGCGGGCTTGAAAGTTATCGACTTCAGCGCGGACTATCGAATCAAAGATGTCAAAGTCTATGAAAAATATTACCAGCCGCACAGCGATAAGGAAAATCTCAAGCACGCAGTCTATGGTCTTTGCGAACTGAACCGCGATAAAATTAAGGACGCAAAACTTATCGCCAACCCCGGCTGTTTCCCGACAAGTTTCATTCTCGGCACAGCTCCTCTTTTGAAAAACAATCTCATCAAAGGCACTGCGATTGTGAACTCCGTTACAGGCACCAGCGGCGCCGGCAAAAATCCATCGAAGAATTTCCATTTTCCGAATATGAACGAAAATTTCTATGCTTACAGCATTGGCAAACATCGTCATCAGCCTGAGATGGAACAGATTGCAGGCGAAATCACAGGCAAGAGCTTTGAAGTCCTGTTCCAGCCGCACGTCGGCCCATTCGATTACGGAATACTGTCAACGATTTATTGCGAGCCGAAAGAAAAAATCACAGCGGAAAAACTAACTGAATTGTATAAGGAATTTTACAAAAATGAGCGTTTTGTGCAGGTGCTTAATACTGCCCCGATGCTCAAAGATATTGCCAAGACAAATTATTGCCAGATTTATCCGGCTGTATGCAAGGACAAGATTGTAATTTTCAGTGCCATAGACAACCTGATAAAAGGCGCTTCCGGCCAGGCTATCCAGAATATGAACATTATGTATGGTTTCGATGAAACCGCAGGACTTTTATAGCAATGGCGAATCCCGGAACAATTAAAATTGCGACCTGCCAGTTTCCTGTAAGTGAAATTGTCGAGCAGAATTCAAAATATATTCAGAAGTATCTGCGCAAAGCAAAAAAACTCGGCGCCGAGATTGTTCACTTCTCCGAATGCGCTTTAAGCGGCTACGCAGGTGTTGATTTCGATTCTCTCGATGGCTATGATTGGCCTTTGCTTGTCGAAGAGACCAAAAAAATTATGGCCCTTGCCGGCAAATTGCAGCTATGGGTCGTCCTTGGCAGCACACACAAACTTACTGAGCCGAATAAGCCGCATAATTGTCTGTATCTTATTAATCCGCAGATTAATCCACAGGGCAAAATTGAGGACAGATACGACAAACGTTTCTGCACCAATAGCGACTTGAATTATTACACGCCCGGTGACAGGTTCGTAACTTTTGAACTTAACGGCGTAAAATGCGCCCTGCTTATATGCTTTGATTTGCGTTTTCCTGAATTGTATAGAGAATTGAGAAAATTAAATGTTCAGTGTATCTTTCAGTCGTTTTATAATGCCCGACAGAAAGAGCAAAGTGTGCACAGACATATAATCAGACAGACAATGCAGGCAAATGCCGCTTCGAATTATTTTTGGGTAAGTCTGGCAAACTCCTGCGGCGAAATCGCTCCGTATCCATCCTGTTTTATCCAGCCCGACGGCGAAATTGTAAATGAATTAAAAACTCATAAGCCCGGCATAATGGTTAATACTGTCGATACTGCAAAATCTTTTTACGACCCCTCGGCCCAGTTCAGAGACCTCGCGATGAAAGGGATTTTAACAAACGGCCCCGGCTCAATAAATGACCCCAGAAGCAAAGATACAAAAACTTTATAACACAACAGGAATGCAAAAATGAAAAACACTACAGTAACGGCACCGAAAGGATTTCTCGCGGCAGGAATCAGCTGCGGAATTAAAATCTCAGGCAAAAAAGATATCGGATTTATTGCCTGTCCGACAGGCGCAAAAGCCGCCGGCGTCTTTACGACAAATAAAGTCGTATCAGCGGCTGTAACCGTCTGCAAGCAGCACATCAAAACTGGCAATGCCGAGGCAATTGTCGCCAATGCGGGCATCGCCAATGCCTGCACAGGCAAACTGGGCTTAAAAAATGCCGAGGCTATGTGCCAAACCGCTGCCCAGCTTATCGACGCAAAAGCAAATCAGGTTCTCATCGCTTCAACGGGCATTATCGGCCATCAATTGCCGATGGATAAAATCAGCAGAGGAATTATTCTCGCCGCGGCGCAATTGTCGAGCAGTCAAAAAACCGGAAATGATTTTGCCCAGGCCATTATGACAACCGATACCCGCTGCAAACAGGCATTTAGAACAATCGTAATCGGCAGCGCGAAAATATCTATCGCTGGCACCGCAAAAGGAGCTGGAATGGTTGGGCCGAATATGGCGACCACTCTTTGCTTCATTACAACAGATGTCGATATCACAAAACCGCTGCTGCAGAAAGCCTTAAAAGATGCTGTCGGCAATTCCCTCAATAAACTTACCGTTGACGGCCATCAAAGCACAAACGATACGGCGATTATTCTCGCTTCCGGCCTTGCCGGGAACAAACCGATAGCAAAAGCAGATTCGCAATATAATAAATTCGCTGCCGCCCTTGCCGCCCTTACTACGGATTTAGCCAAGCAGATGGCTCTCGACGCCGAGGGCGCGACAAGAATGTTTACTATTGTCGTAAACGGCGCGGCATCGAAAACCGATGCTGCAAAAGCTGCCCGTGCTGTCGCGAATTACGACCTTGTCAAATGTGCAATTCACGGCGGCGACCCCAACTGGGGCCGCATCATCGCCGCCGTTGGTTACAGCCCGGCAACCGTTGTCGAGGAGAAGGTGGACATTGGCTACAGCGCGCCCGGCAGCCGTAACATTCTCTGGAGCCTCAAGCGCGGGCAGCCGACCAAGGCCACCTTCACGACGCTCTGCGCTGCGGTCGCGCCCAAGGAATTTGACCTTCACATTAATCTCAACCTCGGCCGAGCCGGCGCGCTCATGTATGCCGCTGACCTGACCGAAGAGTATGTGGAGTTCAACAAAGGCGATGTGAGCGACCCAAGTTCGCTGGGAGGATGAGGGGTGAAATTTGCAGGACGAAGCCCGAAGGCCGAAGTCCGA
>PLMF01000257.1 GCA_003142355.1 Bryobacterales bacterium
GGCACCTCCAACGGCGTACCCGCTCCCAAGGCGCCCTCTATAATTGCGGTCGATAAGAACACCGGCAAGCTGGTGTGGCAGGCGAATGGCGCCGGCGATCGAATCCTGGACGGACAGTGGTCCTCTCCCGCGGTGGGCGCCATCGGCGGCGTGGTTCAGGCAGTGATCGGCGAGGGCGATGGCTGGGTGCGCGGCTACGAGGCGCTCACCGGCAAGAAGCTGTGGGAGTTCGACACCAACCCCAAGGATTCGGTCTGGCCCAGGACGCGCAACGAGATCGTCTCCACGCCCGTGATCTGGCAGAACCGGGTCTTCATCGCCAACGGCCAGGACCCCGAGAGCGGCCAAGGCCCCGGGCATCTCTACGCCATCGACGCGACCAAGCGGGGCGACATCACGGTAACCGGCCGGCTCTGGCATTACGCT
Organism: Bryobacterales bacterium; assembly: GCA_003142355.1. The sequence goes on from PLMF01000257.1 coordinate 427, forward strand.
AAGATCAAGCGCTCGATTTCAACTGGCGCCATTGCGAACGGGCTGCTGTTCTACGCCGATTTCACCGGCTATCTGCACTGTCTGGATGTGAACACCGGCCAGCCATACTGGACTCACGACACGCTCTCGGCCGTGTGGGGCTCGCCCATGGTGATCGACGGCAAAGTGTACCTGGGAGACGAAGACGGCGATGTGCTCATCATGGAAGCGGGCAAGCAGGAGAAGGTGGTCGCCACCGTCAGCATGGGGAGCAACGTCTACTCCACGCCGGTCCCAGCCAACGGAACCCTGTTTGTAACCAACCGGAACCAGCTTTTCGCGATCGCGCAATGAGGAAAAGGGGTCAGACGCATTTTTGCAGGTTCGGCAGTAAATGCGTCTGTCCCCTTTTCCTTCTTCTCCTGCTGGGCGCGGCGGACGAATGGCCGCAATTCCGGGGGAACCCGCAATTGACGGGCGTCGCCACCGGCTCCGTTCCGGCGAACCTGAAGCTGCTCTGGACCTATGACGCTGGCGAATCCATCGAATCCTCCGCCGCGATTGCGGGCGGAACGGTCTACGTGGGGTCGCAATCGAAGGACCTGTTGGCCATCGACCTCGCGACCGGGAAGCTGCGCTGGAAGTACCGCGCCACGGATTCCATCGGCGAATCCTCACCGGCGGTCGACGAGGGCATCGTGTATGTGGGCGATCTCGCGGGCGTCCTGCACGCCGTGAATGCGGCCACCGGGAAAGGGCTGTGGACATTCAAGACCGAGGCCGAAATCCGATCGTCGCCGGTGATCTCGGGCGAGCGGCTGCTCATCGGTTCCTACGACGGCAACCTCTACTGCCTCTCGCGGCGGAGTGGCAAGCTGATTTGGAAATTCACGACTAGTAGCTACGTGCATGGGACCCCGGCGGTTTCGGGCGGCGTCGCGTATGTCTCCGGCTGCGATGAAGTCTTTCACGGAATCCGCCTGGCGGACGGTCGGGAAGTGGTGCAGTTCCCGGCGGGCGGCCCGGCCGCCGCTTCTCCGGCCATGCAAGACGAGTGGGCGTATTTCGGCAATTTCAACAATGAAGTAGTGGGCGCCAGCGTGCGTCAGAAGCGCATTCTATGGCGGTACCAGCGGAAGGCCGCCCAGTTCCCGTTCTACTCCTCGGCGGCGGCGGCCGGCGACCGCATCGTTGTGGGCGGCCGCGACAAGGCGGTCCATTGCCTGAATGCCAGAACCGGCAAGGTGATTTGGATGTTCGCCACCAAGGCGCGCGTCGATTCGTCCGCCGCCATCGCGGACGGCCGCGTGTACATCGGTTCCAACGACGGGCATTTCTACGTGCTGGAACTGGCCACCGGAAAGAAGCTCTGGGATTTCGAAGCCGGCGCGCCACTGTCAGCCTCTCCGGCGATAGCCGCGGGGCGAGTGGTGATTGGTTCTCAGGACGGGCGGTTGTACTGTTTTGGTACGTGATAATCTGAATGCGATGAACCGACGAACCTTCATGCAATCCGCCGGGCTTCTGACCACAGGCCTGGCGGCCCAGGGCCAGCCCGCGGCGCCCGCGAACACTGGAATCAAGATGACCTTGATGCTGGAAATGCTCAAGGGCTCGATCGACGAGGAGTTTGAATTCGCGGCCCACGCCGGGTTCCAGTCGGTGGAGTCGCTGACGCAGTACGCCGCATGGTCGGATGCCGACGTGGCGCGGGTGCGGAGCCTTTGCCGGTCACTCCACCTGGGCGTGGACACGGTGTTGGCCCAGCAGGACTGGAAAAAGAGGCCCGTCTCCATCGTCGATCCGGCACACCGCGAAACATTCCTGGCGGATATACGCAGCGCGATCGTCTACGCCAAGAAACTGGAGATCCCGCACGTCAGCGTGACCAGCGGCCTCGCGGCGGCGGGAAAATCGACCGAACAACAATACGCCAGCCTGACCGAAGGCCTCAAACGGGCAGCCGACCTGATAGCCGAGGCGAAGCTCACCCTGCTCGTCGAGGCATTGAACTCGCTGGTCGATCACCCGGGCTGCTTCCTGACCAGCAATGTGGAAGCGTTGAAACTGGTGAAGGACCTGAACCTGCCGCACGTGCGGTTGCTGTTCGATATTTATCACGAGCAGATATCCAGAGGGAACATCATCCGGACGCTGACGGAGGCCGCACCATACGTCAAGGTGTTCCACGTGGCCGACAACCCGGGACGAAACGACCCGGGCACGGGCGAGATCGCCTGGCCCAACGTGTACCAGGCCATTCGGAAGACCGGGTACACCGGCTACATCGGCATGGAGTACCATCCGCTGGCAGACCCGCTGGCGAGCTTCACCAAGGCCGTGAAGGAAGTGCAGGCCGCGGGCTGAGCCTACTCCGATTTCAGCGCGTCGAGTAACGGAGAGCGGAGAGCGGCGGCGGTCGCCAACGACGACGACGCGATTCCGGCGGCCGCGACGAGAGCCAACAGAATGGCCAAAGAGGCCAGCGGCACGTGACCGCCGCGCGCGAAAACCGCGGGCGCTGTGGCCAGCGCGGCGCACACGGCGCCGGTCGCTAATCCCATCAGCAGAAGGAAGACGTTTTCCGCTAGCACCATCGTGAAGAGATGCCGCGGGCGGTAGCCGACCGCGCGCAGCAGGGCCAGCTCTCTTCTCCGCTCCAGCACGTTCCGCATCAGCACGGCCGCTAATCCCACAGTGCCCAGCAGCAGGCCCAGACCGCCGAGCGCGCGGAAGGTCGAAATGTAGGTGTTCTCCACTTTGTGGANNAGGAAGTTCTCTTCGGAGATGAGCAGCTCGCCCTGAAACACGCTGTCCTGGAGCGCCGCCACAATGCGGTAGCGGACCCCGGCCAAGTCGAACTCCTCGCCCAGCTTGCGGTGCAGCGAGTAGGTCAGCGAATTGGCGTCGGCGATGGCCGGAACGGCGCCGCCCGGGAGTCGAGAATCGAGCAGCGGCCAGGGGTTCCGCGGGGGCGGCGCCAGAATGCGCGGATTCTGGGGTTGGTAGAGATTCAGACAACTGGCGTCATCGCCTGGGTGCACGCGGAAAGGGGTGAAGTCCACGCCTTCGAGCGGGGGGATGTTTTGAAAGATCGGTAACTCGGAATCCGCAACCAACTGAAAGGCGCCGGGGGGAGAAGCATCGCGGCGAAAGGCTTCGAGGGAGGCAATTACAAAGGTTGCCGAGGCGATGAGGGCGATGCACAGGACGGCGCGGCCGGGGCGGTATCGCACGCTGCGCAGGCCCAGCGCGACGAGGCCGCCTACGGCTGGGGAGTTGTGCGCGTGGAGCCAGGCGGATTGGAATAGCAGAGCGGCGATGAGTAGGAAGGTGCCGGCGAAGAAGAAGCCAGCGGTTTGGTTGGCGAACAGAGATCCGGCGGCGAGGAGAACGGCGAGAATTGGCAGGCGGAACCGCCTGCCCCACCAAGCTGCACCAAGGTCACCGGCGAGCAGGGCGCGGGGGGTGACTGGTCGCAGGCCGCGCAGGGTCCATGCTACGGAGGCTAGGCCGGTCACTACGCCGGCGGCGGCGCCGATAGCCAGCGGCGGAATGGAGGCGTGCAGCCCAAGCAAGCGGGTCCCCACGGCGTCGAACCACCAGGTGCGCAGGCCCAGCAGGACTAGCGCGCCGTATAATAGCGCGACCCCGACGCCGGCTAGGGCACCGGCTATCGCGAGCGCTGCGCCTTCGAGCAGGAACAGGGTTCGGATTCTCGATGCGGAAAAGCCGAGCGAGCGGAGGACGCCGATTTCGCGCGTACGCTGTTCGATTCCGAGCTTGAAGAATAGGCCGGTGAGCAGCAGGGCTGAGGCCATCAGGAAGAAGCTGAAGTAGACGAAGTATTCGCCGAAATCGGTTGCGCCGCGCGCGGCTTCCAGGGCTTGGGCTCTCACGGGGACCACCGTGAGACCGGCTTGGGCGGGATCGAGCGCGGTGCGGAGCGCCTCGGCGAAGTCCGGAGACGGCGGGAAGATGCGGATGGAAGTCAGGCTGCCGAAGCGCGTGCCCCATAGCGCGCGTCCGCGTGCGAGGCGAATGAAGGCCTTCGGCGTGGTGCGGTATCGGTTCCAATACTGCTCGTCGGCGGGGCGGATGCGGGTCATGTCGAGTGGGAAGGGCGGGTCCCAATCGCGGAGGTTACGGGATTCGGTGATGCCGGGATAGTCGGGAGCGAAGTTCGGGTCGGCGACCAGTGGGACGATGCGCTCGACGCGGAATGGCGCGGTCTCGGTGCGCAGTGCGCCGGAGCGCCAGACGTAGTATTCGAGAGTAACCGGGTCGCCTACTTGCGCGCCGAGTTCGCGGGCGGCCCAGTCGTTCAGGGTGATGCCATCGTCGGCGAGTTCGGAGTCGAGCGCCGTCACTACGGAATAGGGGATAGCGCGATCGCGGATGCGGATGGCGTTCGCCAGGTAGGTAAGAATCGGCTGGGTGCGGAAGCCGAGCGATTGGGCGGCGGCGGCAACCGCATCGCCGATCAGAGCGCTGTCGCTTTCGAGCGACAGGCAGGCGGGGTTCTCGAGGGTGCGGACGCGGAGGCCGACGTCGGCCAAGGTGTAGTGCCGCTTCAGGTCTATCGAAGCGTGGTCTACCAGGATGGTGTTGACTCTTCCGGGCTGGTTCAGGTCGCGCTGGAGGCGGGCGAGCGGGACGTACACGGCGCGGACGTCGCCTTGCTGCGGGCGCAGCGAGAAAGAGGGCAGGTCACGGACCTGCCCCACCGTCAGCCTTATGGTTCTGATGGCGTCGTCTCTGCGGCCTTGCAGGGACTCGAGCGGGATGGAAGAAGGCTTCGGAATGCGGAGGAGGATGTCGTCGCCGGGCTTGGCGCCGAGCTCTTGGGCGAGGGCGGGGGTGATGAGGACCTGGGGCGTGTCCATGCCATAGACCTCCACTCCGGCTACGTGGTCGACAACTCCTTCTAAGGCGATGATTGGCGTGCCGGCGGCTAAATCCTGGCGGAAGAAGCCGGGGCGCGTGATGATGGAATCGGTGTTGCCGAGCCGATCGAGGACCAGGTCGCGCAAGGAAGCGCGCACCGATTCGCCCACCAGGGCCGCGCCGCCGAGCACTCCCGTGGCCGTGGCCACCCCCAGCAGCACGGCCGCGTTCGTGCGCCAGTACCACGCGAGATTACGCGCCAGCAGGGTGTAGAGTCGCATGACGCAGTTCGTACCGACTGGGAAATCGCGCGGCCAGCGCGGGGTTGTGGGTCACTACGATCAGGATGGTCTGCTGCCGGGCGTGCAGTTCCAGCAGAAGAGCGGCCACCATTTCCGCCGAAGACTCATCGAGGTTGCCGGTGGGTTCATCGCAGAGCAGCAGGTTCGGCCGCAGGATGAGCGCACGCGCCAAGGCGACACGCTGCTTCTCACCGCCGGAGAGCTCCGCGGGTCGGTGATCGAGCCGGTCTTCCAGACCCACTTGACGGAGCAGGTCGCGGGCGCGCGCGGGATAGACGGCGCGATCTTTCGCCACCAACGTGGGGACCAGCACGTTTTCCAGAACCGAGCACTGCGGCAGCAGGCAGTGGTCCTGGAAGACGAAACCGATGGACCGGTTGCGAAATGCCGCCAGCTCCTTTTCCGGAACGGTGTACGGATTGACGCCGCCCAGTGTCACCGTGCCGGCGGTGGGCGGTTCCAGCGCTCCGGCGATGTAGAGCAGGGTGCTCTTGCCCGAGCCCGATGGCCCCATGATGGCCGCCGCCTCGCCGCGGTTCAACGAGAGGGACACATCCGAGAGCACCGTGAGAGGGCCGCGCGGCGTCGGATACTGCTTGGTGACGCCCGAGATCTCAAGCATGGGCGATGACCTGGAGTGCTGCGAGCGCGCGCGCGGCCATTTGCGAAGCGCTGTAAAACTGGCGAACGCCCTCGGCGCCTCGGCGCCCAAGCTCCGCGGCCAGCTCGGGGTTCTTCCATAGGCTGTAGATGCCGTCGGCCAGGCTGGCCGCATCGCCGGGCTCCACCATGATTCCCCCCCCGGTCCGCTCCAGGATCTCGCGAAACGCCCCGCGCCGGGGCTCGACCACGGGGACGCCGCTGGCCATCGCTTCGAGGAGGAAGATCCCCTTCGGCTCATCGTAGGTGCTGGGGACGCTCAGGATATTGAGGCTCCGCAAGAACTCGATCTTCTGTGCCCGGTCGAGCTCGCCCCGATAGTGGAATTCGTGCGCCAGGCCGGCGTCCTTCATGAGGCGCTCTACGCTGTGCAGGTAGCCGCGATGCTCCGGCGCCAGATAACCGGCTACCTCCAGGGCCGAGCCGCTGAAATCGCTCTCGCGTCGCAAGCGCACGTAGCTTTCCGCAAGCAGGTGGAGTCCTTTCTCAGGGGCGACGCGCGCGAAGAAACCGACNNCGGGACCACGTGCAACTTGCGGTCGGGAATTCCCAGTTTGCTCTGCCAGTAGTCGGCCGAGAACTCACTGACAGCCAAGAAGCCATCGACATCCTCAACCTTGGCGCGGATCAGTTCCAGCGCCTGCGACCGGTACGGCTCCAGTAACTGGTTGAGGAAGAGCTCTTCGCCCTGCAAGGTGCAAGCGACCGGCCGGTGCAACGCTTCGCGGATGGGCCGCGCCAGGCCGATGAGGAGAGAATTGGGCAAGATCGCGATGTCGGGCGGCTCCTCAGTGCGAAGGAAGGTAGTCAACTTGCGGATGTCCTTGAGTTGATGGCCGGCCTCGCCGCGCAGCATGGAAACCGTCATGGCGCCGAGCGAATGCGGGTTGACCCGGATCGAGGTTTGGGACGCCAGCTTGAGCATCCAGGGCGCATCCCACAGGCGGTCGAGCAGCGGGCGCGGCCGGCGGAAGAATGCCGCCTCCTGGCAGAGGCACACGCTGATGCCGTTGAGAAACACCGTGGGTTCGCTGACGTTGGGCTCGTCGGTGCGGGTGGGCGTATACAGGGGGAGCAGGACGACGTGGTGACCCTGCCTCTTGAGTTCCGCCGCCAGGGTGTTGTCGCGGAGGCAACTGCCGCAATACATTCGCGCGGCGCCGGCTGTGAGCGCGAGGATTCTCATAGGGGTTGGGAGGCGGGCATGGCGGTTGCTATCAGTTTAGTACGGGGGGCCGGAAAGCGGGGGCCGGGCGAGAATTGGGTTCGTTTCGCAAAGTGTGCAAGTGGTTTCATTTTGTTGGGATTGGGCTCGAAATTGGGTTCGTTTCGTAAATTCTTCTCGCGCGCCTCGCAGGTGTTCGAAAGCGGCGCCGGCTGTGAGCGCGAGGTACGGGGGGCCGGGGGCGAAGAATTGGGTTCGTTTCGTAAATTTCACTCGCGCGCTTCCCGGGTGTTCGAAAATGGGATTGGGTTCGTTTCGTAACTCTTGCTTGGAGGGATTTTTAGCTTGTCGAAGTCATCTATGGCGAGGCGGTACTGGCGTTCCATCTGGGGCTGATCGGGCTGTTTTGGGGACACGGCATGTTGTGAGCGCGGCACGTTGGTATTGCCCTCCGCCTTGAGGATCGCATGAGGAGGGGCTTGACTCTGAAATTCGGCGGGGCCGGGTGATGGCAGGATAGGAGTTGTTCGTGAAATTAGTTGTGACTGAAAACCGGCTCCGGGGGCCGGCACGATGCGCCAGGAAGCCTCGGGCGGCTGGCGTGTATCATTAAGTATGCCTGTCGCCTACGATTTCGCCAGCAAGGAGTTCGACGAGGCGGTGCGGGCCGCGGGCCACCAAGCCTTCCTGGAGACGCTTGCGGCCGGGCTTCCGGTCTTCTATCTCGACGCCGACGGTCTCAATGTGATGCAGTGCCCCGATGGCCGAAGATTCGAGATCCGCTGGATTCCGGGTGCGCCCTCCGGCGAGAACTACGAAGTCATCCGCGAATTGACGGCGCATGTCGCCTGAGGCAGCGTGCCCACGCTCACGGTAATCGCAGGGCCGAACGGCTCCGGAAAGTCCACGCTCACGAGATCCGCCGATTTCGAGGGCCGCGGGCGCCTGCTGGATCCCGATGCGATAGCCCGCGGTTTGAATCCGTTGAATCCATCCGCCGCGGCCATCGCCGCCGGAAGGGAAGTCTTGAAACGGACGGCGGAGTATCTCAATCGGGGAGTGAGTTTTGCGGTGGAGACGACTCTTTCCAGCCGCAACAGGGTGGACCTGATCCGCCAAGCCAAATCCCGCGGGTATGAGATCCACCTGGTATTTGTTGGGCTGGACAGCCCGGACCGATGTATCACACGCGTACGGAATCGGGCGGCGCGCGGCGGTCATTTCGTTCCGGATGCCGACGTACGGAGCCGGTACGCCAGGAGCGTCGCCAATGCCGCGCTGGCGCTGCGATTGGCGGATACGGCCAAGTTCTATGACAATTCCGGCGACGACGCTCGGCTCTTTCTGGTGGCAAACGCGGGTGTGGTGGTGTGGCGGAGCGAGGCGGTTCCGGAATGGGTCGGGCTATGAAGCGGGCTGGATGAGGGGTGCAAGCCGGCTCGGTTTCCGTTAGACTCGCCGTAGGTACCTATGGTTGAGATCCAACCTCTGCAGATTGAGATCGAGCGCGAAGAGGATGGGAGATTCCTGGCCTCTGTTCCCGAACTACCAGGCGTGATGGCCTACGGCGACACAGAGGAATCCGCTCTCCGGAAGGCGAAGGCGATCGCGCTTCAGGTGCTCGCTGACATGGTGGAGAGCGGCGAGGAACTACCACAACCCCTGCGGGTCCTGTTTGCGGCGTGAGCACCTGGAGTTCCACAAAAGCCAGGCGCGTCTGCGCGCTGGTCGGATTGGGGTGGACATTGGAGGAGCAGGGGGCTCTCGCAGGAAGCTGCAAAAGCCCGGGTGGCGAAACTTCACGTTCTGCTTTCATGGCAATGAGGAAGTCGGGCCGGCGGCGCTGGCAAAGATCGCAAAGGATACCGGGCTTCGTTCGGAAGATCTCTGAGACCAGCAGGGATTCCGAGATCGACCGCGCGTACCACAGTCTCAGTCTCATGCAGCTTTACGGGATCGCAGGGCGTTTCTCGTTTCCGATCTGGCCAAATCGCCCGGAACGACCTGAATAATCGGGAGTTCCGCTCTTTCTGAGGATCGCAATGGCGTGATACGGCCAAGCGGAGGGTTCCGCATAGCCGAGGGTGGTCCTTGGAAAGCACAGGCACCGGAACAGGCGGCCATCCCCTATGTTGGCGAAGCCAGCCAGAACGGCCGCCCTTGCCTGGTCAAGATCAGCCCGCGGGAGAGTGTTCGCAGATCTACCGGTCGGGAGTTATTGGCATCATGGAAATCCTTTTGTCACTCTCGATCACGATCGACGAACCGCTGGAGCTTTGCGTGTCCATGCCGATCAACTCGTTGCCGTAGTTCAGTACGATGTATTTGACGGTGCCTGTGGACGTCTGGCCAGGGAACCCTTTTGGGTATCCACTCCAGTTCAGGGTGGCGGTGCAGTCGGGATTCACCTGTAGCGAAGCCTTCGGCATTTCGAAATCGACGATGGTGCCGCCCATTGATGCGGTAGACGCGGCAGTGACGGCTCCACCGTACTGAACCGTAAATGTGACGAGTGCCGAGAAGGGGAGGGACAGAGGCTGTGACTGGCCGGGGACCGGCATCATGATGGTCCCCTCGCGCCACCCGGCGTATGCACCGCGAACCATGTCGCTGGTGCACTGCGCATCACCCCATGCGAGGCGGCGAAAGTAAGACATGCCGGCAAAGGGACCCAGGGGGACCTTCGTGGGCATCGAGCGCATCTCGTTGCCGTTGTCGAGAATGATCAGCCGGTCGGCGCCTTGCACCGAGCCGGATGTGTACGTGTCCGTTGCCGTGCAGTCCGGATTCACCTGAATGGAACCGGAAGAGTCAACGTCCTGGACCTGTCCGCCGGCTGACATCGTTGCATGGACGGTGTAGCGGCCCTGGGGGTCGATCTTCTCGATTCCCAGCCCGGTGAATGGAACCGGTACGGGACTGGAGCTGCCGGGGACGTTCATCATGGCCGTGCCGTGACCCTGGTACGCCCAGGTTCCGCGCACTGTGTCCGCGGAACACCGCCACTGGGCGAAGGAAGAACTGCAAAGCGGAAGCAGCAGGGCTGCCACGCGTGCGAAAGTTCGATGGTGTCGCATGTTGAATATGCTCCTTTCATAGGCCACGTTACGCCGGGAGTGTTCTCCCGTCCACAAATAACGGCTTGGATCTGGCTTGGTTTTTCCTTTGGGTCCAAACTGATGGAAAGATTGAGTTTGCGGAGCCGGGGGTCTATAATTCCGGTAGCATGCCTGCGATCTCCGGCCGGGTTACCTTCGATACGTTCGAGCTTGACCTGGGGACCGGTGAGTTGTGGAGGTCCGGCACGATCCTGAAGCTTCAGCCGCAGGCCGCCAGCGTTCTGTGCCTTCTGGTCAGTGAGGCAGGCAGACTAGTCAGCCGGGAGGAAATACGCCGCCGGCTGTGGGGAGAGTCCACGTTCGTGGTTTATGACATCGGAATCGATTATTGTGTGAACCGCATCCGCTCGGTTCTCTGCGACCAGGCGCACGCCCCCCGGTACATCGAGACGCTTCCCCGCCGAGGCTACCGCTTCATCGCGCCGACCAAGCGACAGCGGCCGTTCGCGCAGCCCATGCTGGCCGTTCTGCCTTTTGCCAACCTGAATAGCGATCCTGCCAGAGATTACTTCGCCGATGGCGTGACCGATGCGCTCATAACGGAACTTGCCCGCATCCCGGCGGTGCGGGTGATCTCACGCCAATCCGTACTCCATCTGAAAGGAAGCAGCCGGAAGCTGGATGAGATCGCCCGCGACCTCGGAGTGGACGGCGTTGTGGAGGGAGCCGCGTTGCATGAGGGCAATCGAGTTCGCCTGACGGCGCAGTTGATCCTGATGGAGCCCGAGCGCCACGCATGGGCCCAGAGCTACGACTGCGACATGTCCGCCGTATTGACGACGCAGCGTGAGGCGGCGCGGGCGATTGCCGCATGCGTGGCCGAGGTGTTGAGGTCCGCGGGCGCCGTGAAGCCGGCCGTGGCTGCGGCAGGCCCGAAGGGTACCGGGCCCAGAGGGCACCCCACGGCGGAAATCATCGAGACCTATTTGAAAGCTCGCATAGAGTGCGACAAAATGAGCGCGGAAGGGATCGGGAAAGCGTTTCAGTACAGCCGGGAAGTTACTATCAAGGCGCCTGATTTTGCGCTTGGGCTCGCCGAACATGCCCGCGTTCTCTTCTGCCTGGGTTATTGGGGGCACGCCCCGGCCGTCGAGGTGTTCCCCGCCGTGAAGCATTTGGCCTTGCAGGCTCTTGCCATCGACGACAGCGTTAGCACGGCCCACGTGGCTCTCGCCTGGATGAACCTGCTCCTCGATTGGGACCTGGACGGTGCCATGCGGGAAGTTCGGCGCGCCATTGAAGTGAGCCCCAGCGACACGGACGCGCGCCTGTTCTATGGGCTGTTTCTATGTTTTGTTGGCCGGAATTCGGAGTCGATCTCAGAGGTTCAGTGCGCGCTGAAGCTCAATCCCGTGTCGCTCCTCCCGAACCAATATGCCGCCTGGATCTTTTCCCACATGGGCCAGCACGCGCGGGCGGAGGCGCAGGCCAGGCGGGCCATCGAACTGTTCCCGGATGCCCTTCAGCCTCATTTCGTGCTCGGGTGGGCCGCATGGTATCAGGGCCGGGCGGAGGAAGCGGTTGCCGTCCTGGAGAAGGCTCTCAGCCATTCGCGCGAAGCTTTATCGCTCGCCTACCTGGGACATGTTTATGGCCGGCTTGGCCGGACAGAGGACGCCGGGTGCCTCCTCCGCGAACTCGAGCAGCTTCTCACGCGAGGTCAGGCCCCGCCGATCGCCTTCGCGACAATCTACGCGGGACTCGGCGATATTGACGCGGCATTCGATTGGCTCGAAACGGCTTATCGGTCCCGGGATGGCTACCTGTTCTGGCTCCCGGGGGCACCCGGGCTCGATCCCCTTCGCTCGGATCCACGCTTCGCCGATCTCGTCCATCGCGTGGGGGTCGTTCCGCGGTAGCTGGCAGCAAAGAGATCATGGGAAAGCGTGTGCCTGCGCCGGGCAGATCCCAGACTCCGTAATGTTCACAATTATCCCGTCCAAGTTGACGGTTGGCCGACTCGTTGAAATGGGTTTGATCGGATTAGGGCCGCACGTCGGCTTCGCTTCGGCAATGGCGCGCCCACCGGAGATGTGACCGAGGTTTCGGAGTCCTCGTCGGCGCGGCCGTGGCGCGGGAGTCCGCGACGCGAACTCGGAGCCGGGGAAGGTTCGGTACCTTCCCCTTCGTACGGCCTTCCCACAGGCTTGCGAAACCGGCCGGGGGCATGCAAGCTGGGGAAGTATGCCCGAACTCCCGGACATCGCGGCTTACATTGCGGCGCTCGAACCGCGCGTGATGGGGCTGCCGCTCGAAGGCGTGCGGCTTGTAAGCCCGTTTCTGCTTCGAACCACGACGCCGGTGCTCTCGGAAGCGGCGGGAAGAACTGTGCGCGAACTGCGGCGAGTGGGAAAGCGCATCGCCATTGGCCTGGATGGCGACCTCTGGCTGGTGCTGCACCTGATGATCGCCGGCCGCCTGCATTGGAAGCCTGCCCACGCGGCCCTCAGGGGGCGCCAGAACCTGGCGGCTTTCGATTTCCCGCCGGGCTCGCTCACGCTCACAGAGGCTGGCAGCAAGCGGAGGGCATCGCTCCACGTGGTGGCGGGCGAGGCCGGCCTGCTCGCCATGGACCCGGGAGGCATAGACGTTCTCACGGCCGATCTGGCAGGCTTCCGCGCCGCGCTGATCCGTGAAAACCGGACTCTGAAGCGGGCATTGACAGATCCGCGCATCGTCAGCGGCATCGGGAACGCGTACTCGGACGAGATTCTCCACGCCGCCCGACTCTCGCCCCTCGCTCTGACCCGCAAGTTGACGGACGAGGAATGGGACCGGCTCTTCGCGGCGACTCGCGGCACGCTCGAACTGTGGGTCGGGCGCCTGTTGGCGGAGGCGCGCGCGCGGTTCCCGGAGAAGGTCACTGCGTTTCGCGAAGACATGGCCGTTCATGGGCGCTACGGAGAACCGTGCCGGCGGTGCGGCGCGAAGATTCTCCGTATCCGTTATGCGGACAACGAAACGAACTACTGCGCGAGCTGCCAGACCGGCGGGCGGGTGCTCGCCGATCGCGGGCTTTCCCGGCTGCTGGGCGCCGACTGGCCGCGCACGCTCGATGAATTGGAGGATCTGCGGCGGCATTGAACCGGCGCCGGTTGATGCGCCACAATAGGACAGGGAGCGTACGCAGATGGCGAACTTGATCATCGAAGTGCCGGACCACCTTGTGAGGAGCCTTGCGGGGATCGCGGCGGCACAGCGCAAGAGCGTCCAACAACTGGCCCTCGAACAATTGAGTTCGCTCGTCGAGGTCGCCCCCGGACCTCGCGCTGGATCTCCAGCCGCGGTCTTGCGCGCCATGCAGGAACCGCCGCACCTGAGTTCGGCGGATGTCGACGAACTCGACGCCGTCATCGCGGCTGGCCGGCTTCCTATCCGGACACGAGACCTTTTTTCGGACTGATCCATCGCGATCTATCTTCTCGATATCAACGCGATGAGCGCTCTGATGCGGGCCGATGTGCGAATGGCGTCCTGGCTGTCATCGATTGGAGCCGACGACCGTGTTGCGATTTGTACCATAACCCGTGGGGAGGTCCTGTTCGGCTTGGAGAGGCTGGCTCAGGGGCGACGCCGAACCGAACTTGAAACGAAGGCCGGGAAGCTGTTCGCAATATTGCGGTGTGAGCCGGTGCCGCCGGCCGCCGCGGATCGGTACGCGAGCGTGAAGATATCTCAACAGCGCCGCGGCCTTCCGCTGGATGAGAACGATCTTTGGATTGCTGCAACCGCCCTTCTCATGGAGGCAACGCTTGTTAGCCGCGACAGCGACTTCCAAGGAGTCGAAGGGCTCGCACTGGTTGAGCCCTAGGCCCAATTAGTCCCACCGGGTTCGCTCTGAATTCCCGTTCCCGGCCAGCGGCAACGCCGGAATTTGCGTGGCTGGAGAACCGGGGATGAAGGTATTGCATAATGGAAGCAGAGTGGCGTTGTCTATCGACATGCCGGAAGATGTGCGAAGCGCCCTGGAAGGGCGGTGGGGGAATCTATCGCGGCGTCTCACCGAGAACCTGGCGCTCGATGGCTACCGGCAGGGGCTGCTTAGCCTGCGGCGTTGAACGGGCGCCGGTTGAGCCCGACCGGCCCTGCCGCGACAAGTGAGGTGGGCCTGCCGGATGATTGGGACGCCTGCCGGGGGTGGTCCAAAGAGCGTCCCGATGAGTCGGGACGCGGCAGACTGAGAGTCTGCGCCACGCCGCTCTCTGAACGACCTAAGCCGCGTCCTCCACTTCCATGGTGAGCCGTTTGCCCAATACCGCCAGGGCGGCCTGGATCTTTTCGGCTTTGGTTTCGTGCGCGGGATCGAGCATGCGGCGCACGACGCGTTCATCGACGTTCAGACGCCGCGCCAACTCGGAATTGTTGATGCCGTGGTCCCGCATCGCGAGATAGAGGGCCAGCTTGGGAGCGAGCCACCAGGGGACCGGGATCAGGCGCTGGCCGCGTTTGGCGGGCGATGGCGCGGGGATTTCTTCGCGCCGCGAAAGGCGAATGGAAAGATCGGAACCTAAGGCGTCAATGGCTTCTTCCATTGCCTCCGACAGGTTCCGGCCATCGGTTGCTACACGCGGGAAATCGACGAATTCGACCAGGACGCGGCCGTCCGATCTGGCTGAGAGTTTGGCGGGATACGTAAATGCAGACCTGCGCTCGGATTCCGCGCCCTTCACGCTTCCATGGTCGGACAGAACTGTCCGAATGTCAAGAGTGGCCAGGAAAGGCGGTTCACAGGAGCGACTTTGGGATTACGGGGCTTCGCGGAATACAGTGACAGCGGCGGTTGCCAACCGCCGCGCAGGATGCCATCCTGCCCCACAATGGGGAATTCGGTACTCCAGGGGCCTTTATTCTACAATCAACCCAGGGAGTGAATCATGAGAACGCGAAGGCTTCTGTGCGGCGCGATCCTGCTTTCCCTGGTGGCGTACGCGGCCGACTGGCCGCAGTGGCGCGGACCGCAGCGGAACGGGGTTTCTTCCGAAACCGGGCTGCTGAAGGAGTGGCCCAAGGAAGGGCCGCGGCTGGTTTGGCAGGCCAAGGACATCGGCGATGGCTACGCGACGCCATCCGTCGTGGGGAATCGTATTTATCTGCTGAGCAACCGGGGGCTGGACAACGAATTCGTGCAGGCGCTCTCCACCCAGGATGGGAAACAGGTGTGGGCCACCAGGCTCGGGAAAGTCGGAAATCCCGACCAGATGCCTTCGTTTCCCACGGCCCGGTCTACACCAACCGTCGATGGCGGGCTGATGTATGCGCTGGGCTCCGATGGCGACCTGGCGTGCCTGGAAACCGTGAGCGGGAAGATTCGATGGCAGAAGAGCCTGCGCACCGATTTCGGCGGCCATCCAGGGCGGTGGGCCTATGCCGAATCGCCGCTGGTCGATGGGGACGTGGTGGTGGTGACGCCGGGCGGCGCGCAGGCCACCATCGTGGCACTGAACAAGAAGACCGGTGAAGCCATCTGGAAATCGGCGGTGCCGGGCGGCGACGACGCGGCCTATGCATCGATCATCATCGTGGAGGCCGCCGGCCACAGGCAGTACGTGCAGTTCCTGGCAAAAGGCGTTGCGGCGGTGGACGCCAAAACGGGCCAGTTCTTGTGGCGCTACGACGCGACGGGCAAGGGCAACACCAACATACTGTCAGCCGTGACCAGTGGCGGATACGTCTACAGCTCGCAGAACCCGGGACCGGGCGGGCTGCTCCGCCTGACGGCCGCCGGCCAGGGTGTCGCAGCCGAGGAGGTTTACCTCCAGCGGGGCCCGCCAAGCAGCAAAGCCGGCGGTTCAGTGGTAGTTGGCGCGACCCACTATGGCACCNNGCACGGGCGGCGGCGCGATTCTCGCGGCGGAGAACCGGCTTTATCTCCACACCGAGAACGGCGAGGCGATCCTGGCGGAGGCGACGCCCGAAGCTTATCGCGAGAAGGGACGCTTCATGCCGCCGGACCGGCCGAAACGCACCAGGGTTGCGATGGAGAAGGCATGGACGCACCCGGTGGTCGCCAACGGGCGGCTTTACATCCGCGAACTCGACTCGCTGTGGTGTTACGACATTAGCGGCAGGTGAGTTCTCCGCGGGCCAAGGCGGCCCAGCGGCGTGAGATGCGCTCACGCGTTTCGGGGGGAATCCGGTAACGGTTCGTCCGATAATCCGCGCGCGCCGCGACGTATTGGCGAATGGCGGGCAGGACCCGATCAAACTCACCGAGCTCCAAGGTCTGGTAGATGCGGCGCATCTGGCCGGGCATGTCGGCCACGAGGTCCTCATAGCGGACCTCGCAGAACCTCCCGCGCGCCAAGAGCGGACGGTCGCGCTCGAAGGCCTCGTGCAGGCGATGGCCGGTCTCCAGGACCAGCTCTTCGAGCCCTTCGAAGCGGGGCCTCTGCAAACCCTGATCGCGGAACAGCCGCTCATAGTGGCGCATGGTCGAGGCGAAGACCACGTGAGGATCGCGCACGATGTAGACGAAGCGCGCGTCGGGGAACATCTCGAGCAGGATCCGAATGCGGCCCGTGTGCGGCGGCGACTTGAGGACCAAGCGCCGGGCGCCATCCAGGGTCAGGCAGCGGAGGAACCAGAGCAGGGCGCGCTGCCAGCGCTCGCGGTCCGGCGGAGGGACCTGGTCGAGCGTGAGGTACTCGAGAAACTGCGGCGGCCGGTTCGGAAACATCATGCTCAGGTAGGGCGAGGGAATCCCCATGTTGCACAGGGCGAACTCATCTTCCTGGGGCAGGTCCCAGCCCACGGGCATGTCGTCGGTGGGGCGCCTGGCCGGCATCAGCAGCGAGAGGATGGGGCGGAAGAGCCGCCGCGTCAGCAGGAAGTGATTGGGCATGAAACAGGCATAGGTGCTGGGGGCGGCATGGCGCGGATCGAGGGCCAGGAGCTCATGCAGGAGGGTGGTGCCGCTGCGCCAGTGGCCAATGACGAAGATGGGGTGTTCGCGAATCTCGGTGCGCGCAATCCGGCGCCCGTAGAGGAGTCGTTGAAGCGCGCCCAGAATGGTGTTCACCGCTCCTGCCAGAAGCATGATGAAAGCCATCGAGAGCCGGCGCGGGTGCACCTGGAAGCGATTGGCCGCCAGCGCCCGGACACAGCCGGCGAGGTGCATGCCGGACCAGAACCGCGGTATCCACGGACGGTCCCGGGAACCTCTCAGGGCAGACACGGGCTCCGACGTTGCGCAAACCTGAGCCATTCGAACACATATCTTAGCGCGCACGCACCTCTNNCTTGACAACCCCGCTGCCAGAGGTTATGTTCATTTCTACGCGTCGGACCGCCGACGGCCTCCAACCATGTCCTTCTTCCGCGTTGCGCTCAAGAACATTCTGCGGCGCCGGCTGCGAACCGCGCTCACCCTGTGCGGCGTGGCCGTCGGAATAGCCGCCTTCACCGCCCTGGTCGGGTTCTCGCGGTCTTTCGAGCAGGCGTGGCTAAAGCTCTACGAAGGCCCCGGCACCGACCTGGTGGTGGTGCAGAAGATGTTCCTCAACACCTCCGTGGACGAAGCCGTGGGCGCCAAGCTCCGCGCCATCCCCGATGTCGCCGCCGCCGAACCGTTCCTCGCCAACCTGGTCGACCTCACTCCCGAAATCAACGCCCTGGTCTATGGATGGCCCGCGGATTCCTTCGAGTTCGCCCCCCTCAACATACTGCAAGGCCGCCGCTTCCACGATGGCGTGCTGGAGGTCATGCTGGGTGAGGTGCTGGCCGACAACCTGGGGAAGAAGGCTGGCGATTCCCTGGAAATTCAGGGGGCCATGTTCCAGGTTGTGGGCGTTTTTCGCGGCGGCTCGGCGCTCGAGATCGGCGCCGCCATCATGCCCATCGACCAGTTGCAGCGGCTCACCGACCTGACGGGCAAGGTCACCGCCTTCCACGTGCGCCTGCGCAAACCCGCCAACGGAGAGTCCGGCGAGGCGCTGATCCGGCAGGCCCGCGCCACCATCGAAGCGGCCGTCCCCGGCCTCAAAGCCGTTCCCGCGGGCGATCGCGCGCGCAACAACCAGCTCGTCGTCCTGGCCCGCTCCATGGCCTGGGGGACCTCGCTCATCGCTTTGTTCATCGGCGCGCTGGGGATTGCCAATACCATGGCCATGTCGGTCTTCGAACGCACCCGGGAAATCGGCATCCTCCGCTCTCTGGGCTGGAAGCGCGTGCGCGTGATGAAGCTCATTCTCATCGAGGCCGCCACTCTGGGCCTTGCCGGGGGATGCCTGGGTATCGCCGGCGGATGGCTGGCCCTGCACATTCTCGCCGCGTTGCCTGCTACCGCCACCTTTGTGAGCCCCGTGGTTCCTCTCTGGCAGGCGATCGAGTCATTGTGTGTCGCCGTTCTGATTGGTTTGTTGGCGGGCATGGCGCCCGCCTGGCGCGGATCACGCCTTTCCCCGGTGGAGGCCCTGCGCTATGAGTGAGTGCCTGCTGGAAGCTCGCGGCGTGGCCAAGCATTATGACGAAGGCCGCATCCAGGCGCTGCGCGGCGTGGATCTCACGGTGGCCGCCGGCGAATTCGTGGCCATCAGCGGTCCCAGCGGCAGCGGCAAGTCCACGCTGCTTCACCTGCTCGGCGGTCTGGACGTCCCCACCACCGGCGAGGTCCTTTTCCGCGGCAAGAATCTGGCCCACTCCTTCGATCTCGACGCTTTCCGCTCTCGTTCGGTGGGCTTCGTCTTTCAGGCCTTCTATCTGCTGCCCACCCTGCGCGCCATCGAGAACGTGCAGATGCCGATGTTCGAAAGCTCGCTCAGCCTCCGCCAGCGAGCCGAAAAGGCCGCCGCCCTGCTGTGCGAAATGGGGCTCAAGGACCGGTTCCGCCAATATCCCAATCAACTCTCGGCCGGCGAACGCCAGCGCGTGGCCATCGCCCGCAGCCTGGCCAACGACCCCGAAATCCTCCTCGCCGACGAGCCCACCGG
>PLMF01000291.1 GCA_003142355.1 Bryobacterales bacterium
TCCTACTGGCGCTTCGAGGAGCGCGACGGCGGGACGTGGGTGGAATGCGAGGCCATCTCCCTCACGCGCGACGTGCCCACGGGGCTGGGCTGGCTCATCGAGCCCATCATTCGAAGCATAGGGAAGGATAGCCTGGCCAGCACACTACGGGAGACGCTGGCGTCACTGGGGAAGTGAGCGGGCGTCGGAAATTCGGGGACAGACGGAAATTCGGGGACAGGCAGCGAGTTTCGCAAGGGCAGCGAAACTCGAAGCCTGTCCCCTATGGCTGTTTGCGCGGGGTTTCCTGGGCTTCTACCAGTTGCCACAGGCCGCGGCCGCACATGTTCGGGCACTCGGGGAAGGGCTGGCCCGCGGTGAACGCTGCGGGCAACTTGCAAACGGTGCACCAATAGATGCCGGTGACAGGCACGGTGGCGCCGGGACGATGGTTCATTTACAGCCTCCGTCTTGGTTGAGAATCCAGTCGGCCAGTTCTTCCATGCGATCGACCAGCAGGTCGGGGGCGGGATCGGCCAGCGTTTCGGGCTGGAATCCGTAGGTGACGCCACAGCAAGGAATGCCGGCGTTGCGCGCGGTTTGAACGTCCACGGAGCTGTCGCCGACCATCAAGGTACGGTCGCGGCTGACGCCGGCCTCCTTGCGGAGGGCTTCCACGCCGATGGGGTTGGGCTTCTTGAAGTCGAAACTATTGCCGCCGTAGACCTGAAAGAAGTGGTCGTGGACGCCCAGGCCATCGACGATCGCCTGGCTGATACGAACCGGCTTATTGGTGAGCACCGCCATGCGCTTGCCGGCCGCATGCAACCGGTCGAGCGATTCCTTGACACCGGGGTAGAGGGTGGTGTAATCCAGGTAATGCTCGCGGTAGTACTCGAGAAAAAACTCGAGCGCTTCCTCGACCTGCTCTTCGCTGGCCCGGTCTCCCAGCGCGCGCCGGATCAGCAGCGGCGCGCCGTTGCCCACATAAGAGTAGACCCGCTCGTTTTCGAGCGGCGCCATGCCCATGTGGCTGCGGGTGGTGTTCACGGCCTGGGCCAGGTCCAGTTTGGTATCGACCAGGGTGCCGTCGAGATCGAAAATCAGAAGGTCCATTCTACGCGGCGCCCGTCTCCCGCTTGCGCAAGCGGCCTTGGCGGGCCATGGGTTTGCGGCGCCTGCGAGCGCGGCGCTCGCCCAGGCCGTACTCCACCATTTTCTTCTGAAACGTGTTGCGATGAATGCCCAGCATCTTGCTGGCCGCCGACTGGTTGCCCCGGCTGCGCTCGAGGGCGCACTGGATCATGCTTCTTTCCANNTCAAATTTTTCTTTCATTTCTTCGAATCCCCTCGAATTCCGTGTTCGAGCGCCTTCCCCCAGGCCGATTTGACCAGGCCATAGGTTTTCCGAAAGCCCTCCTTCAGCTCGCGCGGAGCCATGGCCGCGAAGCCGCGCGCGGCGTCCACCATATAAGGAGCCGTGCACGAATGCACCACGGATGAA
This sequence comes from Bryobacterales bacterium, assembly GCA_003142355.1. The sequence continues at coordinate 1,484 of PLMF01000291.1, forward strand.
GGGGGCTTGTCGCCCTGGGAAAACGCCATGATCGCCATGATCAATGCCACCGAAATCAATAACCCGCGCAAGGCTCCGAAAACCGCGCCGAGCAGGTGATCGAAAATCGAGAGCCCCGTCACCCTCAAAAACCTTCCGACTACGTAGCTCGCCAGGTGCCCCAGCAGCAGCACGCCGCAAAACACCAGCAGGAAGCCCGCGAAGTTCGCCAACGCGCGGGAACTGAGGTAGGGCGCCAGGAACGATCCCGCCGTTCCATAGAACCAGATTCCCAGCAGGATGGCCAGGACCACCGACGCCAGGCCGATGACCTCGCGCGAGAGGCCCTTGCGAAAACTCATGGCCACCGACACCGCGAGAATGACCACCAAGACCACGTCCAGCCAGTTCATAGCTCACGACCAGTGAGTACGCGATAGGCCTGGCGGTATTTCTGGCTGGTTTTGGCCGCTACTTCCTGGGGCAGTGCCGGCGCGGGCGGCTGCTTGTTCCAGCGAATCGACTCCAGGTAATCGCGCACGAATTGTTTGTCGTAGGAGGACTGCGGGCCGCCGGGCCGGTAGGAGTCGGCGGGCCAGAAACGGGAAGAATCGGGCGTGAGAACTTCGTCGCCCAGCAGCAGTTGTTGGCCCACGAAGCCGAATTCGAATTTGGTATCGGCGATGATGACGCCTTTGGTCTCGGCGTAGCGCGCGGCGCGGGTGTAGATGGCGAGCGTCAGTTCGCGCAGCCGCTCCGCAAGATCCACGCCGACCAGCGAGCACACGCGGGAGAACGGCACGTTTTCGTCGTGGCCGGACTGCGCCTTGGTGGCGGGGGTGAAGATGGGCTCGGGCAGCTTGTCGCTTTCCCGCAGACCGGCCGGCAGATGGATGCCGCACACCGTGCCCTGCTCGCGGTACTCTTTCCAACCCGAGCCGGAGAGATAGCCGCGCGCCACGCACTCGATCTCAATCATGCTGGCGCGCTGGACCAGCATGGAGCGGCCTTCGAGTTGATCGCCGAATCGAGGAAGCGGGTCCGGATAGTCCGCGACTGTCGCGGTGAGAAAGTGGTTGGGAGTGAGGTCGCGCAGGAAATCGAACCAGAAGATCGAAAGCTGGGTCAACACCTTGCCCTTATCGGGGATGCCGGTGCCCAGGATGTAGTCGAAAGCGGAAATGCGGTCGGTGGCCACGATCAGCAGCCGGCCGTCGATCTGGTAGACGTCGCGGACCTTGCCGCGAGCGTAGCGCTGGACGCCCGCGAGATCGGTTTCCAGGACGATTGGGTTTCCGGTGGAGTTCACGCTGCCTTCAGGTCTCAATCGGGGGAGTAAACCAAATGATACCCCGGATAGCGGCAATGTCAATGCGGGATTAACCGGCGTTGCGGGTAAAATCGGAAGATGACGGACGCCGCCCTGCTCGGTCACATTTCGCGATTGCCGCACAGCCGCGCTCACTTCAAACAGTTGATTCGCGAGTTGGGAAGTAAAGGCGCCGAACGCGCGGACTTGGAGACCGCGCTGGGCCGCCTGACGGCGCGCGGCGACCTGATCGAACTGCGCTCCGGGCATTACGCCGTCACGGCCGGCAGCCGCGAATTCGCGGTGGGACGCCTCAACATGCACCGGGACGGTTACGGATTCCTGATTTCCGACCGGCCCGTGGAAGGCATTGCGGGAGACGTTTTCATTCCGCGCGAATCCGCGAAAGCGGCCATGCACGGCGACCGCGTGGTGGTCCGCATCGCGCGCATCGAAGCGGACGGGCGCGCGGATGGCGAAATCGTCAAGGTGCTGAGGCGCGCCCATCCGCGGGTGGTGGGCGAATTCCGGATCGGGCGCCGCGGGCAGTACGTGGTCCCGCACGACGATCGCATCCAGCAGTGGATCGAGATCCCNNCTGCTGGATTACGAAAACCAGACGGGCCGCGTGATCGAGATCCTCGGCCGCCCGGACGATTTCGGCGTGGACGTGGAGATCGTCATCCGCAAGCACCAGCTTCCGCATCGCTTTCCGCCCGAGGCGATCGAGCAGGCCGAGCGAATCCCGCATGCGATCGATATCCAGGGCCGCCGCGATTTTCGCGACATGGACGTTGTCACAATCGATGGCGAAACCGCGCGCGATTTCGACGACGCCGTGTGGGTGGACCGGCTGGCCAACGGCAATTACGCGCTGCAAGTGCACATCGCCGACGTCAGCCACTACGTGTTGCCCGGAACGCCCATCGACGCCGAGGCCCGCCTGCGCGGGACCAGCGTGTATTTCCCCGACCGTGCGGTGCCCATGCTGCCGTTCGAGCTCTCGACCGACATCTGCTCGCTGGTGCCGCATGCGGACCGGCTGGTGCTCTCGGCGCTGCTGGAGATCGATCATAACGGCGATGTCGTGGCCCAGGAGTTTACGCCCGGCGTGATTCGCAGCGTGGAGCGCATGACCTACACCAACGTTCACCTGGTGCTTGAAGGCGACGCCGCGCTGCGCGACCGCTACCGACCGTTGGTGGAGCGTTTCGAGCTGATGCGGGAGCTGGCGCTGGTGCTGAACCGCAAGCGGGTGCGCCGCGGGTCCATCGATTTCGACCTTCCCGAGCCGCTCATCGAATTCGACGAGTGGGGCGCCATGACGGGGGTGACGCGCGCGCCGCGCAACATCGCGCACCGCATCATCGAAGAGTTCATGCTGGCGGCCAACGAAGCGGTAGCTGGTTCGGGGGCGGTCTCGCTCTACCGCATCCACGAGAAGCCCGATCCCAAACGCGTGATGGAATTCGAAGAAATCGCCACGCATTTCGGGTACTCGCTGGGCATCGGCGCCGTTCCGGTGAAGAAGTTCGGCATCACCGACCGTCACCGCGACCGCACCAAGCGGCGGCGGGAAATCGTGGTGGCCGATTCGGGGATGAACATCGGGCCGCGGAACTACCAGCGGCTGGTGGCCAAGATCGAAGGCAAGCCCGAGGAGCGCATCCTGAGCTACCTGATGCTGCGCTCGCTGAAGCAGGCGCGGTACAGCACGGAAAACGTGGGCCACTTCGCGCTGGCGGCGAAGGCGTACACTCATTTCACGTCCCCGATCCGGCGGTATCCCGACCTGGTGGTGCACCGCCTGCTGAAAAACCGGGGACAGACGGAGCGTTTTCCAGTT
>PLMF01000242.1 GCA_003142355.1 Bryobacterales bacterium
CAGATCATGGAGAACTGGTGCTGGGAACGCCAGGCGCTGGACCTGTTCGCGCGCCATTGGGAAACTGCCGAGCCGATTCCCGACGCCCTCTTCCAGAAGATGAAGCGCGCCCGCACCTTTCGCGCCGCCAACGCGCAGATGCGGCAACTCGGTATGGCCTTTGTCGACCTGTTCCTGCACATCCGCTATTCACCGCGGCGGGATGGAGACGCGGTGGAATACACGCGTACCCTCTTGCAGGAATTCGTACCCGCGCCGCTGCCGCCCGAGCACGCCATGATCGCGGCCTTCACTCACTTGTTTGGCAGCCCGGTGGGCTACGGCGCCGGCTACTATTCCTACAAATGGGCCGAAGTGCTGGATGCCGACGCGTTCACCCGCTTTCGGGACCATGGCATCTTCAGCCGCGAGATCGGGAGCGAACTCCGCGAGAAGATCCTCTCCCAGGGAGACAGCCAAGACCCGGCGGAGTTGTACCGCAGCTTCATGGGACGAGACCCCGATCCGCGGGCGCTGCTCGAGAGATCGGGGCTGGCGTGAGCGGGGCCGGACCGTTGGGAGCTCAGTCGTTGGGAAGGGTTTTCAGCCATGAGCGGTTCGCGCGCTCTGGCAGGCCTGCCAAAGCGCGACTAGTTAACAGACCACGAAAGGCGATGGTCTGTCCCACCCAAGTTGCCGGGGTCGTTCATCGCCGGCGAGATGGCCTTCAAGGCGACGTCGACGATTTGCAGGACGCCCAACTCCACATCCTTCTGCAAGGTGCGGGACGGGCCGAGGTCGAGAGCGCCGTTCCTCAACGCTTCGGACCGGGCATGCCCGGCCCCGTCGTGGCAGAATTGAAGGTTCATGAACACCCGCTTCCTGTGGGCCATGGGTACCTACGCAATCCTGGCCCTGCTGGCGGCCTTGACGCTCGAAGGCCTGATGCGCAACGCCGTCTGGATTTTGCTCGGTGGGCTAGCCGTCAAGACCTACATCGCGAAGAAAGCCGGTTGGTAGCTGGCTGCGTTCCTCTTTGAAACATCCCTGCGTTTCAATCTGAAACACGTTCCATTCCGGAACGTGGATTCCAAGCACCTATGACTGAAAATAAGGTCTTTATGCGTGGATTCTAAGTGGCCTTCAGGTTGCACCCTTACTGCTGCCGGAAGATTTAAGCCGGCTCCTAAAAAAACTCCGATAAGAGGACAAAAGCGATGCGGGTGCCAAGTGTGTCTGTATGCCGGCGGCCGAGGATCTCGATCGAGGTTCGCGACCGGATCGTGCTCGAACATCTTCCGCTGGTCAAAGCGATCGCCATTCGCGTGCACGAGAACCTTCCGGTGCATGTGGATCTCGACGATCTGATCCACGCCGGAGTGCTGGGTCTGTTCGATGCAGTGGTCAAGTACGATGAGTCCAAAAACGTCGCGTTCCACAGTTATGCGAAGCACCGTATCAAAGGCGCCATCCTCGACAGCCTGCGCCAGCTCGACTGGGCGTCGCGCGACCTCCGCAAGCGGCAAAAGCAGGTGGATTCGACCACTCGCGATCTTTGCGCCAAGCTGGGGCGCGCCCCCACCGAGGGCGAAATCGCGCAAGAGATGGGACTCAGCATGGAGCGGTGGCGCCGCATGCTCATGGAATTGCGGACCGTTGGGTTGGTTTCGGCCTCGCCACATTCCGACCAGGAGCGCGATCGCACGCAGGAATTCGCCGCCAAGCCGGATCTCCAGCCCGACCACATGTGCCAGCGGAGGCAGTTGCAGGTGACGCTCGCGCGCGCCATCGAAACCTTGCCCGAGCGGTACCAGCAGGTCGTGTGCCTCTACTACACGAAAGAAATGACCATGAAAGAGATCGGCGAGGTGATGGGTGTGAACGAAAGCCGCGTGTCCCAGATTCACAAGACCGCGCTGAAGAAGATGGCGGTGGCGCTGGAATCGGAGGGAATTCACTCCGTGACGGCGTTTTGAAGCGATCAGCTATCAGCTCTCAGTTGAAGGCAGCGCCAGGTGCAGCCGAAAGCTGACGGCTGATCGCTAAAAGCTTCAGTGCCCCTCGTGGCCTTCCATCTGGACGGGAATGGCGCAGCCGTTCTCTGAGATGGCGCAACTGGCGTGCTCAAACTGAACGGTGGTGTGCGAAATATGGAAACGCTCGGCGAGCATGGCATTCAGCCTGTGCAGGATGGCGTCGCTGGAGGAGGGCGGAACGTCCGCGATCAGCACGTGGCAACTCAGCGCGTGAGTGCTCGAACCGAGGCTCCAGATGTGCAGATCGTGGACATCGAGCACGCCCTCGATGGCTCGCATGGCGGAAGTCACGTCGTGAAAGTGGATGCCCCGCGGCAATCCCTCGAGCAGAATATTCAGCGCCTCCCGGATAATGTCCCAGGCGGTCCACACGATNNCCGGCGACGATGGCCACCGAACCCAGCGCGTCGCCCAGCATGTGGACGAAGGCGCCGCGAACGTTGAGGTCCTGGCGGCTGGCGGACCGCAAGGCCCACATGATGCCACCGTTCAAGACCAGTCCCAGCCCCGCCACCGCCATCATGGTGCCTTCGTGAACGGCCCGCGGGTGGCGCAAGCGAAGCGCGCTTTCGTAGAAGATCCAGGCCGAGAGAGCCAGCAGTGTCAGCGCATTCACGAATGCCGACAGGACGCCGGCGCGGTGATACCCGTAGGTCTTGATTTCGTCCGCGGGCTTGGCTTCCAGGTAAAAACCGAACCACGCGAGCAGCAGCGCCAGTGCGTCCGTGACGTTGTGGCCGGCATCGGAAACGAGGGCCAGCGAGTGGGCCTGGATTCCCGCGAATATCTCGACGGCCACGAACGCAAACGTAGCGGCGAGAGACCACCCCAAAACGCTCCCCGTGACTCCGCGGCGGCTGTGGCCGTGCGAGTGCATCCTACCGCACCTCCAGCCAATACGGCATCATCGTCAGGAATCCGCCCTTCATCCAGGCGTGGAACGGCATGCGGCCGAAGGTCTGCGCCAGCTTCGATTCCAGCATGTCGTCCTGCGGCCGGCGCATCACGATATCCAGCAGATTGCGCCGCGGCGGATACAGTACCAGGCTCACCCTCTCGCCGGCGGGAATATGGGCCTTTTTCTTCACCAGCTCGATGGCCGTGTCGAGGCCGCCCAGTTCGTCCACCAGCCCCCGCGCCTTGGCCTGCGAGCCCAGCCATACGCGCCCCTGCGCCAGCGGTTCGATGTCGTTGAAGCCGCGGCGCCGCGCATCCGCCACCTTGGCGACGAAATCCTTGTAGCTCTCGTCGACCCCGTCCCGCAGGATCTGCCGCTCATCCGGCGTCAGCGAAGTGTAGTCGGAATCGATGCCGGCGTGCTTCCCGCGTTGGACGGCATCCTTGGTGATGCCGAGTTTGTCGTAAAGCCCATGCAGATTGGGCTTGCCGAACACCACCCCGATTGATCCGGTGAGCGTCTGCGGATACGCCACGATGGGGTCGCCCGTCATGGCGATGTAGTATCCGCCGGATGCCGCCAGGTCGGACATGGAATACACCAGCGGCTTCTTCTTGCTCAGCAGGTTCATCTGCCGCCAGATCTCGTCGGAAGCCACCTGTTCGCCGCCGGGCGAATCGATCCGCACCACCACGCCCTTGATGGTTGAGTCGCCGGCTACCTGCCGCAGCAGCTTGTCGAATCCGTAAGACGTGAGATTGTTCCCAGTCGAGCCGTCATCGCCGGCCCCGCCGCGGGTGATATCGCCTTCGCCGATCACCAGGGCGATTCGGCTCTTGCCCTGAAGACCCACGGCTTCCATGGGCACCTTCATGTACTCGCCGGCCGCGACCTTCTTCAGTTCGCCCGAATGCAGCCGGTCCTTCAGCTCGCCCCACACCTGGTCTTCGAACCGAAGCTCGTCCACCAGCCCGGCTTTGTGCGCCTGGGCCGCGGTGAACGGCCCCTGGTCGATGATGGCCCGCACTTCCTCCGGCGATTTCTTCCGTCCCTCCGCGATTCGCGCCACCAGGTTCTGGTACAGGTCATCCACCACGCTGGTCATCACCTCGCGGGTTTCCGGACTCATGTCGCTGCGGCTGAACATATCGCCGTAGTCTTTATACTTGCCGGCGTGCTCCACGTCGACGCTGACGCCGAGCTTCTCCAGCGTCTTCTTGAAGTACATCATCTCCGCCCGCAACCCCTTCAGCATCAGGGGCTCTTGAGGGCCGAGATAGATGCGGTCGGCAGCCAGGGCCACGTAGTAGTCGCGCGTCGACGGCGCCCGCAGGAACGCGTAGACCGGCTTGCCGGATCTGCGGAACCGCTCCACGCCGGCGCGGATCTCCTCGAGCTTGGCCCAGCCGGCGGAGAGCCCTTCCGGCTCCAGTACGATGGCCTTGATATGAGAATCGGCGGCGGCTTTCTGTAACGTCATCCAGACGTGCGCAACCGTCAGCCCGGGCCCGCCGGCGCCCAGGAAAGCAGGCAGCTCGAGGGGAGGCTTTTCCGGTATGTCGCCCTCCAGCCGCAGCACCAGGACGGAGTTCTCCGCGATTTGCGGCGGCTTCTCCCGAAACTGGAACAGGACGAAAAGTAGAAGAATGAACGCCAAAAACACCAGCAGGACGCCGGTAATCAGGCCGACAAGGAACTTGACCATGGCTACTCCGAAATTAGCACAGGCCACCGCCGGCCAAGGCGTGAGCGCGGAGGTTTACGAAAGCCGGCGCCCCGTGCGGTGCCCGAGGAATCCCGCAACTGCCAGCCCCAGCAGGACCAGTGAGCACGAAGCCGGTTCGGGAGTCTCCACCGATTCGATCCACGACGCGTTGGCGGAGACGCTGGTATCGGCGAAAAGCTGCCCGAAATAGGAGCTGTCGGATGTTGACACGGAGGGCGGAACGGTGCAAGGCCCTGAGTCGGTCTCCGAAAAGCACGCGATCAAATCGTGAACGCCGATGATTTGACCTAAGTAAAACGAAGGCCCGCCTGAATCTCCAAAAGAGATATCGACTTCGTCGGTGATGTCCGAATCCGTGGAACCCAAAGCATTGTTGGTGGTGGTACCGTTGTCGAAGTCGCCCATCAACATCTTGTTGGACCACCCAGTGAATACCGCTGCCCCAAGAGCGTCGTAGCGGTTATGGCCCTGGCGCAAGGCGCCAAATCCTCCAGTGCCGCCGGTGGTCCCAGTTCCAGTCTCGCCGTAACCCGCCAGCAGGATTGGAGAAGTGGTGAAAAAACCGGTATAGAGTGAGTACCTGGTGGCGGACGAGGGAGCGGCTTGATTGAGACGAAGAATGGCCAGGTCGTTGCCCTGTGTGGAGTCTCCCGTCCAGAGCGGATCGACGAAGTAGGTGGTCGTCGTATCTGCGACAGGACCGCCCGACCCAGGGAAATACACGGTGACGCTGCTCGGAACGGAGGAGCCGTAAGAAGATGTGATGCAGTGTCCAGCCGTGAGGATGGAGAAGCCATCCGACAACAGACTTCCCGAGCAGCCAATTCCGCCGCTGGTGCTAATCTCAACGACGCCGTTGAGGTTGACCCCGTTGACGACCTGGTTGTATGCAACCACCGAGGAACTCGGATCGCCGATGGCTACCACGATGGCGCGCAGAGGACCGGAAAACAAACTAACTAAAGTCAATAGACAAATCGGGCGAAGCATAGGGCCCTTTTCCCCACAACTCTAACACGCCTCACGCATCGGCGCCTTTGCGCAGCGCTCTTAGATCGATCCCCAGCGCCTGGCACTTCTTATAGAGATGGCTGCGTTCTAGTCCCAACGCCTTGGCGGTATCGCTCATCCGCTGGTTGTGGCGCTTGAGTTCCGCGAGAATCTGCTCGCGCTCGAACGAATCCGCGCGCTCGGCCAGCGACCCCCTGTAGGGGCCGGGCATGCCCGGCCCCGGCCCGCCGCCCGGCCCGGCGCTCTCCGCCTGCGGCAGCGCCAGGCGCACCGCCGCCCGATCCACCGGCCCATCCGCCAACAGCAACAATCGCTCCACCACGTTGCGCAGTTCCCGCACGTTCCCGGGCCATCGATGGCGCTGCAACTCCTGGATGGCCTCCGGCTCAAAGGCCTTGACCTTCCAGCCGTTCTGTTCGGCAACCTCGGCCGCGAAATGCGCTACCAGCAGCGGGATGTCATCCACACGCTCGCGCAAGGGAGGCAGCAGGAGGGGGAATACATAGATGCGGTGGTACAGGTCCGGCCGGAAGCCGCCGGCGGTCACCAATTTGTCCAGGTCGCGGTGCGTGGCCACGATCACCCGCACGTCGACCGGGACTGGACGGTCGCCGCCCACGCGCTCCACCTGGCGCTCCTCGAGCACGCGCAGCAGCTTGGCCTGCATCGCCGTCGGCATGTCGCCGATTTCGTCCAGGAAGAGGGTGCCGCGATGAGCTTGCTCGAACTTGCCGATGTGCCGCGAGGCCGCACCGGTGAACGATCCCTTTTCGTGCCCGAACAGTTCCGATTCGATCAGCTCGCCCGGGACCGCGGCGCAGTTCAGCGTGACGAACGGCCCGCCGCACCGCGGGCTGCGCTGGTGCAGCGCGCGCGCAATCAGTTCTTTCCCCGTGCCCGTCTCGCCCATGATGCAGACCCGCGCTTCGCTGGCCGCTACGCGGTCCACCTGCGCCATCACACGCCGCATGGCCTCGCCCGAATAGACGATGGCGTGCTTGCCTACGCGCTGCCGCAGCTCGCGGTTCTCGTCCTCGAGCCGCTTCAGCTTGAGGACGTTGTCCACGGTGAGGAGAAGTTTGTCCGTGGAGAGCGGTTTTTCGAGGAAATCGACGGCGCCGAGCCGCGTGGCGCGCACCGCCATCTCGATGCTGGCCTGTCCGGAAACCATCACTACCGGCAGCGAGATCCCCAGGTTGCGCAGGTCTTCGAGCAGCGCCAGGCCGTCCTTGCCGGGCATCACCACGTCCGACAGCAGCATGTCGAACGGCTGCGATTTCAGCAGCTCGAGTGCGCGGGCGGCGTTATCGCACACGGTGGCCTCATGGCCCGCCAGGCGGAAGGCCCGCGCCAGGGACGCCAGGGTGCTGGCGTCGTCGTCGACGATCAACAGGTGCGCCAAGTTTGAGGGTATCCTATTTGAGTGAACCCTACGGCACTCTGCGTGGCTTGCTTCCTGCTGGCCGGAACGGCCGGCGCCGCTCCCGCGTGTGGAGATCACGGAACCCGCAACAGCATGTTGGTCTCGACTGCCTGGCTGGCCGGCCACCTCGAAGATCCCAACCTGGTGATCCTCTCCATCGGTCAAAAGGCCGAATACGTTCAGGGTCACATCCCCGGCGCGCTGTACCTGGAATACGCCGATACGCGCGTCGCCAAGAGCCTCGCGGGCCTCACCTTCGAGCTTCCTCCGGTGGCGGATCTGGTCGAGGTCTTCGGAAAACTCGGCGTGACCAACGATTCCCACATCATTCTCTACTTCAGCAAGGACATGGTGGCGCCCACCACGCGAGTCTTCCTGACGCTGGATGCCCTGGGGCTGGGATCGCAGACATCCGTTCTGGATGGCGGATTCCCGGTTTGGCAGAGCGAAGGCAGACCGGTTTCGACGGAAGCCCGCCTGGTGATCAGGGGCAAGCTGGAGCCGTGCCCCCAGAATGACGTCATCACCGGCGTCGATTACGTGCGGGCGAACCTGCACGGCTCTGGCGTAGCGATCGTGGATGCGCGCGACCTGGAGTACTACACCGGCGCCAGGCACGCCGACGGCAAGCGCGCCGGCCACATTCCCGGAGCGCACGGCCTGACCTACAGCACCTTGCTCGACGGAAGCGGCAAATTCAGAACGCCCGATCTGCTGGCCGCCATGTTCCGCGACGCCGGCATCCAGCCCGGCGATCGCGTGGTCGCCTACTGCCACATCGGCCAGCAAGCCACCGTGGTCTATTTTGTGGCCCGCTACCTGGGGTATGACGCCCGGCTCTACGACGGCTCCTGGGAGGATTGGAGCGCGCACACCGAGTTGCCCGCGGAGACCTCGCCCGGCAAGGAATGAAGGTCAGACCGCTCTCTAACGTTCGCGGCTCGGAATGGGACCTCGCGAGGCGCCGTGAGGCCTCGTACCGAGCCGCGAACGTAAGAGAGCGGTTGCCTGCCTAGCGCTTCTCGAAGAACAGGTAGTACTGATAGGGCAGAATGTCGAGCCGTTTGGTGAGCGTGAAGCCCGCCGCCTTAAGTTCCGCAACCACCTCGTCATCGGAGAGTTTCATGGCGGGCGGCGGCCCGACCGGCAGTTCCTTCTTGAAAAAGTCGACTACCACCATGCGCCCGCCCGGCTTCAACGCTTTGGCGAGCCTGGCGTAATACGCCGGACGGTTCTCGATGTGGTGCAGCACATCGCAAAAGAAAACCGTGTCGATGGACCGCTCCGGAAGGCGCGGGTCGTCGGGAGAGGCCAGGACCGCCTCGAGGTTCGCCGGGGCGCCCTTGCGGACGATATCGAGCAGCTTGTCGTCGATATCGACTGCGTAAACCTTGCCGGCATGGAGGGCGAAGCGGCGCGCGAAATAGCCGGTTCCCGCTCCAATATCGGCGATGATTTCCGTCGATTTAAGGGCGAGCGCCATCACCACATCGTGCGGCTTCTGCCATTCATCGCGCGCAGGATCTTCGAGCACCTTGGCGTACTCGTTGGCGGATGAGGGCGGGTGGTTCTGATGGGGCACTTGCCCGAATGCCACCGGGGCCTTTGGGACGCCCTTTCCCGTCGGCGCCGGCGCGCGTTCGCCCATCAACGCCACCACCTTACCCTTGTACTGGCTCAGAGTCACCTGCTTGCCACCGGCGAGGGTAATGGCCAGATCGTCCGGCGTACGCGGAATGACGGCCGCTTCCAGGGCGGGTGCAGCCAAGGCCAACGCGGCGAGAGCCGCGAGAACGAAACGACGATCCGGCATATGCTCCTCAGTCTACCTCCGCGAGGAAATGCGCCGGGCCAGCTACCCGCATTGTGAGTCACCCCAACTCGATGCGGAACGTGGTGCCTTTGCCGGGCACGCTTTCGACCGCGATGCGGCCGTGGTGGTCGCTGACCACCGATTGCACAATCGCCAGGCGCTCGCGCTGCGCCACCAGTTCGTGGGTCATGCGATTGAAGGGGCGCGCCAGTTGCCCGATCTCGCCGCGACTCGGGCGCCCCGGGAGTTATTTCAGCCCGGCGCCGACCCCTCGGGCTTAGCTGGAGGCAGCGTCAGCGCGCGCAAGACCCCGGACCTGAGCGGTGGCAGATCGTCGATGACGGTGTTCCATACCGTTTCGACATCCACCCTGTCATATTGATGCCGGAGCCAGTTGCCGATGCCGCGGATATTGTGCCACGGCAAGCCGGGGCACAGACGCTCCGCATCCTCTCCGAGCCGCACCGCCGCCTCGCTGATGAGCAGAAGCTTGCGCTCGACCGCGGCAATCGTTTTCGGGTCTTCCCGGAACGCGTCCAAGTCCATGTCACGTACGAACCGGACGATCATGTCGACCCCGTCGAGGATATCCCGCAGGGAAAGGATGGGCTCCCTAAAAGGCAAGGATGGCCTCGCGCGAGGCTTTGGCGGCAACTGGCTCCTTGAGCCCTTTTGCCGGGGAGAGATCCACGCGGACACCCAGCATGTCCGCGAGGCGGCTTTCAATGGCGACCATGTCCAGAAGCGATAGACGCCGTCCGGGGGCGAACTCCGCTATGACATCCACATCCGATACCTTACGGATAGCCGTCCCCCGCGCGTAGGAGCCGTGCAGGAACAGATGCTCGATGCCCGCGGCTCTCAGCTCGCTCTCATGTTCCCGCAGTTTGGCTACGATTGTAGACTTGTCCATGCCGCGATCCTATATCCGTATTCTCGCGCATCTCAAGCAGCCCCGGAATCGTCGATGGCATCCGCAGGACACCAGGGCGAAGCAGCGGCAGCGCCGGCGAAGTTGCCAACTGTGAGGAGGTGACCCGGAGTGAGTTCCCAGGGCAGTGCGGTTACCCCAACTCGATGCGGAACGTGGTGCCTTTGCCGGGCACGCTTTCGACCGAGATGCGGCCGTGGTGGTCGCTGACCACCGATTGCACAATCGCCAGGCCGAGACCGGTGCCGTGCGTCTTGGTGGTGTAGTACGGCGTGAACAGGCGCCTCGACTCCTCGGGAGTGAGGCCCTGGCCCGTATCGGAAACCTCGAGGCGCACGCCACCCTCGAGGGCCATGGTCCGCACCGTGAGAGTTCCGCCCTCGGGCATGGCGTCGATGGCGTTCAGGATGAGGTTGCGCAACACGCGGGTCATCTGGTCCGGGTCGGCCTGGACGGGGAGCAGGCGAGGATCGATCTCGACGTTGGCGCGCACCCGCGCTTGGGCGAGCTGCGGCTCGAACAGCTTTAGGGTGTCGCTCACCAGCTCGTTGAAGCTCACCGGCTGCATTTCAGGTGCGGGCATCCTGGCGAAATCGCTGAACCGCGCGACGATCTGCTTCAGGTTGGCCAGCTCGGCGAGCAGGGTGGCGGCGCCTTCGCGGAAAACTTCGTCGAACTGTTCGGGGTAGCGCTCGCGCGCCCGCTGCATGTTCTCGACCGTGATCTGGAGCGGAAACAGCGGGTTCTTGAGCTCGTGCGCCAGGCGCCGCGCCAGTTCGCGCCACGCCGCTACGCGCTCGGCCTGCACCAGGCGCTCGCGCTGCGCCACCAGTTCGTGGGTCATGCGATTGAAGGCGCGCGCCAGTTGCCCGATTTCGCCGGCGGAAGACGACGCGACCGTCGCCCCCCAGTCTCCGGCCGCCACCCGCGCGGCGCTCTCCGCCAGCCGCAGCACCGGGCGCGTGACGCGGGTGGTGGCCCACCAGCTCAGCGCAATTCCCAACAGGATGCCGGCCGCGGCCACCGCCATGCCGGTCCGGCGGAGGACCGACTCCAGCTCCACCAACTCGCGCCGCGAGCTCGCAATCAGCAGCACGCCCAGCAGATCCTCCTGGTAACCCGTGAGCGGCAGGGCGTGAAAGGTCTCCGCGCTGGCGCCACTCCCCAGCGTGCGGCCGATGGCGCGTTTGCGCTGTTGTACCTGCTCGATGAGAGGCCGGACGCGGAGCACGTCCTCGGCTCGCCCACCCACCAGCTCCGCCGGCGAAAACCCCGGTTCGAGATTGCGATACAAGAGCACTCGCATTCCTTCCGGCAGCACCAGGCTGGAGAGAAATTCGCGGTCGAGCTGCTGCCCGCCGGCGACATACAGTTGGCGGCCGCCGGCGCTTGCCGTGCCCACCGCCACCAGCGACAGCGCGACGCCATCCGGCATCTCCTCTCGCCTCAAGAAGGCGCCGCGCGATTCCCAATCCGCGGGCTCCGCCAGCCAGTCCTGCTTGTAGCCGAACCGGGCGGGCCATTGGGCGGAGGATACAATCGTGCCGTCGCCCGCCACCAGCTCGAGCAGGCCGAGCCCGTGCGCCGAGGCGAGCGACGCGGCTTCGTTGTAGTAAGGGGAATAGTCGGCGGAGATGGCGATGTTGACGGCGGCCTCGGAAGCCGCGATGCCATTCACGGCGCGCACGATCTGCTGCCCGCGCTCGGCGAACTGCTTGCGGAACTGCGCCACCAGCCCGTTCACGCGCTGCGTTTCCAGGCGCTCGAATGCCTGGCGGGTGCTGTCGGTAACCAGCCACTCGACCAGGGCGACCGAGGCCACCACCGCCACCGTGAAGACGAGCAGCAGGCGGGTGCGGAAGGTCATGGCCGGCCGCCTTCCACCCACAGGTCTTCAAAACGCCACTCGCCCAGAGGCGTGATGCCCGCCTTGCCCTTCACCCGCGGATTCACCCCGTAGACATCCGGAAGATGGAACAGCGGGATGACGCGGAAGCCTTCGAGCAGCGCGCGCTCGGCGGCGTAGAGCGCCACCGGAGAATCGGCTGGCTGCGGCTCGGGAAGGCCCAGCGAGACGGCAATGCCCGCCAATGCGCGCGCCGGATCCAGTGACCCGATACGCACTTCCACCAGGCGCACATCGGCGCCGGCGGCCTGCGGAACCACGGAAACCGCCAGGCCTGCATCGCGCGCGTTGAGGGCGATGCGCTCCGCAATGGCCCGCGCCGCGGTGTCCTCGACGCCGAGTGTAATGGCTCGCGCCGCGGCCGGAATCCCCGCCACCAGCGTGCGCCCCCTGGCGGCATCGGCCGCGGCTGGGAACAGAAAAGCGTAACCCGAGAGCCACTGTGGCAGCAGCGCCGCGGAGACCTCGCCCTGGCGTTGCAGCAGCACGTTGTGGATGGCGGCGCGGTCCACCGCCAGCGCCAGCGCTTCACGGATGCGCGCGTCTTCCACCCGCGGAGCGAAAACCAACGCCACCAGACGCACCGGCGCGGACGGCCAGAGCTTGCGCCTGGCCGGCTGGCGGCGCAACTCGCTGGGACCAAGTTCCACCACGTCCGTCTTGCCGAGTTCGAAGTCGATGGATTGGTCGCGCAAAGGCCGCGCCATCTCGATTTCCACGGTGTCGAGAAACGGACGGCCGCCCGGGGCGTTTTCGCCGGCCGCGTACATGGCGCGCCGGCCCGCTTCCCAGCGCGTGATGACGAAGGCCCGCGCCAGGTCGGGCATTCCGTAGCCGGCGGCCGGCGGGTCGGGTGTTTCGAAGGACTGCCGTATTTCGACGTGCAACGTGCCGCCGTAATGCGGGCGGGTGGCAGCCGCCGCGGTTGCCGCCGCGAGCGCCGCCAGGGCGAGGTTACAGGCCAATGCCACATACTTTGCGCGTAACCGAACACCTGCATGAATTGTGGGGCGGACCCCAATAAG